>NC_014148.1:4845000-5145000 GCF_000092105.1 Planctopirus limnophila DSM 3776 | reverse complement strand
CCACTGGGAACAGTTGCTGAAGAGCAGCTTCCCGAAGAAGTGAAACCATGGATGACTCTTCGCCAGCAAGCGTGGCCACTCGCCACCATGGTCGGAAATGGAGAGTTGACCAAGGCCCGCGAACAGGCCGTCAACTGGTTAAGGCAAGAGGATGTCGTTCGATGAGAATGACAGAGTCGGTCATCCTCACATTACTGCGAGCGATTCTCGTCACGAGTCTCGCATGGCCATTGGCGTGGTCGATGGCCTCGTTCTGGCGAACTGAGACCAGATTTTCTGTTTTCGTCAGACCCTGGATCGCAGTCCTCGCTGTTATCGTGTGGATGGTCCCCCCCCTGCTCCTGACATACGCCTGGAATCGCACCGGGCTTTCCATTATCGAAGGCGAACTGGTCTATCAGGGGCTACTGCTGATGCGGATGACACCTCTGGCCCTGCTGCTGATTTTGTGCGGACCTCGGCAAGAAAGCTCATCGTCTGCAGAGTGGTTGGGCCGGGAATTGGCCCGGCAGCATCGCCCCTTACCTCTATGGCCTCGGTTTCGCGGCTCTTGGTCGCGCTGGAAATGGGCTCTCGCTCTCGTGCTGCTGTTCACTTTTCAGGAGTTTGAACTGAGTGCACTCCTGGGGGTGAGAACATGGACCGATGATCTCTTTGTCGATCATGCGGGAGGTTTACCGCTGAACCAGACCTTAAAACTGGTGATTTTTCCAGCCGTGATCGCGTTACTGCTGGCACTCGCTGGTCAAACTCAGCACAGCTTTTTCGTCACAGGCAATCTTCAGCCACATCAAAATTCGGCTGAAAATCGACCATCGAAGCTGGAAAGATGGAGTGTTGTCGGAGGAGGCCTGTGGCTGGTACTGCTGGGTGTGATGTTCTCGCCCCTCGTCTGGCTGATCATGCAAGACGCCTGGGGGATGGGACAGTACCTGTGGCAAGGTGGCCGACAGCGCGTGATTTTGTTGAATGAAGTGGTGACCAGCCTGCTGCTTGCGACCACAGCCACCATGATCGCCCTGGGATTGGCTCAATACACGACCAGGAGTCTGACACATTCTGCAGGACGCATACAGTTTGAATTCGCCAGATGGTTAGGGTATGGGCTGTTGACGCTGGGCCTATTGGGAGCATTGACCATCGGGCTGACGCTTCGTGGTCTGAGTGTCACTCTTGCAGATGCCACAGGCTGGCGCATGAGCCTGCCTCTCTGGCTGCTCGCTGGTGTGGTGATCAAGATCTTTCCTCTGGCATGGCTGGTGGAGTCGATGCTGCAATCCAGGCGGCCGGTCGCTGCTCTCTCGCTCGCAGATCAAGTGCTCAGGCTGCACGGCCAGTGGAGATTGCGTCGAGTGGCCCATACAGAAATGGGATTCGATCAAACGATTTCCCAAGGATTCCACACAGGTTCAACTTTTCAAAAACTGGCGAATTGGCGGTTTCAAGTGGCCCTCAAGCCCAGGTTATGGCTCGGAGTGCTGATCGCGACGTTCGCTTGTGCGGATGTGCTGCTGACTGCGTTACTGGCACCCACCGGAATGGCTACTGGCACAGTCAGGCTCTACAACTTTATGCATTACGGTCATTCGGCGGCATTGACAGCAGAAGCCCTGCTGCTGGCGATCGTGCCGTTCGCCCTGCTCTCAGTGCTGGCGATGCTGATCTCTATCTGCATGCGATCCTCGGGCATACGTCCCAGGTCATACGATTCCCGGCACACAATCCCCGGGCCGTCGATGGTGATTGCCCGGCAGACTCGAAATTCTTAGGCTGAAGGGTGTTGCTTGCATCAACTGTCGTGGAGTGCATGACTTCGTTTCATGCCGCCTGTGTGAATTGAGGATTTTCTTTGTCAGCTCCTTCTGGTCTTTGCCAGCTTGATCACGTTTCGGCCCTGGCGAGAACTGTTCGGCCCAGTGCCCGTCGTGAGCGGCTGGAGACGATCACCACGACCATACCCTGTGGTCTGACAGCCGTCATGGGGCCATCGGGAGCTGGGAAGACGACGCTATTGAATCTGCTGGCTGGCTTCGAAGAGCCGAGTTCCGGGAAGCTCCAGTGGAACCATACGGCTTACAATCAAGCAATCCATGAACCCTTGACTTTGCCCATCGCCTGGATGCCTGCCGATTTCGGCCTCTGGCCCGATCTGACGATTGCCGAGCATTTGCAGGCCACAGCCCCAGTTGGTTCAAGCCAGGCACAGGTGGAAGACTGGATTTCATTGTTTGAACTGCACCCCGCACATCGGTTGCCCAGCCAGCTCTCGCAAGGCGAACAATCCCGGCTGAGCCTGGCGCGAGCCGTCATTTCGAATGCACCGGTGCTTGTCCTCGATGAGCCTTGCGTTCATCTGCAGGCAAGTTTGACGCAAACACTCTGGAAGAGTTTGACTCGTTACTGGAAGGAGCAACAGACGAACGTGATCTACAGCACTCACCAGCCGGAACTCGTGCTGGGATGTGCCAATCATCTATTGATCCTCGAAGATGGAAAACTGGTGGCCAGTGGTCGGCCTGTCGATCTTTATCGATCACCCGAGACACAGGAAGTGGCGTGGATTCTCGGGGCGACCAATTGGTTTTTGACGAACGAGCAAGCACTCTGGTGGGGTGAAGAGTTGCCGCATGCGAATGTGCGTCCCGAACAGGTGGAGGTACTGGCTGCGAGCGAGTCTTCGATCGTGATGGAGAGTCTGGAGACCGTCGGGCCGCTCTCTGTACTGGAACTGCGTGCTCTTCGAGAGCAGGCAGCCCAACCTGATGCCCGCGAAATGGAAGTTGGCCCAAAAACATCACGAACTCTGTGGGTTGCCGGGCAGCGAAGTTTTCCACCGGTTGGGAGCCGTGTGAGATTGCGGTGGCTGCCACTGCTGCTCTTCATTGCGCTGCTGCTCAACTTATCCGGTTGCTGGAAAGCTGATGAACCCCGGGTGGCCATCGCAGAGGAAACGCGCTGGATGCTCCCGGCTGATGGGCCACTTGTCCCGGCACCGCGCGGATTGTGTGTTTCTCCCGCTGGTGAATTGCTGGTGCTCGACACCGCTGGCCGTGTGCTCATTTATGACCGCGAGCATCAGCTCGTGCGGAAGTGGCATATGCCTGAGTATTCCATCGGGAAAGCCGAAGGGATCTGTGTGCTGAATGACGGGCGGATTGCCGTCGCCGATACACATTATCATCGCGTGGTGATTTTTCATCCCGATGGGACGATCAGCCATATCTTTGGGCAGGAAGGAAAAGGGCCAGCAGAGTTCATTTATCCGGTCGCGATTACACAAGACCCGGAAGGCTTTCTCTATGTTTGCGAGTATGGCTCGAATGATCGCTGCCAGAAGCTGACGACCGATGGTCAGATGGTGCTGGAAATGGGGCGATTTGGTCTGGGGCCGGGAGAATTTCAAAGGCCCAGCGGTGTCGTCTGGTCGGAGGGCCGACTCTACATTGTCGATGCTTTCAACAGCCGGGTGCAGGTTTTTGATGCACAGACGGGGAAGCTCTTGCAAAATGATTTCAACCAGGCCGAACTGGCTTATCCTTATGACATTGCATCAGGTTCAACGGAGGCAGGAAAAGCGATTGATTTCTGGATTGTCGAGTATGCGAGCGGGCAGGTGACGAGGCTTTCCGCGAATGGTGAACTTATGGGACGAGGTTTTGCTGCCGAACCACTGCGGACTCCCTGGGGAGTGTGTTACGATCCTGAGGGAAGGCTGTATGTGGCCGATACGGGGAATCGCCGGATTGTCTGCTGGAAAATTTCTCGTTGAAAGCCAGAGATTCAGGGTATTCACCAAGCCCTTTTCATGGCACGATTCGGCAGATTTGTTTTTCCTTGAATGGTCAAGATTTTTCTAAGTGATGTGGCAACAAGCACAGTACCTGCTGATGCGACTTTTTCCACCGGCTCGCAAGCCAGTGACGCCCTGGACTGTTGCGCCATTACTCATCTCGATGGTCTTGACCGTGGGCATTGCCTTCTGGCTGGAGGCCAGTCGGGTGTTACTGTTGACCCGGCCATGGTTACTCTCGCTGGTGGTCTTGAGTGTGTGGGTCTGGTGGCTGCACATGGCGGGGATGCCGGGCTTACCGTGGCTGCGATCCTGGATGGCACTGTGGGTTCGTCTGGCGATGGTCGGAATCCTCGCATTTCTGCTGGCTGAACCCCGCGCTGTTCGTGAGAACGACCGACAATCACTGATGTATGTGCTGGATACGTCCGATTCGATCGGCCGCTCAGCCAAGGATCAGGTGCTGCGCTATATTGCAGAAACTGTCACGAAAAAACCGGCTCGCGATGAAGCCGGGCTGTCAGTCTTCGGGCGTAACGCGGCTGTGGAATTACCACCTCGTACCACGTTTCTGGCCGAGGCACTCAATACCGATATTCGTGGTGATGCCACCAATATCGAGCAGGCACTTTCCCTTTCCAGCGCCATGCTGCCGGATGATCAGGCGGGGAAGATTGTGCTGTTTTCCGATGGATCTCAGACTGAAGGGAGTCTCGACCGTATTCTCGATGAACTGAAATCCCGTAAGATCTCTGTCGATGTGGTGCCTATTGAATATGACTACGAACATGAGGTCTGGGTCGAGCGAATTGATCTTCCGAGCAACGTCAAGATTGGCGAGACCTATGAAGCGGCGGTGATCGTCTCGGCCTTGTCGGCTGGTCAGGGCAAGCTGGTTGTTCGCGAGAACGGCCAGCCGATTGTGGAAGAAACGATTTCGTATCGCGAAGGGAAGACACGCCTGGCAGTCCCGCTCGCCTTACGCCGGCCCGGATACTATGAATATACCGCCACCATTGAACCCGAGGCAGAAGCTGACAGCCTGGCGCAAAACAATATGGCCATGGGTGGGATTGTCGTCGAAGGGGAGGGGAAAATCCTCGTTGTTTACGATCCCACGGGGAATCCACTCGATTGGGAACCACTGGTCGAGTCTCTCAATAAGGCCAAAAAACAAGTTGATGTGATGGCCGGAGTCGACTTTCCGCGAGACCCTTCCTCACTGATTCCTTACGACTCGATTTTGTTTGTGAATGTCCCTGCCAATGAGTTCGATGGCGTTCAATTGCAGGCACTCAAAGACAGTGTTTTCGATCTGGGAACTGGCTTTCTGATGGTCGGTGGGCCGGGGAGCTTTGGCCCCGGGGGATATCACCGGACGGCTGTCGAAGAGATTCTTCCCGTCACGATGGATATCACACAGAAGAAGGTGCTTCCTAAGGGAGCACTGGCCATCATTCTGCATACCTGTGAATTCCCGGAGGGCAATACCTGGGGCAAGCGAATCACCAAGCAGGCCATTAAGGTTCTGGGCGAACAGGATGAAGTGGGCGTTCTGGCCTATGACTACAACGATGGTGAGAAATGGATTTTTGAACTCACACCCGCAGGAAAGTACGAAGAGCTGTCGTTACTGATTAACTCAGCTGAGATTGGGGATATGCCCAGTTTTCAGCAGACGATGCAGATGGGTATCGATGGACTCGAAGCGAGCGATGCTTCGTCGAAACATATGATCATCATTTCCGATGGAGATCCTTCACCAGCCTCGCCCGATCTCTTGAAGCGATTTATTGACGCGAAGGTGACCATCAGCACGGTCGCTGTCTTTCCACACGGAGATGTGGATACGCCGACGATGACATCGATCGCACAGATTACTGGCGGGCGTTATTACAAGCCGACCAATCCGAATCAGCTACCAGCGATCTTCATCAAAGAATCGAAGACACTCCGCCGGTCGATGCTTCAAAACCGCGATTTCTTCCCGGAAGTTGCTTCGAGTTCGCCAGTTTTGAAAGGCATCAGTTCATTACCGGAGTTGAAAGGGTATGTACTCACGACCGCCAAGCCCGATGCTCAGGTTGTGCTCAAAGTTCCGCCCGGTTCGAAAGAGGAAGAGTCGCAGCTGGATCCACTTCTGGCGATTCGCCAGCACGGGTTAGGGAAGACGGCGGCTTTCACTTCGGAACTTGGCAAGAACTGGGGAAAGGACTGGGTGGCATGGGGCAAGTATGAGGATTTCCTCAATCAGCTCACCACGGATATCGCCCGCATCCGCAAAGACACACAACTCCGCTTGAGCACGTATGTCGAAGGAGCGCAGGGAGTCGTTATTGTCGAAGATTTTGCCCCGGAAGAGGGCTTTCTGGAAATCTCCGGACGCGTCGGTGGCCCGAACGATCGTTCGGAAAGCCTCACTTTCCGGCAGGTGGGGCCGCGTCGCTATCAGGCGCTGGTTCCGCTGTGGGGGCAAGGCCGCTACTACGTTTCGGTGGCAGGTGCGGGAACAAAAATCGGCGTGGACGGTCAACCGGCTGAGCGGAAGGAATCGACGTTTGGCGGATTCGTGCTGGCCTACTCGCCGGAATATCTGCGGTTTGGATCGAACCGGCAGTTACTCGAAGAGATTGCCCAAAGGACAGGTGGGCGCGTCTTGACGGGTGATCCAGAAAGTGACGAACTCTTCCCGAAAGAGCGCGAACCCCGCCAGAGTTCACGTCCGATTTTTGACTGGTTTCTTGTGGCGCTGGCCTGTCTTGTCCCTCTCGATGTCGGTTTGAGGCGCATTCAGTGGGATTGGTCTGTCGTGGCAGGCTGGTTCAGACCCCGCCGGGAAGTCACCTCGACAATGTCAACTTTGCTCGATCAGAAAAAGTCCGGTTCGCAGCAGACAACCACTGAGACCGGCAAACCTGCCGCTGAGGCATCGTCATCGCGGAAAACACCACCACAACGGCCACCCGTCATTCGCAAGCCACCGATGACTCTACCGCCATCACCATCTGCAAAGACTCCCCCCACTTCAGAAAAAACGCAAACCGAAAAGCCGGCACCAGGTGCTGCCAAATCGACTTATGAAAAACTGCTGGAGATCAAGCGACAACAGCAGAAGAAAGACGAACCACCCGCGAAAGATTAATCCCTCCCCGCAAAACTGTTCCATCAAGGGAGTCTCCTCAACCAGTGTGAAATCTTTCCGTCCAGTTGCAGGGATGATGTCTGCAGTTGAAACTAGGCGGATGAGATCATTTGCCAGGTGGTTGATCGTCTGAAGCCACTCCGTTGATCACAATAGGAAATGAAGCAATAACAACCTTGAAGACATGCTTGCTCAGAGCCGCAAGCATGGCACCCAGTCACCACTTGCCAACAGTCACCACTTGCCAGATGCCATCGAGCCATGCTGCTTGATAACAAAAGCCTGAGAAATCTATGACCACTCCCCCTGCCAATTCACCTGTGAATACCGCCCCATCCCATGCCACATCGCCTGTCTCTGCCAGGAATTTCGGCAGCTTCTGGAGCGATATGAAAATCCTCTGGCACATGATTGTGCGGCAAGGTCGCGGGCAGACACACGAAGAGCGGCTCGAAGATTTTTATAAAGGTCAGGCCTCTGGCTACGACTCTTTCCGCAAACGATTGCTGCACGGCAAAAAGGATCTGTTCGACCAGTTACCGGCACCTCCAGGTGGTGTGTGGGTCGATCTGGGCGCAGGAACGGGAGAAAACGCAGAGAACTGGGGCGAGCGGCTTCAAGAGTTTTCGAACGTCTACCTGGTCGATCTCTCCAGTTCGTTGCTCAAAGTCGCTCAGGCACGCATTGAGCAGCGCGGCTGGCAGAACGTCAAGGCGATTCATCACGACGCCACAACCTTTTTGCCACCAGAAGGTACAGCTGATGTGGTGACGTTTTCGTACTCGCTGACGATGATCCCGGATTGGCATAAAGCGGTCGACCAGGCCATTCGGATGCTGAAGCCAGGGGGTGTGCTGGGAATTGTCGATTTCTATGTCAGCCGTAAATATCCGCCCGAAGGCAATGTGCGTCATGCGTGGTCGACCCGTCACTTCTGGCAGATCTGGTTTGCGACAGACAATGTCTTTCTTTCGGGCGATCATTTGCCCTACCTGCAAAGCCATCTGGAGACAGTCGTCCTCAGCGAGCGGCGTGGCAAAGTGCCTTACATGCCGTTTGTCAGAGCACCGCATTATGTCTATGTCGGTCGTAAGCCGTTGGTCTGAATCGTGCCGTCATCAGCAGAGGCAACACGACCAGTCATTCTACCGGGGATCAGGACGATGAACTTCTGGTGGTGGCTGAGAACGTTGGTACTGGCTGTCGCAGCGATTGTTTTGGGTGTGATCGTGACATATCAGGCGTGGTACTTTACACGGAATTATGTCCTTACTTTGGTGCGAGTGAACTGGGATCCATCCGTCTGGTATAGCTGGATTGTTGACGTCACGATTTTGGGCTTGATTCCATCGGCTGCCGGAGGATTAGTCAGCACGATCCTGGCCGCGTGGTCTCTTTCGTGGCGAACGTTGATGTTGGGCTTGCTGATCACCATTCTGACGGGAGGGATGGCAAGAATTTACATGTTGTGGGAACTCAGTCGCCATACGATGGGAGTACAAGGACTAGCGTGGTGGATGCTCTTGCCACTTTTTTTGCCTGCCATCAGTGGAACCTTATTTGGATTCATAATGCGTTATGCGAATGCTAAACAACAGTTCGCATGACAAACTGAGCTGAAGTGGCAGTAGTTGTGAAATTTCGTAGCGAGTATTGGCATGTCCACAATTCCTTCGCTTTCATCCGATGAAGAAGCTCAACTGGCGGAAGTGGCTGATCAACTCGTCCGGCGGTTGCAGGAAGGGGGATCGGTCGATCTGGAGGTTGTTTGTCGCCAGTATCCGCGCTTAGCCGGCGAATTGAGAATGCTCTGGGGAACAATCCTGATGACGGAGGGCCTGGCGGCCAGTTCTCATGCAAGCTTTGCTGGTGAATCTGGCGTTGAAAGCAGCGAAAGGAATTCTCGTACCGTCGAGAAAGTCAGGACTGACTCCACATGGCGACATCTCTGGAAGGATACTCCTGATGTCGAGCGAGGTGATGCCCCTCTCCGTTCGCGTGAAGTCGATGATTATGTGCTTCTCGACGAATTAGGCCGGGGTGGCATGGGTGTGGTCTACCGGGCGAGGCAGAAGTCGCTCGACCGGATTGTGGCACTGAAGATGATTCTGCAGGGGCGATTAGCCTCGAGCATCGATATTGCCCGCTTTCGCTCAGAGGCCGAATCGGCAGCCCGTCTCGATCATCCGCATATCGTCCCGGTTTATGAAGTGGGTACGTTCGAGAACCGCCCTTATTTCAGTATGAAGCTGATTGAAGGCACAACGCTGGCCAGACGGATAATCGATGGCCCGATCCCGAATCGGGAAGCCGCCGAGATCATGCTGCCTATCTGCCGCGCGATTGGTGATGCTCATCGACGAGGTGTTCTGCACCGCGATTTGAAACCTTCGAATATTCTCATTGAAGTCGATGGGACACCTTATGTGAGTGATTTCGGGCTGGCCAAACGATTCTCCATGGAAAGTGATGATCCCAAAGCGTCGGCCACATTGACGCAAAGTGGTGCCATTTTAGGAACTCCCGGGTATATGGCTCCGGAGCAGGCTGCTGGCCAGCGTGGTGAAGTGAGTACATTGACCGATGTTTACAGTCTGGGGGCTGTCCTCTATGCGCTGCTTACTGGCAGGCCGCCATTTCAGGCTTCTTCGCCTGTGGACACGATCCTGCTGGTGCTGGAACAAGACCCGGTACCGCCGCGGATGCTGAACCCGAAGGCGGATTCCGATCTGGAAATGATTGCCCTCAAATGCCTGCAGAAGCCGGCCGATCTGCGGTATGCCACTCCCGATGCGATGGCAGATGATCTCGAGGCCTACCTGCATAATGAACCGATTGCAGCGAGGTCTTCGCATTTTACGCAGGTCATTACCCGCGCGTTTCGCGAAACGCATCATGCCCAGGTGCTGGAGAACTGGGGTCTGCTCTGGATGTGGCACAGCTTTGTGGTGTTGCAATTGTGCCTGATCACGAACTTGATGCACTGGCAAGGCGTGGTTTCGCGATTGCCTTATGTCGCTTTGTGGTCTGTGGGTGTGGGAATCTGGGCCTTCATCTTCTGGGAATTGCGCCGACGCTCCGGGCCGATCACGTTTGTCGAGCGGCAGATTGCGCATGTCTGGGCGGCGAGCACGATCTGCAGTACGCTCTTGTTCTTCATCGAATGGATGATGAACCTCCCAGTGCTGACCCTTTCGCCGGTGCTGGCACTTTTGGCAGGTGCGGTCTTTCTGATTAAAGCCGGGGTGCTCTCGGGCAAGTTCTATGTGCAGGCACTGGTGCTTTACGCCACCGCCTTTGTGATGGCGGGTATGAAAGCCTGGACAGACTGGGATCTTGACTTAACGATTTACGGCATCGTCGTCGCCTGGAGCTTCTTCGCCCCCGGCCTGAAGTACTACCGCCAGCGGCATGCGGTTTAATTGCCTGACAAGAGACCTGCTTTGGTTCGGATCGGTCAACACCGCAAATCGCTGTGTGTTTTGTCTATCCCATTGATACACAACCACATTGGCTGTAGTTTTTTTGTGATCAGGCGTTGATTCTCAACCGTAATGTTTCATGGAACAAACCAGGGCCGCTTAAAAAGACTGCAGAGAACTGATGAGAAGATCTTCCATTATGAGACTGTGGTTGGTGCTGATTCTGGCGTTTCAATTCACCAGTCAACTGGCTTTGGCTCAGAGGGCCACAACAGAAACAACCAGCGAACGTCGCCCCAACATTTTATTGATACTCTCTGATGACTGCGGACATGCCGAGTTTTCGATTCAAGGTCATCCCCGTTACAAGACCCCGCACATTGATTCGATTGGCAAGAACGGTGTCCATTTTCGACAGGGATATGTCTCGGGATGTGTCTGCAGTCCATCGCGAGCGGGGTTATTGGCAGGACGGTATCAACAGCGATTTGGGCATGAGTTCAATATCCCACCAGCATATAGCGAGACAAACGGCCTCCCACGATCAGAAACTTTGCTCCCTCAACTTCTCAAGGAAGATGGCTATCGAACGATTGCACTCGGGAAATGGCACCTGGGCTATGCCCCACAGTTTCATCCCATGGAACGGGGCTTTACTGATTACTACGGATTTCTGCAGGGCTCGCGAAGCTATTTCCCTCTCAAGAAACCAACTCGTTTGAATCAGATGCTGCGCGATCGGACTGCGATCCCTGAGGAACAATTCGGCTACATGACAGATCATCTGGCCGATGAGGCCATTGCCTATATCAAACAGTGGCAGTCTCAACCGTGGATGATGTACCTGGCATTCAATGCGACTCATAGCCCCAACGATGCCACGGCAGTCGATTTGCAGGCGGCTGATGGCAACAAGATTTATGCGATGACCATCGCTCTCGATCGCGCTGTCGGAAAAGTTCTGGATGCCCTGAAGGAGTGCGGCCTGTCGAAAGATACTCTGGTGATCTTTATCAACGATAATGGCGGAGCAGGCGGGCACGACAATGGTTCGCTACACGGGAAAAAAGGCTCAACCTGGGAAGGAGGCACAAGAATTCCTTTTCTCGTTCAATACCCTGCGAAGATTCCTTCCGGTCAAGTGATCGATGAGCCTGTGATTGCTCTCGATCTCTTTCCCACCATCCTCGATGTGGCTGGTCTTGGTGATGCTGAACTGAAGAAGATCCCGTTCGATCCTGAGAAGCTGGATGGCATCAGCCTGATTCCCAGAATGACGGGCAAAACCCAACGACTGGTCGATCGACCACTGTATTGGAAGTCTGGAAAACGATGGGCGATTCGACAGGGAAACTTGAAAGCCGTCTCGGGCAACGATGACCAGGGTGATCAAGTTGAGTTATTTGATCTCTCAAGTGATCCTGACGAGCAGCGAAACCTGGCTGCGACACACCCCGACGAACTTCAACAGCTCGAAGCACTCTACCGCAAGTGGGAATCCACTCTCGAGAAACCCCGCTGGGGGTCATCGCCTGGTAAAAAAAGTGGCAGCGGTACCGACGAGAGTTCTTCCGATAATCCTTGAACCGCAGAGCCTTTCGAAGAGCCAGTTCTTCTCACTGAGAGCCTGCGTGAATTGCGAGTTGTTCTTCGACTTCCAGATCGGGCAGGACCGATCCTGCAGGTTGATTAAGCACTGCACGAGCATTGGAGTAGAGCCGGCCGATCAGCGTGCCATTTCCTGCCGATTGTGGGATAAGTTCTAATCCAATCACAGCAGCTTCTCCCGCATCGACTGTGGCGGAAGGGAAGAGCAGCAATTCACCGGCTTTTGATCGCACCTGCCAGTTCCTGCCAGCTTTAGGATCGGTGACACTGGCGAGCTTCCAGCCTGCCGGAAGTTGCATCCCGACGACGGGCTGACAGGGATCAAACCCGTGATTGCGAACCACAACGATCACCGAACGCTGGCTTTCGACCGATGAAGGTTCCTGACGATCCAGAATATCGAGAGTGACAGGCAATCGGTCATCCGCGAGCGAGACAGGATGATCAAGTTGATCCAGCGGGATTTCGTTGCGACTGAGAGTTGCCCGCAAGCAGCTTTCCTGGGATGGACGACGGCCTGTGAATTCCATAGGCAACCAGGCCACTTCACCCGGTTGGAGAGCTTCAATCTGCCATTCGATCAGGCCAGGTTCGACGACTGTGGCCGCCCCGAGACGAGTGGCTTCGAGGGCATCGTCAAAAGCGAGTCGGACGGCCACTTTCGAGATGGGCTGCGAAGTCACATTCTTGACGCGAATGGTACTTCCCAATGGAGAATTGATCTGGCGATGATAGCTGGCCACCAGCTCAAATTCGAGATGACGGGGAATAATCCGCACGGTACTGGAGACTTCATCAAGTGCCTGTTGACCAGCCATCACCCGGCAACGAACAACATGATCTCCTAGAGTTTTCGCCGTCATTGGAATGGCGATCTCTCTCGATTCCCCAAATGCCAATTGATTCACAGGGACATGAAAACTGCGACTGTTTTGAGAAGTCAGCCGATATGCTGCCAGATGATTATCGGTCCCTTCCTGATGGCCAAGGGGTAAGGCCGATGTTGATTCCAATTCCAGTGTCAGGCCTGTGGCTGCAGCCACGCCTGTATTCCGCACCTGCACGAGTAAAGTTCCCTGACTCCCCAGTTGACTGATGACGGGCTGCACTTGCAGCGCTGCCTGGGGAAAGGCTAACTCAGGATTCGCTGGTTCTTGCGGCTCAGACGAAGGCTTGCCAAAAGGTGACAGTGATCCAGCCGGTCGGGAATGAGTCCTGGGATCAAGTTCCCGCATCGACTTGGGTGTCAACGTCGCTCCGGCTGCAGCCGGTTGACTGGGCAGATCACGATTGGAAGATTGGCCAGGCCCCAGTAATCCAGCCGAGCCCGGCGTGTTTCTTCGATCAGCAGGCGGATGAACGTAGGCCCCCGGTGGAGTGTTGCCCGGCCCATAGGAGTTCTGTGGGTAGCCACCCATTTGATAGCCACCTGGTTGACGTGAATTCGCTCCTGAGGAGTGCTGATTGAAGGGTGGCTGGTTTGATGATCTATCCACCGGAGGGGGTTGGATCTGATACAGACCCCGTTGAGGTGCTGTGGGATTTCCCTGCGGAGGCATCGCAGGGGCAGACTGTCGATAAGGCCACGCCTGATAAGAATATCCCGCCGCTGGAGGTCGAGCAGAAGGGTTACCCCTCGACGGGCCAGTTCCGTATTGAGCTGCGTGATGGGGACCAGCACCTTTGGCAGGAGGACCCATTTCATACTGAGCCAGACTGGTGTTCGACAGACCCAGACAAACCAGCGGCGTGACAAGCCCCCAGAGAGTCTGTCTGTGCAGGAATCGCCGATGGACAAGGGACTGGAGTTCCATCATCGCCTGCTGAATGAGTGATGTCAGAAACTCGTCGTATGGCATAGCCTCACCGATTCCTCAATCGATTGATCATCCGAATCTCATGAACAGGAACGAGACAGAACCACTCACTGCTCATTGTGACTCAAAACCGAAGACAGCATCTGCGTGCCTGGTCACATTCAAAAATTTAACCTCAGAAGTAACTCGTCATGAGAAAGACTTGAAACAACCTGATGAATTCTCGAAGAGACTTTTCATTGACTGACCAACACGCGAACAAGGCAAGTTTGGCCCAACAGGTAAAGCTTGCGGGTTGGGAAGACTTTCCTGAAGGAAGTGCTGTGCCACATCGTCAGTGTCCTGGGGGAGCTGGTTCGACAGGTGTACGAGAAGATGACAACTTGGAATTGAGCGGAGAATGGTTCAGAATCGAGTCTCTGGGGAAGATCTAATGACTGGGGAGAAGCTGCCTCCCATCAGAAACGATTAACAGACATCGATTTCCGGGATCGACATGGGTTTGGAACTTCAACCGCTGAGCGAGAAGCTGAGAGTCTTTGCGATTCAACTGGAAACAGTGGCAGAGGCCGCTCGCGAACGGCTGGAAACGGACGACCAGTATCAACAATCGGAATGGTATGGGCTGTTGAGCAATAAACTATTGCCACAATTGACCGGCGAACCATTTTTGGTGGTGTCGATTGTGGGAGGGACGAATACCGGCAAAACCACCATTTTCAATCATCTGGCGGGCGAAGCGATTGGCGAAGCAAATCCTCATGCGGGATTTACGCGGTATCCGGTCTGCCTGGTGCCGACTCATTTTGCTAAGTCGGCTTCGTTGAACGCCATCTTTCCTGGCTTCCTGGTGGCCGCTCTTCCTGAGAATCGGATGGTGCAACAAGAGCGGCTGACAGTCAGTACCGCCCAGTCCAACCCACAGCGGTTCGGCGATGCGGACAATCTGCTGTTCACAACGATTGGCAATCACCTTCCCGCTAATCTTCTGCTGCTCGATACGCCGGATATCGACAGCGTGGTGACGGAGAATCTGCATCGGGCTTCGATGATCTGTCAAGCGAGCGATGTCTTGATTGGTGTCCTGACCGATCAGAAGTACAACGACGCAGCCGTCAAAATGTTTTTTCGAGAAGCAGCCCGCCAGAAGAAAAGCGTGATTGTGGTCTTCAGCAAGCTCGACTGGCCTGATCCTGAGAAGACCTGGGAGCAATGGCTCAAAACGTTTATCGCAGAGACCGAAGTAAATCCTTTGGCTGTCTTTGCTGTCCCGCGCGATAGTTCGAAAGAGAAGCGGCAGTTGCGCGAACTGAAGCTGGAGTTTATCCCACTGGCCGGCGAACTTTC
Organism: Planctopirus limnophila DSM 3776; assembly: GCF_000092105.1. Taxonomy (NCBI): domain Bacteria; kingdom Pseudomonadati; phylum Planctomycetota; class Planctomycetia; order Planctomycetales; family Planctomycetaceae; genus Planctopirus; species Planctopirus limnophila. Next base: position 5,129,874 of record NC_014148.1, on the reverse strand, counting down.
TAAGCAGGCGATGGGCCACGGGCGTGAGATTGAGGTCGGTCGAAGTGAAAGCAATCAGCTGGTTCGTCTTTTAAGCGATTTGCATTTCAGTGAACTGAAGCTGCGTGCGACTCGCGGAGCTCTGGAGAGTGTGGTACTGGGGAGCAGTCAGTGGCTGGCGGGGTTTCGCAATAAAGCCGAATCACTGCGGGATCTGGCCTCAATTCTGGAAAACTCTCTGAATGGACAGCGGTTGAATTGGCCGGCGGCTCCCAGGCCAATCGTCATCGAGACCCTGTGGAAGATCTGGTCTCAGGAGCGGGCTCCTTTGATTCAAAGGATTCATTGGGGTTACGGTAAAGTGGGCGAAGTACTGCTCGCACCCGCCAAATGGCTTACGTCATCCTCGGCCAAACCTGCCTCGCCAGTGGAACAATATCGAAGAGACGAATGGCAGGTGATGTCGTTGGCGACAGCCAGGCTGTTTGAAGAAATGGATCGAGCCACGGCTCTGGTTTCCGAACGGGCAGAACTCAAGGAATTCCAGCATCTACTCAAAGCCGTCCTATCGAGTGCAGGCCGCGAGAAAGTGCTGAAAGAGTTGCAGGAATCGCATCAGCAATGTGACCTGCACCAGGAAATTCAAGAGCTGGTTGAAAAAGACTTTCATGCGTTTTTAGCAGCACAGCCCGGCTTGAAGCTGACTTTGCAGGTGTTGGATCAGGTAGCCGCTTTTGGCCGCGTGGGAGTGACCTTTGCTTCGATCATGTTGGTTCCCGGATTGGTGGATGTCGCCACACAGGGAGTGATGCATCTGACAGTGGATGCTGCGGCCACGGCGGGGGTGGCGGGAGGAGCGGATGTCGCGGCCCGATTTGTCTCTGGTCAGTCGATCGAACAGCTTCAGCGATGGCTGCTGCAGGTCGATCAAAAATTTGTGGAACGACGAATTCGCTGGTATGAAGCGGCACTGGCGAAAACTGAACTGGGCCAGCTCAACGAGCGACTGGGGCAAGCGAGCCAATTGGCTCATGCCAAGCCATGGATCGACTTTTCGCAGACAATTGCCAGTCTCGATGAGCTGTTACATCGTCTGTAGTCTGGTGCACGGATTTTGTGGCGATCAGCACTCGATCAGTGAGAACAGAGCCGACACTCAATGGCGGCGCAAAAGCCTTAACTTCTTCTCGGAAGCAAGGCTCTTAATCTGCTTCCAACTTGAGCCCAATGGCCGGAGATAAACTTCGATCAAACCCACGCTCAACAAAATCAGCTGCTTCTTGGATGACTCCAGGTTTCAAGCCATGATCAGCCCGTGGTGATCTCTGAATTTTTGAGACCAAGGGACTGGAGAATCTGGCTGGTGGCATGGGCTTTATTGAGCACATAAAAGTGCAGGCCCGGGACGCCATGATCGATCAGATCCTGACATTGCTGCACGGAATACTCGATCCCGATTTCCAGTTGGGCGGCTTTGTCATCGCGGAGATGTGCAGCTTCCAGCTGTTCAAGCAGTTCAGCAGGAACTTTGGTGCCGCTGATTTCGACAATACGCTTCACCCGGGAATACTCAGTGATCGGCATGACTCCCGGGATGATCGGTGCATCAATGCCCTGCTTGAGGCACATTTCCCAGTAGCGATAGAAAGTTTCATTGTCGTAAAACAGCTGCGTAAAAACGGCATGACCACCGACGGTAATCTTTTCTTTCAGGAAGGCGATATCTGTTTCCAGCGAGACGGCTTCAGGATGTTTTTCGGGATAGCCGGCTACGCCAATTCCCATCTCGGGAAACTCTTTTCGAATGAGTTCCACAAGCTGGCGGGCGTGGCTGAATCCTCCTTCCACAGCCTTGAATTCAGTTTCGCCTTGAGGAACATCTCCACGCAAAGCCATGATGTTCCGCACGCCCAGTTGCCATGCCTGACCGAGCCAGTCAATCAGTTCGTCACTGTTGCTTCCCACACAGGTAAAGTGAGCCGTCGGTGCTACACCCACCCGATCGATAATCTCACGGCACCAGTCGAGTGTCCGGCTTCGAGTCGAACCACCGGCTCCGTAAGTACACGAAACAAAAGCCGGGTTGTAAGTGGAAAACTCCTGCAGTGCCTGCCTGAGAGCAGCATCACCTTCAGCCGTTTTCGGCGGAAAGATCTCGATCGACAGGGCAAACTGTCCGCTGGCGTATAAAGAACGCAGATTGGTCGACGGCAGAGCGTTTGGAGTCGTCAAAACGGTCATCCTGGCTATCCTTGCACAAACTTGTTGACGCGTTCAATCGCTTCCAGCACATTGGCCCGGCTGTTAAAGGCACTTAGGCGGAAGTAACCTTCACCGGAGGCACCAAAGCCAGAGCCCGGCGTACCGACCAGATGTGCCTTCGACAACAATTGATCGAAGAAGTCCCAACTGCTGAGTCCATTCGGTGTTTTCAACCAGACGTAAGGGGCATTCACACCGCCATAAACGGTCAGCCCGGCCTGCTTAAGACCAGCACACATGAGACGGGCATTTTCGAGATAGAACTCGACAAGCTGCCGCACCTGCGATTGTCCCTCAGGAGTATAGACAGCTTCGGCACCCCGCTGAACAATGTACGAGACACCATTGAATTTTGTGGTGTGGCGGCGATTCCAGAGGCCGTGGAGTTCCACCTTTTCACCAGTCGATGTGCGGGCCGTTAAACCTTTGGGAACGACGGTAAAGGCACAACGGGTTCCGGTGAAACCGGCCGTCTTACTGAAGCTGCGAAACTCGATGGCACATTCGCGAGCTCCTTCGATCTCGAAAATCGAGTGAGGCACATCGGCTTCGGTGATAAATGCTTCATAAGCGGCATCAAAGAAGATAATGGCTTCGTTCTTGCGGGCGTAATCGACCCACTTCTCCAGTGCTGATCGCGAAGCAGCCATACCCGTCGGATTATTCGGCGAGCACAGGTAGACAATATCGACCTTCTGCTCAGGAAGGGCCGGTACGAACTGATTGGCCTCAGTCATCGGCAGATAAACCAGACCGGCATAACGACCACCAGCATCTGCTTCGCCTGTATGGCCTGCCATGACGTTGGTATCGACATAGACCGGATAAACAGGATCGGTCACGGCAATCACATTCGACTTGCCAAGAATGTCGAGAATGTTGCCCGTATCACACTTCGAACCATCAGAAACAAAAACTTCGTCGGCCTGAACCTGGGCACCACGTGACTGAAAGTCATGTTTAGCAATCGCTTCTCGCAGGAAATCAAAGCCTTGTTCGGGGCCGTACCCTCGAAATGTTTCCCGGCTCGCCATTTCATCAACAGCTTTGTGCATGGCGGAGATACAGGCGGCGGGCAATGGCTCGGTGACATCGCCGATTCCCATACGAATGACCTTTGCCTGAGGATTTTCCTTGGCAAATTTGGAGACACGACGGCCAATCTCGGGAAACAGGTAACCAGCCTTGAGCTTCAGATAATTGTCGTTGACGTAAGCCATAATCCCGTAATTCTCAATCACTCAATGAGGTTTTCAGTCGCTGGTTCTCAAATGGACTGTCACGATGAGACCGGCATTTATCAGATTTTAGAAGAGTGATGCCCAACATGCACATCACTTTGACTTTGTTGCAGGCATGATTCCTTGAACGTCTTGCAAGGCCAATGAGAGATCATCGGTTGAGAATGACTCATCTGCCTCATTTGAGATTCTTGAAAAAGGCTTACAGTTTACCGAAGCGATCCTCAGCAGGGGTTTTGCCTGGCTGCCGGACGATTCCACGTGAAGGATTGGCCGCAAGATGTCGCAGGATGCCATAAATCGATTCGACATCTGAGGCATTCGCCAGCTTGGCCACTTCATCGGCGGTGAGTGAAGCTTTATTGCTGACAACCACTTCGACCGCCTGACTCTGCAGGGCTAGAATCTGGGCAGCAGCTTTCTTGCCAGCTTCGACACCTGGCTGATGATAGGCGTTGATATTCACCAGTTCGGCATACAGGCCTACAGCCCGCTCATACAAAGCGATCAACGCTCCGACCGAGTGCGCATTGACCTCGTTGACAGTAATCGTGATCGAATCACGTCCACTTTCATACAAAGCTTTGCGGGTTCCGGCATAGAACCCGTAGAGGTAATCTCCCGAGGTAACACCCGCATCGACTTCGATCGAATCTCCCTGGCGATCTTTGAGAACCTCAATAAACGTTGCGAAGAAGTTATTCAGGCCATCTCGCAACTGCTGCACGTAAGCGTGCTGATCGGTTGAGCCTTTGTTGCCGTAAACGGCAATGCCTTGGTTGACCTTCTGGCCTTTTCGATCGAGTTCTTTGCCGAGAGACTCCATGACGAGCTGCTGCAGATACTTGCTGAAAAGTGCCAGCCGGTCTTTATAGGGGAGGAGCACCATGTCTTTGCTCCCTCGGCCCTGTCCGCAGTGATACCAGGCCATCGCCAGATGTGCGGCGGGATTCTCTTTGACCTGCGGAACTCGTGTGAGTGAATCCATCTGCCCGGCACCTTCGAGAAGGCTGTCGATATCGAGCCCCTGGAGTGCAGCGGGAACCAGCCCCACAGTGGACATGACAGACGTTCGTCCGCCCACCCAGTCCCACATGGGGAAGGTCTTCAGCCAGCCTTCGCTTTGTGCCGTCTGATCGAGTTTGCTTCCGGCCTGGGTGATTGCCACAGCCTGGGGCGCAAAGGGAATTCCAGCCGCTTGGAAAGCCGCCTGGGCTTCCAGCATCCCATTGCGAGTTTCAGGTGTTCCCCCGGATTTGGAAACGACCACCACCAGCGTGGTCGCCAGGCAGCTGGCCAGTGACGACAGCACCAGATCAATGCCATCAGGATCCGTGTTATCAAAGAAAGACATGTGGAGTTTGTCGTGACTGCTGGCAAGGGCTGTCGCAATGAATTGTGGCCCCAGGGCTGACCCGCCAATTCCAATCAGCAGCACATTGGTAAATTTGCCACCACTGCCAGTAACTTCGCCCGCATGCACAGCCTGGCAGAAGGCGTTCACATCGAAAATGGCCTGGAGAATATCTGCTTCCAACTCGGGAGTTGGAGCCAGTTGCGGGGCACGCAGCCAGTAGTGGCCCACCATGCGGCCCTCGTCTTTGTTGGCAATTGACCCCGCTTCAAGTTGTGCCATGGCGCTGAATGCCATGGGGAACATTTCGGCAATCGCCGACTGCTCGGAAGGACTCATATTGACTCGACTGAGATCGAGCGAGAATCCCAACTCTTCGTTGCGATACAGGCCTGCACTGTACCTGGCCCACAATTCCGCCTGAGGTGTGATCGACAATTCTGCTGACATCGCCTGTCCCTGCATGAGAACGTGTACCAAGAACATTAAACTGATGGGCACGACAGCAGCTGGAAGATTCGAACCGGTGTGCCACTCGCATGAAAATGCTAACAGGCAGAAACAGAAATCAGTAGAGTGCACCTTTCTGAAAAACTCGCTCTTCCACACTGAGGCAAGGCGAGGCGATCAGGTGGTCATGAGGAACATGATCAGCATGGCAATCCACACCACATCGAGAAAATGCCAATAAACAGCAGTCATTTTCACACTGCTGTAGTACTCATGATCGAAGCGTCCTTTGAGGCTGTAGTAGATCACGGCGTACAGCACACCCAGACCCGCCACAAAATGGACGGCATGCAACAGGATGAGCAGGAATAGAAACCCCCAGATGCGGGTTTCCTTCAGTACCTGCCAGTGGATTTCAAGCAATTGCCAGAGGCTGATGGTTTGTGAGATGAGAAACAGTGTGCCCATAACCCCAGCCGCGATGAGCCACTGCCGAAAGGGCTTTTGTCTCTCGCGTTTGACGGCCGAAAGTGCTTTCTGAATCGAAACACTCCCTGCCAGTAGAAACGCCGTCGAGATCCACAGCCCGATGGGAAAATCGCCAGAATCGGTGGCAGTTTCAGGCAGGCGATTGCGAACGATCACAAATGCCGCAATCCCACTGATAAAGAAGATCGCCAAAGAGGCAATCATCAGGTAGACACCAATCTCTACCTGCACTATGACACGTCGGGCAGGCATGGCAGGCTCTCAACCCTTTCGGCTGATCATGGAAGAATGATCGTCGCCGCTTGGACAATCAACTGATAATTTCCATCACTACAGATTCTATAACTTGAAGCCACTGTCGTCCTGCGATCCGTCTACAGCACTGACAATAAATCAAAAGAGCCTATGACTTTAACCAGCCATAGGCTCTTTTCGTGAACGAAGATCACTCCCGTGGGACTTATTTGGCCTTGTCCAGCATTTCCACATAAGTGCGGGCCGCAATGTTGGGATAATATTCCATCGAGTCAAAGAGGAGCAGACCGATGAAGAGAGCCACGAAGACCAGTGAGAAGGTGCAGATCAACACGTTCAAAGGTTTATCGTGCCGCATATGCATGAAGTAAACCGCGACGAGAAGTGCCTTGATGGTGGCAATCCCCATCGAGACGAAGATTTCTGCGGTCCCCAGGGCAACTCCCGATAGCGCGACAGTGAGAGCTGTCAGAGCGATCAGGGAGGCGAAGACGGCAAACAGAATCCACAGCGGCATGATGTGCGAGTAACTGGGCACACCTGGGTAGTGCCCGTGCCCATGATGCGCGTCCCCATGATGCGCGTGGCCGTCATGACCGTGTGCGTCATGCCCGTGTCCTGTATGGTCCATCGTTGCAGCTGTCATCACAAAACCTTCCAGGAGAACCGACGTAGAAACTTCAATATCTTCGAGCGATCAAGTCTTGATCAACCGCCCATTACAGAAGCAAACCTGTGATTAGTGAATCAGGTAAAGGAGTGGGAACAGGTAGATCCAGATCAAGTCGACCAAGTGCCAGTAAAGTCCCACGTATTCCACCGGCCCGAAATATAACGGGGTGAAATGCCCTTTGATCGAACGCACGAGAATCCAGGAAATGGCTGCAATCCCCGCGATAATGTGAATCCCGTGCAGACCGGTGAGGCAATAGTAAATGCTGAAAAAGAGACCTGCATTGGGCGGCACCTTCACAGAATCGACCATCGCCTGTTCAGCAGCTGTCAAACCGTTTTTGTTGACCTCTTCGTGCGAGTGATCACCGGCCTTAGCGTCATGGCCGTGCGATGTGTCAGCTGCATGTTCATCATGAGCACCATCTCCGGCCGCATGTCCCGCAGCACCGTGAGACTGAGCATCGTGAATCATGTGAGCCGCATGCAGGAGGGCTTCCGGGGTCGGGGCAAAGTACCGGGCAGGAAATAGACCTTCGCGGAACTTGGTGGTGTACTCCACATACTTGATCCCCATGAAGACAAAAGCACAGGCAATCGTCACAACGAGCATCGAAATCAGAACCTGACGCTGTCCTAACTGAGCGGCCCGTACTGCCAGAGCCATGGTCAGACTGCTGACCAGGAGCACGACAGTGTTGATGGCTCCCAGTTCCTTATTCAGGAACAGGTGGCCGAATGCGAAGAGCTCAGGATAGAGCACTCGGAAGACGACATAAGCACAGAAGAGACCGCTGAAAAACAGGACTTCGGTCACCAGGAATAACCAGATTCCAAGCTTACCAGCATCGAACTGCTGCTCGTAGGACTCGAAGTGGTGAGCCAGGTGTGGTTGATGACCATGTCCATGATCATGCCCGTCACCAGAGTGAGCGTGATGCTCTCCCGGTGCTGTTACAGGGGACACAACGTCTGCTGTCGACATGAATTCATCTCTCCCGGGCACACAAAGGCAAACTTCAGATTCATTGCAGAGTGACCGTCAATCTGCGAGCAACAGAACTACTCGCAGATCAAACGACTAATGATCTTTCGATGGCACGTAGCTGGGGTTTTTCACATACCCACGCTCGCTGTCACTCCACTTCACAGATTCGACGGCATAAGGATCACCCACTTCTGGGGTCGTTGCAAAGTTATCATGAGGAGGTGGCGAAGAACACTGCCATTCCAGAGTGGCAGAACCCCAGGGATTGGCAGGAGCCTTGGGGCCAGTCCACAATGATCTCACGAGAATGCCGACAGCAGCCACCAGTGCGACACCCAGCACAAAAGCACCGATCGTCGAAAGCTGATGGTAGAACTCATACTCCGGCAGATAATCGGCATAGCGGCGAGGCATCCCACGGGCACCCATCACGAACTGTGGGAAGAACGTGAGATTGAACCCGATGAAGACACCAATGGCGGCCATCTGGCTGCTGAATTCATCGTACATCCGGCCTGTCATCTTCGGCCACCAGTAAGTCAGCCCACCGAGGAAGGCAATCAACGTGCCCCCCATCATCACATAGTGGAAGTGGGCCACGACGAAGTAGGTATCGTGCAGGTGAATATCGACCGAAAGTGCACCCAGGAACAACCCGGTAAGGCCGCCGATACTGAAGAGGAAGATAAACGACAGAGCGTAGACCATTGGCGTCGCAAAGCTGATCGACCCCTTGTACATCGTGGCCAGCCAGTTAAAAACCTTGATGGCCGATGGGATTGACACACTAAACGTCAGGAAGCTGAACATGGTCGCGGAAACTGCGGACTGACCGCTGGTAAACATGTGGTGTCCCCACACCAGGAAGCCCAAGAGAGCAATGGCGATCGAGCTGTAGGCGATGAAACGATAGCCGAAAATGTGCTTGCGGCTGAAGGTTGAGATCAATTCGCTGATCACACCCATGGCCGGCAGAATCATGATGTACACGGCCGGATGCGAGTAGAACCAGAAAAAGTGCTGGAAGAGCACGGGATCACCACCCAATTCTGGCTGGAAAATTCCGATGCCGACAGCACGTTCAGCAATCAGCAATAGCAGCGTGATTCCCAGCACTGGCGTCGCCAGCACCTGGATAATCGCGGTGGCGTAAGTGGCCCAGAGGAAGAGCGGCATGCGGAACCAGGTCATGCCCGGCGGACGCATCGTGTGGATGGTGACGATGAAGTTCAGTCCGGTGAAGATCGAGCTGAAGCCCAGAATGAAAACACCTGTGGTAGCGAGAATCACACTGGTGTTTGTCGTTGTGCTGTAGGGGGTGTAGAACGTCCACCCGGTGTCGAGTCCGCCGAAAATGATGGCCGCCACAAGGTAAATGGCCCCGAAGACCCAGAGATAGAAGCTGCCCAGGTTCATCCGCGGGAAGGCGACATCTTTGGCACCGAGCATGATGGGGAGGACAAAGTTGCCTTGAGCCGCGGGAATGCCCGGGATGATGAAGAGGAAGGTCATCACAGCGCCGTGCAGCGTGAACATGTGGTTATACATGTCTGGGCTGAGGAACTGCTTCCCGGGAAAGAACAGCTCGGATCGCAGGAGCAAAGCCATGACCCCGCCGACGAAAAACGCACCGAGCGTGGCGCACAGGTACATCACGCCAATGCGTTTATGGTCGAGAGTGAAGGCCCAGCTCTTCCAGCCTCTGGTAAAGGTCAGATAGTTATCGACCACGGGCTCAGCACCGGGGCTGCCGCCGGTCAAACTTGGATTCTCAACTATGGTGGCCACGAATGCCCTCCTGACTGACTCAGACTTTGATTATGTATTTGGCGGTGTTATCTGCGATAAAAACGACGAACGATTATTTGGAACTGCTGTTCTTGAGCGACTTGATGTAGGCAATCAAACCCTCGATCTGCTTCTCACGCAACTGGCCTTTGTAAGAAGGCATCTGGGGATTGTAGCCAGCAGCAATCTTGGCCATGGGTTCGAGAATCGATTCTCGAATGTAATTCTCATCGACGGTGATCTTTTCACCGGTCGTAATGTCGTGTGTTGTGCCGAACAAACCCAGGAAACTGGGGCCAACCTTTTTGCTGCCGTCAATTGAGTGACACTGCATACAACCCGATTTCGTGAAAGTGATTTTGCCCAATTCGGCCGGGTCCATTTTATCCATGGTTTCCTGAATTTCGGCCAGCTTCTTTTCGACGCCACCTTCTTCGTAAACAAAGACCTTGCGATTCATGCCCGAATGTTCTCTGCCACAATACTCGGTGCAGAAGAGGACATTCTCACCAGTCTTGGTCGGATGGAACCAGAGCTTGTTGTATCGACCTGGGACCACATCCATCTTGGCGCGGAAAGCGGGAATAAAGAGGCTGTGAATCACATCATCTGAGGTCATCGTCAGGATTGTCGGCTGATCGACGGGAAGATGCAGATCTGAATCCTGCAATCCACCAGGGTAGGTGAAGTTCCACGCCCACTTTTTCGCATTGACCTGCACTTCGTAAGCATTTTCCGGAGGAGTCCGCATATCAACGAAGCCCACAAAGCCCCACCCGAAAATAACGAAAATGAGAGCAGTGGGAATGAGTGACCACGTCGCTTCCAGGGCTGTGTTATGGCTGGACGAAGGCACGACCACTTCCGTCGTTCCCACCCGGCGGTACTTGAGTGCGAAGTAAGTACCCAGGCCCACGATCAGCACGAAGAAGAAGACACTGAGCCAGAAGATGAACATAAAGAGGCCATCAACCTCTGGTGCAAAGGTCGAGTTCGGCTCAGGCAGCCAGTAGCTGCTGGTCAGTTGTGCCGGCACGAAAGAAACAGCGAACTTCGACAACCACATAACCCACACTCCACAGCATCCAATGACACCCTGAATCGGTCACTGATTCAAGATGAATTGCTTCTCAATCAACCGCAGCCGCCAACCATAGACTCAATTTGAAAACCAACTTCGTACGACAAGAAGAATCACAATAATTACGTAAACGCTTTCCGGATATCACAACAGGCCAGTCGTCGCTGATGCGGCAGCGGGATTGGCACTGCCTGTTGGTGAACTTGGTTTGGAATGTCGCCAGTGCCATGTCAGCCAGATGGCCAGCACAGCGGTCATGAACAACCCACCCAACTTCATCATATTCATGGCTGCAGGCCCATATCGCCCTGCTTTGGCATCGTAGTGAAAACAGTACAGGAGAATCCGCTCGAAAGGTGCCCCCACTTTACCTTCAGAGGCTTCGACCAGTGAGAGCTTAAGGGTTCGGGGATCCTGTTCGATTCCGTACAGATATCGAACAATTCGACCTTCGGGGCTGCACAGGACAGCGACAGCCGTATGTGCATACTCTTTGCGGTCGGGAACATAATGGTACTTGAAACCGATCGAGCGCGTGATGCGATCGATCGCGTTCTGATTCCCTGTCAGAAAGAAGAGACCATCAACGCCTGCGGGACGGCCATATTCCTGCAGATACTTTTGCCGGGTCTCGGCCGCTTTCTCGGGTGATTCTCGGGGATCGATACTGATGGAAACCACGCGAAACTGATTGCCGATCTCCCAGTCAACTTTCGAAAGACCTTTCATCAGCCCGGTCAGTTGCAGGTTGCAGAGCATGGGGCAACCGCTGTAGTTCAGCGAAAGAATCACCGGGCGGTCGCCGCGAAAGATTTCCTTCAGCTTCAACATGTCGCCATTGGAGGCCAGAAAGTTGAGGTCGAGTGGAATCTGGTCACCCAGATGTTCATCCACACCGACATCATCCAGGGCTTTCGGCTGACGATCATTCAGAACCGAACGCACCTCGCCGCCAGTTGCCAGACCACCAGAGACGACATCTCTGGCTGAGACGCTCTGGGAATAGATCAACGACAATGTCACGAGGGCCATTGTGAAACAGATGACTGAACAATCGTTGCGGGACATGACAGACCCACATGTCGCGAAGGCAGACACAAAGCGCCGAGCAACGGGTAAAGCCAGTGGCCTTACAGTCGGTCGAGAACGCTGTGCTGACTTGTGACAGTTACCGAACATCCGCTGTTTCCGCCTTTACGTTTTTGGCTGCTTGTTCTTTCACGACGATCTGCATCGCTTCCTCAATAGGAATCGCGACAATCTGCTTCTCTTTATCAATCCAGCCATACTCTTGGAGTCTGGTCTTCTGCTCCACAATGATCGAGTCGTAAGTGGCATTGCGGGAGTCGATGATCTTTTTCACATCTTCGCGATTGCGGTAATCGAAGAAGAGGGCTTGAGCCCCCACAATGCAGACAAAGACGATGATTACCGAGGCGACACCCGCGACGGCAATGTCCTTCACATTCAAATCGTCATACTTGGCCATGGTGCCTGCGATTCCTTGAAACGACCTGATCGACTCAGGTTGTCATTGAATTGTATCGATTTGCTTTCGCCCGACTGGCGAGACTCTCATTTCCCGAGCAAATTCCAGAACTTTAGAAACTCACTGAACAAACCTATCGCCTCATATCTGTCACGGCATCCCCAACACTGACGGATCACTTCTTAGATATTGTGGAACTTGAGTGACTCATCGAGTCGCGGATCATTCAGTGGCAGCAGGCTGTGCTGTCCTGCTGCCTTAACCAGAGCTGCCACAAACAGTCCCACCAGTCCGACCAATGCTCCGATCTCAACCAGACCAAAGACGGGTGATGGTGCAAACTGTGGATAAATCAGCCAGTACAGATCGACGTAGTGCATGACCAGCAGCCAGACCGATACGAAAGCCAATTGGCTTTTGCTGCGTTTGAATTGTCTGCGGAGCAGCAGGAGTGCAGGAATGAAAAAGTGGCCGAAGATCAGTACCAGAGAGACATATTCCCAGCCACCATTCTGACGGGCCTGGAACCAGAGAGTTTCTTCCGGGATATTCGCATACCAGATCAGCATGTACTGCGAGAAACCGATATAGGCCCAGAAGCAGGTAAAGCCGAACATGAGCTTGCCGGTGTCATGCCGATGCTCCACCGAGATGGGTGAAAGCAGGCCGGCAGGCTTCTGCAGCAGAATAATCAGCAGATTCAACAGGGCAAAAGAACCCACCATGGAACCTGCGAAGTAGTAGACACCAAAAATCGTGCTGTACCACTCCGGTGCAAGAGACATCATCCAGTCAATGGCAGCGAAGGTGCAGGAGAGAGCGAAGAGGAAAATCAGCGGGCCGCTGCGTTCTTCCAGCTTAATAGTGATCGAAGGATCGGGAGTCTGATCCTGCTTGAGAGAGTTCCTCAGGAGGAACCGGGTGATGAAAATCCAGATCGCAAAATAGGCCACAGCTCTGACTGTAAACCAGCCGGAATTCAGATAGCTGGCTTTGGCCTGGACCAGGGGATGATCAGCCACAAAGGCAGGATTATTCCACGGGTAAACTTCGCCATTCCCCATCAGGACAGCCACCAGGATTGGCAGAAAAAGGATCGAAAGGGGCAAGACGGCTGAAGCAATCAGTTCCTGCATCCGGCGAATCACCACACCCCAGCCGGCTCTCGTCAGATGCTGGACGAGGACGAAGAGCATCGAGCCCAGCGTAAAACTGAGGACATACATGAAAGCCGTCAGATAGGCGAAGAGGAACTGCCTCAAACCACCAGTAAAGGCAGCAGCGCCAGCAGCCACAACCAGCCCCGCCACTCCTGTGATGAGAGCAGGGAGCCAGATCTTGCCGGCAAGAGCTCCCAGCGTCTGATGCTCCTTCCAGGAACCTGCCTGAGCGTGGCTGCCAGTCGTTGAGTGTTCAGGAGTCAAGGCGTGAGACATGCCATTCACCGTACGCGTTCGAGATCGATGGACTGTTTATTCGACTTGGCCAATGTGTTCGGATTTGGCGTTTGTCAGCGATTCAATCGTTGATGGAGCAACATTCTTAAGAGACCCCTGTGGATCAGGGAGCGACGTCTGTCAGTTGATTCACCTTTTCTGGTGGAACATCGGACAGAGGAGCATATTTACTCTTCTGCAGCGCCCGGACATACAGCAGGATCGCCCAGCGGTCACGTTCCGGAATTTGATCACCATAGCCAGGCATCTTGCGGACACCGTTGCTGATCGAGTGGAACATGCGCCCGATGGGTTGTTTACGTAAACCTTCGGAATGGAAGGTGACGGGCGGAACCCAGGTCCCTTCGGCCAGTTCAATCGCGCGGATTGTGACCAGTCCATTACCTACGCCACCCAGGCCGTGACATGTCGCGCAGTAAATGTTGTAACGCTCCTGACCACGTTTCATCAGCTCGGGTGTGACTTCCAGAGGGAAGTTCTCAATCCAGGGCAACTTGTCGAGAGGATCAGGAGGTGTCGCGGGAGCGCCTGGTGTGGCTGCTGCTGCAGCACCGTCCTGATTGGCAACCAGATTGGTCATCGAGACGGTCGTGGCCGCCACTGCATTGAGACCGCCTGGTTTCAAGCCGCGGTAGAAAGCATCATCAGCCTTCAGCTCACCTTTAGCGATGGTTCCTTCCACCCACGGACGCATGGCCCGACCATCCTGCCACAATGTCGAGGTGGTCTGTGTTTTCTTCTTGGGCTGCGAAACCATATCGAAGATCACACGAATGCGTGGTTCACGCGAATAGGTCGAACGCTTCCAGGCGACCATCGAAACAGGGACCATGGCGAGCAGCAGGCCCAGAAAGACGGCTGTACGGAATGCCCACGGCAGTGGGGCGGAAGCTTCTTTATGGCAAGTCTCGACGTATTCAGCACCCAGGCCAGTCAGCAGTTGAATCGTCTTTTCGCTTTTGTACTTCGGATCGCGAGCGTCAATGCTGAGGAAGAACTTATCGTTGGTCACACGCTGGAAGCGAGTGCTCTGAAACAGCGGATGAGTGAAAAGCGGGAGGCGATTGAGTGCCAGCATGCCGAGCAATGTCGTGATGGCTGCAAAGAGCACCATCAATTCGAACATCACAGGTGCAGCAGACGGAATCGAAAAGAGCGGCTTACCGCTGATCAGGTAAGGGTACCACTCTTTGTTCGTGTAATAGATCAGCAGGGTGGCGGTGATAATCCCCAGGCCACCGGCAACGAAGGTAAACCAGGGCAGGCGAGTGAACTTGATCCCCATGGCGTCGTCGATCCCGTGAATCGGGAAGGGCGAGTGGGCATCGAACTTCGTGTAGCCCTGCTGATAGACCTGACGGGCAGCTTTCACCAGTGCTTCTGGTGTCGAATATTCGGCCAGGACATAGGCGACGGGTTGTTTGGGATCAGCCGCCGGTGCCACACCCCGAACCGCTGCTTCACCCGTACCGGGAGAAGCTTCGTCATGGGGAGTAGATGTCACTGGGTTTGTTTCAGAGTGTGAATGGTCGGCCATAGCCTGCTTTACTTCAAATTTCGAGGAGATTCCGTTTGGTTCGATCCGGAAGAACCGTTCCAACTTCGCTCTTAACCAGCACTGGAAGAAACCATAAAACTCAAATCGACTGAGACACGTTCATCAGTGAGCCGCATCGTGCTCGTGATGACCTACGGCATGATTGTGCTGATGCACCACACCCTTCACTTCGGCCATGGCCACGATGGGCAGGAACCGGCAGAAGAGCAGGAACAATGTGGTGAACAGCCCGAAACTGCCAATCAACGTGAGAATATCGACCCAGGTCGGGCTGTAGTAACCCCAGCTGGAAGGGAGGTAATCACGGCTCAACGAGATCACCACAATCACAAAGCGTTCGAACCACATCCCGATGTTCACGAAGATCGAAACGATCCACATGACCAGCGGTGATGTTCGACACTTCTTAAACCAGAAGACCTGCGGGCTGATCACGTTACAGGCAATCATCGTCCAATAGGCCCAGGCATAGGGGCCGAACATACGGTTGGTGAAGGCAAACTGTTCGTAAGGGTTACCGCCGTACCAGGCAATGAAGAATTCCATCGCATAGGCATAACCCACGATGGTGCCCGTCGCGAGGATCACCTTGTTCATGTTCTCCATGTGACGGAGAGTAATCAGGTGTTCCAGGCCGAAGAGTGCGCGGGCGGGAACCAGCAATGTGACCACCATCCCGAAACCGCCGAAGATTGCACCTGCGACGAAGTAGGGGGGGAAGATCGTGGTGTGCCAGCCGGGAATTTGTGAGGTCGCGAAGTCGAATGACACCACCGTATGCACAGAGAGCACCAGCGGCGTGGCCAGAGCGGCCAGGAGCAGATAAGCCCGCTCATAGCGATGCCAGTGGCGGGCAGAACCTGTCCAGCCGAGTGACAGCAGGCCGTAAAGATTGTACTTCCAGCGGGTTGTGGCTCGATCCCGGAAAGTGGCAAGATCGGGGATCATCCCCATGTACCAGAAGAGCAGCGAAACGGTGGCATAAGTCGAAACCGCGAAGACGTCCCACAGAAGTGGACTGCGGAATTGCGGCCAGATCGCATGCTGGTTCGGGCCATAAGGGATGAGGTAGTAAATCACCCAGATACGCCCGACGTGAATCGTCGGGAACATCCCGGCACACACCACAGCAAAGATCGTCATCGCTTCGGCAGCACGGTTGATACTCGTACGCCAGTTCTGCCGGAAGAGGAACAGAATGGCTGAAATCAGCGTTCCAGCGTGCCCAATACCGACCCAGAACACGAAGTTGACAATATCCCACGCCCAGAAGACAGGCGAGTTGTTACCCCACACACCAATACCGGTGAAGAGGAGGTAAGTCACCATCAGCCCCAGCATCATCGTCAGCGAAGTCGAGATGGCAAACGCCACATACCACGCCAGCGGTGGGTGGGGTGACTCGGCAGCGTAGCAGACCGAATCGGTAATCTCGGCATAACTGCTGTTCCGAGTCACCAGCTCAGAACGCCGACCCGGTGTCTCGATTGTGTTGTCGATATCAACAACATCGAGCATCGTGGGAGAAATTGCTGCCATAGTATCTCACGCTCAGTGCGGGGAAATAAGTCAGTGTGTTGGTATCAGTTCGAATCAGTGCAAAATCAGCGGCTCTATCAATTCAACAGCTTTCAGTCATCCTGAAGCTGCCAGCTCAATTTCAGCTGTCAGCTCAACATAGTCCCCTTCAGGATGTCCTGGAGAGTGGCCTTACGGGCCGCAGCTTCTTTCTTGGCTTCTTCGGGCTTTTTCGTGGCTGGCTTTTCGGGATGGTCATGATCGTCGTGCCCATCCTTGCCGTGCGCATGATCGCCGTGCTTGGCTTCACCGTGACCATGATCATCGTGGCCATGACTGCCGTGCCCACCATGAGCGTGCTCAGAAGGTGGAGCGAGTTCCGGGTGGAGGTTGCGAATACGGGCCAGATACTTGGTGCGAGGTCTGGTATTGAGCTCTGCAAGAATCGCATAGGCTCGTGGCGAGTTGTGATTCTTGCTGACATTCCATTCGGGTTCACGAAGATCGCCGAACTCAATGGCTCTGGCGGGGCAGGCCTGCTGGCAGGCTGTCACAATCTCACCATCGCGAATTTCGCGCTGTTCGTTCTTGGCGACAATCTTGACGTGCTGAATCCGCTGGACGCAGTAGGTGCATTTTTCCATCACACCACGTTCGCGAACGGTGACTTCCGGATTGAGAATGAGGAGTGTCAGGTCCTGACCATCGGCCTGAGCTGTCTCGTACTTCTTGTTGTAATCGAGGAAGTTAAAGCGGCGAACCTTGTAGGGGCAGTTGTTCGCACAGTAGCGCGTACCGACACAGCGGTTGTACGCCATGTCATTGAGCCCTTCGGGGCTGTGAGCCGTCGCTGCCACAGGGCAAACCTGCTCGCAGGGAGCGTTTTCACACTGCTGACAGGTGAGTGGCTGCATGACCATCTGCGGGTCGCTGTCGGGACCTTTGAAATAGCGGTCAATCCGCAACCAGTGCATTTCGCGACCGCGGGCCACCTGATCGCGACCGACAATCGGCACGTTGTTTTCCGACTGGCAGGCAATCGTGCAGGCATTGCAGCCCACGCACTTCGAGAGATCAATCGACATCCCCCAGGCGCGGTTTTCCTTAGATAACTGCCAGGGTTGATCGGGCCAGAGCGAATCCAGCGGTGGAATGTGAACCACATGCTGGGCAAAGTCGGGATGAGCCTTATAGTCTTCGAGTGTCCCTTCCCGCACCAGTTTGCCCACTGTTTGAGCCACTTGTTTCATGCCACCCACATCAATGTTGTGGTGATCCTGAGTGGTGGCGAGCTTGTAGGTACGGCCCGTTTTGGCAACCTTGGCACCCACGACGAGGTTGGCACCGGCTGGCTTGATCGAGGCGGTATCGACGCCCACAGGATCAACGTCAGCCGAGATCAGCCCACCGACATGACCGGCGGCTGTGCGACCATACCCGATGGCCACACCAATCGAATTGAGAGCCTGACCTGGCAGCAAGTAGACTGGCAGATCGATCGAGTCTTTACCCATGGCCAGCGAAATCACTTCGCCGTAGCCAACTTTGAGTTCTTTGGCAGTCTCAGGGCTGATGACGGCTGCGTTATCCCACGTGATCTTGGTGAGAGGATCGGGGGCCTCCTGCAACCAGCCATTGTTGGCAAACCGGCCATCAAACGTGCTGGTGGAAGGGACGAAGACCACTTCGATCTCATTGCTGGCACTGGCAGCTGGCTCTGGAAGCTCCAGACCTTCCTTGAGAGCGACTTCGACAACGGAAATCTCTTCTTCCTTGCGGAAGCCATCATGAGCCAGCCGACGGAATTCTTCGGTAAAGCCAGCAGCCGGAAGAATGTTCTTCAGCGTGGCCCGCACAATATCCAGCGATACAACATCGGCTTCGCCAGCGGTTTCAGCCAGCACTTCCAGATCGGACTTGGTGCTGAAAATCGGCGAGATCAGCGGCTGACGCAGCATCAACCGGCCATCCCACGACTTCAGGTCAGCCCACGATTCCAACTGGTGCGAACGAGCCAGGTGCCAGGTACTGGCAAGTGAGGTCTCATCGACATACTCACTCAAATGAATCCGGTGCTTCACCTTGGCGTAAGCTTCGGCAAAGCCAATTTCTTTCGGAGCGGCATAGACGGGGTTACCACCCAGCACCAGTGCGATATCAACCTGACCAGCGGCCATCTCAGCCGTCAGGGCCTTCAGCTGCTCAGCTGATGAAGGAGCGGCCTGATCGCCCGTTGATGTGGGATCGGCGATAAAGCGAACGGTCTTGCCGATGTTGCCCAAAGTACTGTTGAGGCGGTGAGCACGGGCCTGGACATCTTCGCCGTGGAGCAGGCCGACAACGACCAGCGATTTCCCTTTGCTGGCCACAAGATCGCCAGCGGCAGCATGAATCCAGCGCTGCTCTGGCTCACCCTCTTTAGCACTGAGTGTTTTTCCAGAGAGAACATCGCCAACGGCCTTTTCCAGTTTGGCCAGGAGGCTGGCCATATCGGCACTCCGCACAGCCAGTCGATGATCCGCAGCGCCGCCTGCGCTGGAGAGCTGACTTTCGGCCACATACATGCGGTTCATGGGGCCAGCTTCGGGGTCACGCCGGAGAGCCCACTGCCGTAGATTGGCTGTAGCCTGGGGATGACTGCCAAACAGGTCGGCATCGAGAGCGATAATCGTGTCGGCTTCGGTGAGATCGATCACTGTGCGAAGTGGCTTACCAAAGGCTTTGACTGTACCGAGACGGTCGTTGTCGAAACTCACAGACTCATATTCGTACCACTTGGCTTCCGGGAACTTGGCCAGAAATGCTTCTTTGAGGCGGGCTCGCGATGCAGACGAACTGATTTCAGCGAGAACTCGCAGACCTTTGCCGCCAGATGTCGCAGCGGCAGGAAAGAGCTTGCTGGCGAACGAGTTGTAACTATCCCAACTGGAAGGAGAGGCTTTGCCTGCCTTGATTTCTGCTACATCGCGGGAACGATCGGGATCGTACAGATGAAGGAGCATCGCCTGGGTGTAGCCGTCGCTGCCGCCGCCATTTAAAGGATGCTCAGGATTACCATCGACCTTGATCGGACGACCATCGAAGGCGGTCACTTCCAGAGGACGGACAACACCACCAATTTCGAAGGCAGTGGCAAACTTTTGAGGTTCGCCAGGAATACGATCCGAGGGGCGATTAACGAAAGGAGCGATGATTTCGCGCTCCCAGCGGCAACCACTGACACCGGCTAAAGCCAGCGAAGCACCCATGATCTGCAGCCACCGACGGCGGCTGACCCCTGTTGGGAATTCAGAAGCCGCGACTGGAAATTCGCGATGCAGAAATTCGACGAACTCAGGGGTCTGCTCCAATTCATCGAGACTTCGCCAATATTCATTGGGAATGAACGACTGGCTCCGCAGACCGGGAACATCGGCACTTTTCGACGGCGAATTAGCGGCAATCGACATGGTCGTATGGATCTCTTCAGCGGGCAATTGGCTGGCAACCGGGCGTTTGAAAATTGCTGTCGGATCACTTTTGAAAGCTGCGAACTGATTTCAGTCGGCAGGGCTCAACACAGCTCATCCAGATCAGCGGCTCCTCGCAAACGGATCATTTCAACAGACAAATCAAGAAACAGTCAGAGTCAAAGGTCAAAATTGTCAGGACTATCGGTGGCAGGTCGAGCAGTTTTCCTTGGTCTGGATGTGGAGATTCTTTTTAATCTCAGCTCCAATCGCCTCGGCCGACTGACCTTCTGGGGGAGCCCAGTCCATTTGTGTGACCAGTTCTGGTGGCCTCAAGTTTGGCTCTGGATTGCGATGACACTCCAGACACCACGCCATCGAGAGGGGCTTTTTCTGCTGGACTTCTTCCATTTTGTCGATGCGGCCGTGACAAGAAACACAAGCCACACCTCGGCGAACGTGAGCACTGTGATTGAAGTAGGCATAGTCGGGCAGATCGTGGATCTTCACCCACAAGACTGAGTTGCCCGAGGCATAGCTCTCACGGACGGGGAGCAGTTTGGGGCTCTTCGAACGCACTGCTGTGGTGGTGATCGTGCCATTTTCATCAGCACCGCGGTGGCATTTGATGCAGGTGGCGGTTGATGGCACTGCAGCAAAGGCAGCGCGATCGACCGTGTTATGGCAGTACCGGCAATCCATCTTCAGCTTGCCGGCATGCAAGGCATGGCTGAAGGGAACAGGTTGAGTCGGCTGGTAACCAACATCGATGGTCCAGGGACTTGCCCCGACAAACAGCATTCCACCCACATACAACGCACCGAATGCCAGGAGCCCCCCAACGACAGGGAGAAGACGATCCAGCCATGTAGGAAAGCGAAACTTCTGCATTACTTCGCACCGGCCAATAGGTTCGATTGGATCAACTCGCGCGGCCGAAAGTCTCAAAGTTGACATGGGCATTGTCAGACACGTCGACTCGCACAATCGTCGAGAAGTGTGAAATCTGACAATATCCACGGCTCTGGAGCACTTCGGCACGCTAGGGATGTTAGAAGTCTGCACTCGTAAGAGCAATCACGAGAGGCGACATTCACTGCGATTTCCCGAAGTCGAAAACACCTTCGATTTCTCGCATCAACTTGAGCGAAAAATGAAACACCAGCAAAGTTTGACACACGTTCTAACTTATAAAACAGCAATAACTTACAGCCACCACTTGCCGCACCAACAACAGATCTTGAGAATCGGTGCACCCATGGCCCAGAATGACGACTTCGCGACTTTCTCAATTGTGAGAACGAAATTGGGGTTGTCTTCCTTTGGCGACTTCGTCTGATCACACAGATCCTCTGCCAGACCTGCGAGTGGAAGATGATTTCACCAACTCAGCATTCTGTGAATCTGTGGGATTTTTCGCTTTAATGCCCTCGTCTTGGACCGGACTTTATTTTGCCAGTCACAACCCTCCTGAAGTTCCGCCAGGCGATGACAGCCCCTGCCACTTCCGAAAACATCGCTCCCAAAAGAATCCTGCGAATGCTGGGCCTGTTTGTGATGATGTCGGCTTTCATCGCGTTCGCCGCATGCCCCTTGTCTTCGACCCTTGCCAGCGATCAACCGATCGTCATACATCCGTCAACGAAGTCATTTCGCCAGACCCATCCCGATCTCTGGGTCGGCATCGATGGATTGGGACGGCAAGTTGTTCCCGCTCCAGGCACAGCGGAACATTCGGTGCCGCCAGCTCGATCAGGACGATTTGTCGGAATGTTCTACTTTGTATGGCTGACCCCGCAGAGCAGAGCTGAGCCTTTTTTGATTGAAGAGATTGTACAGAAGCCTCCCCATCAGCGGGAATGGGGGCCAGTGCATGCCTTTCACTGGTGGGGCAAACCTTGGTTCGGTTTTTACCGCAGTGATGACCGCTGGGTGATGCGTCAGCATGCGTTTCTGCTGAATGATCTGGGGGTGGATGTCATTCTGATTGATGTGACCAATGCACTGACATACGACGAGCAGGTTCAGGCACTTTTTGAAACCTGGAGTGAACTGCGACAAGCAGGGCAGAAGACACCACAGATCGCATTTCTGGCAAATTCGCACGCGCAAAAGACCGTGCAGCACCTGCTGGAGAAGTGGTACTTACCTCAAAAGTTCCCGGAACTCTGGTTTCGCTGGCATGAAAAGCCACTGCTGCTGATGCCACTCGACGAAGCAACCCCCGAAATGCGACAGCGTTTTGAAATTCGCCATTCATGGGCATGGACCAAGGGGCAAAAGTGGTTTGGAGATGGACAATATCGCTGGCCGTGGCTGGACCATACTCCACAGGGTTTTGGCTGGAGTACGGCCCCCCAAAAACCTGAGCAGATCAGCGTTTCTGTTGCAGAACATCCCGTTTCGAATATCGGTCGCAGTTTTTCGAAAGGGCATCAACCGGCTGAACAGGAGTTGAAAACGGTCGAGGGGCTTCACTTCCGCGAACAATGGCAACGGGCTCATGAAGTGGATCCGGAATTTATTCTGATTACGGGCTGGAATGAGTGGATCGCCCAGCGATTCATCAGTCCGGGAGGGCAGCCGTTCCTGGGGCGTCCCACACAGAAGGGAGAGACGTTCTTCGTCGATCAGTTCTCAGCAGAATTCAGTCGGGATATCGAACCGGCAGCCGGCCCGCTGGCAGATCATTACTACTACCAGACCATGGCCGAGATCCGGCGATTCAAAGGGACGGGAGTTCCGTTTGCCGCTTCGATCCCGCATCAAATCATTGATCCGACGAGTCTGGCAGACTGGCAGAAGTCCAACGTCTGTTATCTCGATGATCTCAATGACAGCCCGGCCCGCAGCTCTGCCTCGTGGGTCTATGGGGCACCACGAATCGAGCAACCTGCCGCTGCGTGCGATCTGGAAAGCTCAGCTGTCGGGTTTGATGGAACGAGCTATTGGGTTCAAACAAAGTTCAGGCAACAGGACGAAAAGTCTTTTGTCCTGGAACTCTGGCTGGATCTGGATGGCAAGTTTGAAACCGGGCCATGCGGATTTGAGACGATGGCACGCATTGATACAGGGAACCGAAATTCGGGGCGCACCACTTTTCACCAGCTGGTTGATGCCACCCCACCTGCTGAGCATTCAACCATCGAGAAGTCATCCGAAGCGACAAAGATGGTCGTGTCCAGAGATTTTGCCGCTATTCAACTGAGTACTGAACGAATCCACCGAAATTCAGCAGGTTTGGCGCAGTTCCGCTGGAAGTGGTACTCCCCGCCGGACCACAGTTCACTTGATCAGAGTTCAGAATCTGCAATTCCCGGCCATCACCCGTTCATTGCAGGAGATTCTGCTCCCAATGGACGATTAGGATATCTCTACCGGGAAGAGAGAATTCCATGAGGATGAACTCTCTGGAAGAAATCCTGGCAACGCCGAGAGATCCGATGACTTCTGAAAAGAGTTATTCTGTATAACTTTTTGCTCATTTCCATGTTCTCAAGATCATTTTGTAAGGCCATGAACGATGCGAGTCTGGGCAGGTCGACCTTATCCACTGGGAGCTAACTGGGATGGTGCGGGAGTTAACTTTGCGCTCTTCTCCGAGAATGCCACCAAGGTGGAACTCTGCCTGTTCGATTCCGGAGATTCTCTGAGTGAATCCAGCCGCATTGAACTTCCTGAACAGACAGATCAGGTCTGGCATGGCTATTTTCCAGAACTTCGCCCGGGCCAGCTTTATGGCTACCGTGTGTACGGCCCCTACGACCCTGCACATGGCATGCGGTTTAATTCGAATAAACTCTTGCTCGATCCTTATGCAAAAGCGATTGGACGCGATCTTTACTGGCATGACTCCGTCTTTGGTTATGAGGTCGGCAGTAGAAATGAAGATCTCAGTTTCGATGCTCGCGACAGCGCTCCTTATGCTCCTTTAGCTCTTGTGGTGGAAGAGGCATATACCTGGGGTGATGACCGTTCACCTCGCACGCCATGGCATAACACGATTATCTACGAACTGCACGTTAAGGGTTTTACTCAACTGATGCCGGGAGTTCCTGATAAGCTGCGGGGAACTTATGCAGGGCTGGCTTCTGCCGCTGCGATTGATCATTTAAAAAAGCTGGGAGTCACAGCCGTTGAGCTGATGCCGATCCATCATCATGTCGATGAGCATGGATTGCATTTGCGTGGCAAGACTAACTACTGGGGATACAATACACTCGCTTATTTCGCCCCTAGTGTTCGATTCAGTTCAGTCAGGCACCCGTTGTTTGCCGCTCATGAATTCAAGTCGATGGTGCGGACGCTGCATGCCTCCGGGATCGAAGTGATTCTCGACGTCGTCTACAACCATACGGCTGAAGGCAATCAGCTCGGGCCGACACTCTCTTTACGCGGGATTGATAACACCGCTTATTATCGATTAATGGGAGATAACGGCCGCTACTATATGGATTTCTCCGGTTGTGGTAATACTCTAAATATGCGTCATCCCCGCGTGCTGCAACTGGTCATGGACAGCCTGCGCTACTGGGTGACAGAAATGCATGTCGATGGTTTTCGCTTTGACCTGGCGAGTGCTTTAGCCCGTGAACTCTACGAAGTCGATAAGCTGGGAGCCTTCTTTGATATCATTCATCAGGATCCCGTGCTTTCCCGGGTGAAATTGATTGCTGAGCCCTGGGATGTTGGCCCGGGCGGATATCAGGTCGGCAACTTCCCGACTGGCTGGACCGAGTGGAACGGGAAGTACCGCGATTGCATGCGACGTTTCTGGCGTGGCGATGGTGGTACGATTGGTGAGACAGCCACCCGGCTCACCGGGTCAAGCGATCTGTATGCCCACAGTGGACGCAGACCCTATGCCAGCGTGAATTTTATCACCTGTCACGATGGCTTCACCCTACACGACCTTGTTTCGTATGAACACAAACATAACGAGGCCAATGGCGAAGATAATCGTGACGGTGCGAACGATAATCACAGTTCTGGTTACGGCGCTGAAGGCGAGACGACCGATCCTGCCATCAATCGCGTTCGTATGCGGCAAATGAGAAATTTGTTGGGGACGCTACTGTTATCGCAAGGCGTTCCCATGATCTACTCCGGCGACGAAATCGGTCAGACCCAAAGAGGAAACAACAACGCTTATTGTCATGACAATTCGCTTTCGTGGGTTGATTGGAGTTTGCTGGAGAAGGAGAAAGACTGGTTCGAGTTTGTTCGCAAACTCATCAAGATTCGAAAATCTCAGCCCGCACTCAGACGCCGGCGATTCTTCTCGGGGCAAGGGATTCGTGGCGAGAATGTGAAAGATGTTTACTGGCTCTCGAGCGAAGGCCACGAAATCTCGGGGGATTACTGGAACCACGACTCTGTGAGATGTTTTGGCATGCTGATGGCGGGCGATGTGGAAGAGTTCGACGAAGTGGGGAATGCCATTCGAGGCGATAATTTACTGGTGCTATTCAATGCCGGGACGACGCCTGTTTCCTTCCAGTATCCTGTGGCAGGGCCGGCAGGCCCGAGTATGGATCTCATGATTGATACGGCCCGCCCACATGCAGTCCATGTCGCTTTTGATGCGGTTCATCCTTATCCGCTGGAAGATCGATCGCTGGCTCTGTTCCGCTGGAAACCCGCCACGCCAGAGATTTCGTAGCGACTAACGCCGAGATATCTATATCGATGTAACCCTTATCCGGGCCTTCTCCCAACGGAATGGGAAAGAAATAGAAGATGGTGCAATCCGTAGGAACTTCTTGCACCCTACCTAATGCATAGATGCCAACTCAATAAGAATTGGCTTGAAGTTGCAGGCGATTTGATGATTAAGCGGCGTGGGGCAGGTAGAGGACGCTGCGTTTTGAGAAGCCGACGGGGGCCCAGGCTCCTACAGTGCGGAAACACCAGGCAATCTTTTGAGCTGTCCAGCGGGGAACGTTCCATGCCAGGGCGAGTTCTGCTGTTGTAAACGGTGCGACAGGGAAGGGAGGTACAAGTTGTTCCAGATCGGCTGGAGTCCTCAGGAGGCAGCGCTCACGAATCTGTAGCAGGCGGCGGTCATCAACGACATGATCGGCTCGCCGGAATCGATGTCGGGCTTTGCGCGTACGGTCTTCTTCAATATCTACGAGAAGCAGTTCAATCTTCAATTGAGGATGTGGAAAGACGCGAAAGAGATGCATGAGTTCGTCGAACGCATCGAGCCATGAGCCGCGATAAGGACTTTTGCGAGGGGCGGCGTATTCACTCTGAGCGTTCTGTCGAGTTCTCAGCATGCGTGTCGCCACGATGGGTTTAACGACCAGAACGCGGTGATCCTGGAGAAGTGTTTGAATTTTGTGGCGAATGGCGGAGAGACCGGATTGCTGGATCTCGATGAGAGTGCCGCGAGAAATGGCATCGACACGGTAATCGCCCACACGTACTTCGCGCCGCTCTGCCGATTTGGCGTAGAGCAGTTTGAGTTGCTGGTGGAGCGTGGATTCGCGTCTCATGGCAGGTGTCTTGAAGTATGTGGACTGCTAATCAATCTGCCAGAGTTTTGAATCACTGCGATTGATGCCATCAGGCGGCGTGACGCTCGGAACCTGATATCTGAAGCTGTGGGGAGGCTGAACATGCTGTTTGTTCAGCCTCTATTTTCGAAGACTTCGCTGTCGTCGTAGAAGCTTCGAGTTCCGCATGGAGTTGATCCATGGCCTGCTGCAGATGATTGGTCCAATAAGTGATATCTTCTCGTGAAAGTTCCGGGGGGATAGAGATCGCTTCGCCTGAGACAATAATGATTTTCGAGAAGGGCTTGGGGATGACTATATCTGTCCACGAGCCTTTAATCCGCCAGACTCTGGAAGCCCAGTAAGCTGTGGGGACAATCCGCCTTTGCAGGTTAGAAGCCATGAAAATGGCTCCCTGTTTCATCTGACGACGTGGCCCCATCGGGCCATCGGGCGTAATCAGAATGTGATAGCCATCCGTCTGGGTGAGCATCTGCTTGAGAGCCGACGTTGCTCCTTTACGGCTCGAGCCACGAATGGCCTTGCCGCCGAGCATTTCAATGGCGGTGGAAAGAAATGAAGCGCCATCATGCCGGCTGACAAGACCGCAGCAGAGGTCGCTCCGACGGGCGGTGAAGGTCGGGAACAAGAGCAAGTCGTGCCAGACAGGGACGACATACCTCTCGGGTACATCAGGGCCAAAAGGACAATCGAGTCGTGTTTTGGGATCTGGCGAGCGATACTCGAGACGGCAGGTGGAGATAATCAGTCGCATGGTGCTGATGGCGAACCATGCACCACAGCGAATCAAAAATGGGCTTTGGATCTTCATGGCTGAGAGCTTACAGAAATCTCGAATGGAACGACGATGATCGGCATCTGAGAGATTTGTTATTGCCCGTAAGGCCAGGGGGGCGGCCCGCTGGTGGAATTGTTGGAAGTGCCCGAACGACCATCCACATTCAAGGAAGCAGTGGGCCGAACATTGGGTCGATTGGTACTTGCGGCAGGGCCATAGGGCCATGGCTCAGGTGAATTTCCATTGGAGCGGGACATGTTTCCGGTCGCCGAGCCCTGGCCAGAAGTTGAACTGCGCGGATCAGCTTCCTGTTGGAAGCCGGCGGGTTGAATTTGCGACGAGAGTTCATTTCCGGACTGAGTGACTGAGCCTTGAGTCGTTGAATTCCAGGGAGTTGAGTGAGGAGAGGCCCATTGGACTGAGGGGAACAGTGGTGGTTTTTCTGTGTCAGCCATACTTTGCTGATCAAAAGTTGAACTGCTCGAAGGGCCGGCCTGGATCTGAGGCATCGATGGCGGGGCCTGATTCATGGCGCCGTTCGCTTGAGGCCTATTGGCGAGTTGAGATGAGTCTCCCCAACTGGAGGCGGATGGTTGATTGCTGGTGGGGGAGTTCCACGGAACACTGGTGGTGGGCCAGACGCCTGCTGCGGCACTCGTGCCAGGCGGGTTCATGTTTCTCGTATCACCAGGCATCCCGGCAGGAGCCGTCGGACTGACTGTCGCTGGAGGATTGCCACCCCTGGAGAGGTTATTGCCTGAGAGGTTATTGCCTGCGGCCGGATCACGATATTCCCCAGGAGCTTGAGGCCAGGCCGTTTGCTGCGTCATTACGGGAAGTTGTGGTACCGATGGGCCACCTTGCTGTGCTGACGATGCCGCCGGAGTTCCATAATTGGAACTTGTGGGAAAAAGATTGCCCCAGCCCGAGTTCATGGCAAGTTCAGCAGCCAGAGCGGCTGAGTTCGTTTGCATGGGTGTTCCCAAAGAACGAGCTGCCATTGATTCTGGTGAATTGAACGATCCATTGGCAGTCGGCATGCCCTGAGCAGGTGGCGAAATGTTGGCCATTTGTGTTCGAGGCGCCAGACCTGTGGAGGGGACACTCGAAGAGCGGGGCGGGAAATCAGGGCTGGCTGTGTTTGTGGCAGCATTGCCTTGCCAGAAATCATTGCCAGATGGCTGAGAGTTCGACGAATTAGCGTTAGCGACTCCGGCGTTGGCAGGAGAACTGTTCATCCCATTCGATGCCATACCTGGAGATGACATTCCTGGAGATGACATTCCTGGAGATGACAGTGCCCAGGCATCGCTGGCAGTGGGGTTGCCTGCCGGTGGAATCATGGAGTTTGTGGATGTTGAACCTGCAGGTTGAGAGCCAGCGGGAGTGTTGGCCCATTCGGGCATCAGGTCATTTCGAGGCGTTCGACCTGCGGGAACTGCAGCCGCATTTCGATGGCTGGCCAGTTGAGTATCCTGTCCTGCAGGTGGGCCATCCGGAAAGAGTGTCGCCATATTCCGCTGGACTTCTTCTTCCGAGGCGACAGCCTGAAACATCGCCAGCGATTCGTCATAGCGGTTCTGTTTTCCGTAAACGAGACCGAGATTCAAATGGGCCACTCGGTGTTTGTTATCGGATTCGATGGCCTGCTTCAGATAGCCTTCGGCCCGGTCGAGTTCGCCGCGGAGAAAGTGAGAATAACCGACGTCGCTGAGGAGATTGGCATCTGTGGGCTTTCGTTGCATCGCCACGCGATAGTGTTGATCAGCCAGACGGTAATCTTCTCGACGGTCGGCGATCACAGCCAGACGATGATGAGCTTCTGCGTGTTGAGGCTCACTTAAGAGGACACTTTCGTAAGCGTCGACGGCCTGATCCCACTTCTGTTGCGATTCGTACTTGGCCCCATCTCTCATGAGATCACGAATCGATCGATTGGATGACAGGCGTGTGTTATCTCCAAACGGTTGATCCGGGTTTTCGAGCCGAGTGTCTTTTTTCTTTGAAGGAGAAGTTCCAGAACCACCGCGAAAGGCGACGGGAGTCTCTTTGCGAGAGCCCAGCAGATCTTCCAGCTCTTCCTGCTTGGGAGATTTCTTCCCGTCTGATTTGGAACTGGCAATTTTCGAGTTTGTGCTATCGGTGGATTTGGATTTCGAGCCGAAGAGACTCCCCTTCGAGGATGCGCACCCGGAGAAGGCGATCAGAACCGCCAGGGCCATGCCGATGATTTGTGGTCGCATACCCACCATCCTTGGTGTGCTACATTGAAGGCTCATCCTTGAGCCTGCTGGAAATTCTTCCCGGATTTGTAATGCCAGGAGAGATCTTCCGTGTCGACAAACTCCACGATTTGACGAACGAAAAAACAGGCGATCCTTGCCGATTTTTTTCGTTTCAGGCGGAACGTATTCGTTTCGACAAATCTTGTCGAGAGGAAGTCCGGGAGTGAGTGCACAGAAAATAATCGCTCAGCTCAAGAACGCTGATTCCAGTGTCATATCCTGGTGAGCCATGTAATTCAGGACTTCTTCCGCTTACTGGAAGCTGAAGAGTCGGAGTTTTGGGAAGGCTGGTTAAACTGGAGGTAGGATTTCTGTCGAGCGGCGGCATCGTGCCCAACTGGCGGCTGGGGTGGCGTAAAATCTGGCCATGAGAAACCAAAGTTGTAGCCACTATGGGGAGTCGCCCCATAGTGTGGCGACTGAGCAATGGAGGGATCGACCATGCCATCCTGTGGCGAAGTCCCTGTTTGAGACTGACTGCCAGAGGGGGAATCAACCGGGAGATGCATGCCCGGCGGTGGAGTTCCCGGAACCACAGTCGCGTGGCCGGGTGTCCCCATGGCGGTATGCTGGTGGAATTGCAGCGCTTTGTAATAGGTACTGCTGAACCCGCCCGGCTGATGGTAATCGGGCATCATGAAGCAGGAAGAACTGCTCGCACTCAACGATATCCACAGCATTCCTGCAATTGCACGCCTGGGCGTGAATTTTACCAGCAGCCAGCTTTGCTGATCATGTGCAAGCATGGCAGGTTCACATTCCTTGGGTGATCAGATTCACCAGCCGTTCAAGAGCCCGTTTCGATATCGAGATTATCGACAAAGAGAGGCGGGAGACTTCGCCGGAATACGGGATGATCTCAATCCGTGCCAATGATCGGCAATCTTGGCCGATAAACCGTCCCTTGAGCGACACCGTGGCGATGTGCAGCGACGTTTTGACGAGGTTCATTGAAAGTTTTCGCGAAGGCACCAGCAGTCTTAAAGTGAGAATTCATTCAGGGCGAGCGATGTGAGCGCAATTGCGGCTGTCTCTGTCCTCAATACAAATTGCCCCAGTCGCACAGGGCGCGCACCAGAGGTCATCAATTGCGATTCTTCTTCAGAAGTCCAGCCCCCTTCCGGGCCAATCAGAATCGCTAACGATGTATTTTCTAATGGCATGCGGGAATTTGCAGAGGCGATCGGCTGTGAATCGTTGGAGGCTTTTCGAGCGACAAGCGGAGCTTGCAAACTGCCGAACCATTGGGTCGGATGGTCTTTCCTGTTCAACCAGTCGGTCAAGCGCGCTGGTTCTTCGATCTCCATCAGCCAGTCGCGATGGGATTGTTTACAGGCACTGATCACGGTTTGCCGGAGTCTTTCCAGTTTGCTTTCTCGCGGATCGACGACCGATCTTTGAGTGATCAGCGGAACAAATCTCGATACGCCCAGTTCTGTCAGCTTTTCAACCATCCAATCGAGCCGATCCCCTTTGGGAGTCGCGACCAGCAGTGTCAATTGCAGAGCGGGTGGTGATGAGTGCTGGATGCCACTCACGATTCTGAGACCGACATCTTTGCGACCGGGACGGATGACTTCGGCTGTAGCCGAGTTTCCGTGCCCATCAAAGAGCACAATTTGCTGACCTGTTTTAACACGCAGCACATGGAGTGCGTGATGCGCTTCCGATCCTTCCAGGAGGAGTTCTCCAGAATCGAGAGGCTTCAGCAATTCGGGATGAAAAAATCGAGACATGACAGCCGCCAGCAATCGACAGTTCAAACTGCCAAAGTAAGTTCAGAAATCAGCCATTCAGGATCTTTTCTGCAGTTTCAGCACTCGCGGCAGTTGTGAAAGATCTTTGACAACCTGCACCAGCGACCAGTCAGGCTGGGCTTGTGCGTAATTCATCAGGGCTGGTGCCTGCTCGGAAGTGAATTCGAGAAGCATCCATCCCCCGGGAAGCAAATGTTTCGCTCCTTCAGCAATGAGAGGTCGCAGCAGATCCATGCCATCGGCCCCTCCGTCCAGTGCCAGCCTTGGCTCATGCCGGCGAACATCTTCCTCGAGTGATTCGATATCCGCAGTGGGAATGTAAGGGGGATTCGAAACAATCAGGTCAAAGGGTGGTTCGTTCTCCAGTGGTTCCAGTAGCGAGCCTTGCCGCAATTCCACGCGGTCGGCCAATGAATGACGTGCGAGATTTTGCCTCGCCACCGCCAGAGCTTTATCGGATAGATCCGTCGCAATCAGTTGGGCTGTGGGAAGCTGCCGGGCCAGAGTAATGGCCAGGCATCCTGAACCTGTACACAGATCGACAATCCGCCAAGAGCGAGATGCGACAGAAGCGGTGTCATCTGCGGGTGTGGGTTTGAGGCAGGAAATCGCTTCGACGATCAGTGTTTCTGAATCAGGTCGTGGAATGAGGACATCGGCATTCACAGAAAAAGAGAGACTGAAGAATTCGCGTTCACCCACCAGATAAGCGACAGGCTCTTGCCTGGCTCGCCTTTGGACGAGGTCGCGCATGCTGGCGCGAACTTCTTCCGTGAGTTCTTCATCATAGTGAGTGTAAAGCTGAATGCGATGACACTGACGGGCATGTGCCAGAAGAACTTCGGCATCCAGGCGCGGAGTGGCTGAGCCATGCTTTTTCAGATGAGCCGTCGTCCATTCCAGAACCTTGCGGATGGTCCATTGGCCGGAGTTTGCGGAAGCCTGAGAATCTGCAGTCACATTATCTCACTGGTAAAACAGACGCTGTTCGATCAAATTCCTCCCCAAGCGAGCAGCACCAGAGCTTATGACACCCAGATTCTGAAGCACGGGATTCAATGTCTATTGAACCAGCATTGGAGGAACTTTCCTACTGAAGGGGAGTGGAACTGGAAAGGGGGCAAGAGATTCTGGCGAACCGCCGCCAACGCGCATTCCCTGATTTCACTCAACAGCGTATGCGACACTTCCGTCTTTCGTGCCTTGCTTACGGCACGCTTTTGATTGACAAGAAGCTCCAGGCGTTGCACCGCCTATTGACGATTCCTTACGATAGAACAATCCCCATAAATACAGAGTCTTATTTAGATTTTTTCGATACAGGTGAACCCTTGAGTTCGAAATGGCTTTGCGTTGAATGA
This sequence comes from Planctopirus limnophila DSM 3776, assembly GCF_000092105.1. NCBI lineage: Bacteria > Pseudomonadati > Planctomycetota > Planctomycetia > Planctomycetales > Planctomycetaceae > Planctopirus > Planctopirus limnophila. The sequence goes on along the minus strand of NC_014148.1, from coordinate 5,097,142 downwards.
TTGGATTTGTTCAGCACGGGTGAGTAATCCGTAACGGCAATCGTGCCATCCGTCTGGAATTCGAGCAATCTTAACCAGCCGTCACCGCCATGGGGCCTCACCTGGTAATTTACCAGCATCTGATGCACATCTCTGCCATCTGGTGTCTGGCTGGTGAGCCGCCCGAGGCCATCGTTCAGGACATGGCCATTGAGTGTGAGAATAAAGTTCTCATGCTGACTGACCAGCTGTTCCCACAGCTCGGCTCCATCGGTCACGTCGTCTCCAGTATTCTTTGCCACGGCGTAAGCATGCGGATTCCAGTTCTGCTTAGTCCCCAGGTTTTTCCAGTCATAGCGAGTATCATCATAGTACATATAGGCATGGGTAATCAGTATGACTTCATGAGCAGGATGGGCTTTGGCCACTTCGTTCGCCCAGCGGACCACATCCTTGCGTGGGCCAAATTCGAGGCATAGCACCAGAAACTTGCGTCCAGCGGTTTCAAAGTGATGATAGCTGTTCTCCATCCGCCCAGGCTCTTTGTCGTAGATTCCACCGAACGTGGGGAGATCTTGGAAACTGGCCAGTGGAAAGTATTCTGAAAAAAGTGTCTTGCGATCAGTGGCGCTTCCACCGGCACTGTAATCGTGATTCCCTGGCACCATAAAGTAGGGCACCTGCCCATCCAGTTGTTGCATAGCCGCCCGAGCAAGTTCCCATTCGATTTTTGAACTGGTGTTCGTGATATCTCCCAGATGCAAGACGGCCGCAATGTTTCGAGAGGCTTTTTGCTCGACAATCCAGCGAGTCTGGGCCAGAAAGGTTTCTGGAAATTTCTGGCTGTAGTTTTGCGTATCCGGGAGAACGGCAATCGTAAAGCTGCCAGGTTGAATCGCTGCTGGTGGGCCATCCACGAGCTTAGCGTCCTGGTAAGGATCGTTTTCGACGGCAACAGCCAGTTGCTGAATGGAGGGGAGAATCATTCCCGAGGCGGCGAGTTGAAGAATGGTGCGACGGCTGATTTCCGACATCGGATTCGATTCCTGAAGCAGGTTCTATCGTTGAAGCGAGTGCCTGATGGTCTGCGCTACTCATGAATAGAGACCTTAACTTGCGAGAGATTTCAAGTCTTCGCCGGACCACAAAAGCTCATCAAAATTTGATCTTCTCCCGGCAAGAATCTTTCTTTAGGCAACGATCCAACTCCAGGCGAAGATCCTGCTTTAAGCAAAGATTTCGGAGACAACGTGACCGAGCGCTGCAGCGAGTGGTCGATTGCCGCGATCTCGAAGTTCTGTCTCTGGTGGAACTCCGATCGCAGAGAACATCGTCGCTGCGAGATCGTCCAAAGCCACAGGATCTTTCTCAGGGAAAGCACCGGTCTTATCGGATGTGCCATGGACGTAGCCTTTTTTCGTCCCTCCACCCGCCAGCAGCACACTATAGCACTGCGGCCAGTGATCCCGGCTGATATTGGCATTGAGCCGGGGCGTGCGACCAAATTCGCCCATCCAGACAATGAGCGTCTGGTCGAGCAGGCCGCGTTCTTCCAGATCGAGAATCAATGTCGGTAATGTCTGATCCAGTAAGGGGAGGTGATAATCTTTGAGAATGGGATACATGCGGGTGTTATCAAATCCGTGGGTATCCCAGCCCTCTTCTTTACGTCGGCCACCAATACTCTTCGAGTAGTAGACACTGACAAACTTGACGCCGCGCTCGACGAGACGGCGTGCCAGGAGACAGCCTTGGCCATACTCCGTGCGACCATAGCGATCTCTAACGCTTGCTGACTCTTCATCAATCGCAAATGCCTGGCGGATTTTTGGCGAGTTCAGCATTGATACAGCACGGGAGTAATAATCTTCGAGGCCGCGTGCAGCGACTGCTGCATCGCCGAGTTTGGCCTGAGCGTTGATCATCTGCTGCAGTTGCCGACGATTTTCGAGCCGTGCCGTCGAAACGCCGGCTGGCAGGCTGAGTTCCGGCAAGCCGAAGCCTGGGGCATTTGGGTCAGCGGTGACGAGAAGAGGATCGTGCACTTTCCCCAGAAAGCTCGCGTGCTGGCCGGGGGTCACTTCGCCATCGCGAATGACGTGTGGGTAAGCCACAAATGTCGGCATGCCATTGGTATTGGGTGCATATCGATCCACCACAGAACCATAAGCCGGGAAGAGATCGAGCGTGTCGCGCAGGCGGATATCATCGACAGCGGGTGGATGGCCGGTGAGTGCATAGTAGGAGGCACTGTTGTGGTTCTTCATGGTGTGCCACACTGTGCGGAGCAATGTAACGCGATTCATGACCTCTGCCATTCGGGGCAGGTGCTCGCAGATTGACAGTCCTGGGACGGATGTCGAGATCGTTTCAAACTGGCTGCGGGTGCCATCCGGTGCCAGTGGCTTCATGTCGAAGGTATCAACATGGCTTGGCCCACCAAACTGGTAAAGAAAGATGACAGACTTCGCCGTCGACATGGCGGCCGGTAACTCAGCAGCCGCTTGATCCTGAGCGGCCAGCCACCGAGGTAAGGTCAACCCAAAACCAGCCATGCCACCGGCCGTTAATAACTGACGGCGAGGAAGTTTCTGACTCAACAATTTCTGTAGATGATGATTCATATTGCTACCACTCACTATCGCTTGCAAAAACCATCACTACAGAAACATAAGATGAATCGGCGGGCCAACTCTCAAGTAACGGGCGCTAATGCCTCAATAAAAATTCATCACTATTGAGCAAGGCCCATAGAATGTCTTCAAAGCCCTCACGAGGCGTGGGTGACTTCTCGATGTATTTCCTATGCGTTTCCGCTTCCAGGGAAGTGGGTGCTCGACTGATTGTGCGCCAGTAAAGTTCTTCAATGGCCGAGGGATCAGTCTCGCGATGATCTGTAGCGAGTGTTTTCAGAATGTTATCTGGATTGGTCACCCACTCCTGAATGAGTTTGCCGCCAATCAATTGAAATGTCTGGGTCAGTGTCGTTTCGGTGGTTCGCTCGCAATCGCACGATTGCAATCGTTGTGGCCGACCAAATTCTCGTAGAAATCGATCTGCCAAAGTGGTCTTTCCTCGCCGGAAAGCCATGGCCTGGACCCCTGGCAAGGCCTGAGCCCGCTGGATCTGCGGATGATCAGCAAAGTTTGGCCTTACGTCCGTCGCCTGACTGATGGCGTCGAGTAACTGCTCGGCACTTAATCGTTTGACGTAGCTATGCGAAAAGAAAACTTCGTCTCGCGAATTGCTGGGATTTGTTGTCGAACTCGATTGATAGACGGCTGAATTCGCAATCGTGTTCACCAGCCACTTCAGATCGCAATTGTGATGAACGAACTCGTCACTCAGCCAGCTGAGGAGTTCCGGGTGAGCGGCGGGGTTCGTGGCGCGAAAATCATCCACAGGCTCGACAATCCCTCGCCCCAGCATTTGCTGCCAGACACGATTGACGAAGACTTCGACAAACCGGCGATTATTCCTGCTCGCCAGCCACTGGGCCATGGGGAGCAATCGATCTTCCTCGGCATTCAAGGGCGGTAACTGATGATCAAGCAGACTCGGCTGCCTGGGCTGCCCTGTGCGAGGATCAGGAAACTGCTCTTTCATTTTCAGCAGAATAATCTGTTCGCCTTTGAACTCGTGCGCGTCATTAGTATCACCCCGCTGGTTTTCGACGATCTGGTAATCGATCTGCGAGAAAACATTCGACCAGGCGTAATAATCGTTCTGGCTCCATTGGTCGAAGGGATGATTATGGCATTTCGCGCATTGCAGCCGGGCACCGAGAAAAATCTGGGCAGTCGCTTCTGCTCGAGTCGCAGGGTCTCTCAATGCTCGATAATAGTTGGTTGCGGGGACGGTATAAGAACTTCCGCGGGCCGAAATCAGTTCTTGTACGAACTCATCGACGGGCTGATTTCTGGCAATCGCGTCTCGAATCCAGCCATGAAAAGCCGCCACCCCTTTGGCATCAAGAGTTTTCTCTTCGACACGCAAGAGGTCGCACCATTTGAGGGCCCACCAATCGGCGAACTCGGCACGAGCCAACAGGCTTTCAATCCACTTCTGCCGCTTCTGGGGATCTCCATTGTTGACGAAGTCGCGGGCTTCCTGAGGAGTGGGCAAGAGGCCAATCATGTCGAGTGTTGTGCGGCGGATAAACGTCTGGTCGTCGCACAAAGCCGAGGGTTCAATCTGCAATTCTCTTAACCGGCGGAAGACAATCTCATCCATAGGTGAGTGAGGTCGTCGCTCGACCGCAGCAGCATGAGCATGGGGTGGAAAAACGGCCAGACGAACAGTGACCTGCTGGTCGAGATACCTGGCCACAATCGCGTAGGCTCCAAACTCCTGCACACTCACCGATCCTTCGGGATCGATCTCGACGACTGGCTGTGAAGGTTCAAAGACGGTGAGCCGGGTGACGTTTTTTGTCGTACCATCAGAAAACCTGGCCAGCACTTCGAGACGAAAGGTCGCTTCGGCGGCGCTTGGCACAATCAGATCTCGCTGGCGTGGTGAGACTTCTATGCTTACCAGTTGCGGTGTCGAAGGTGGATCTTCTGGAGCACCGGCGGCAATCCAGCGGGAAAGAATCTCATGCTCGATGGTCCCTGCCGTTAATCGGCGCCCTCCTTCGTGCGGTACGAGCATCAACGGCTTTTCTAGTAGCAGACTTTTCTCAGCCTGGAAGGTGTCAATCCGGCGGCCCTGCCACTCATGCACAATGGCCTGGTAGTCGGCCGCAGGTTCCTGCCCTCGCAGGGAAAGCTGAAAGCCTCCCTTGCCGCGTGCATTCCCGTGACACGCTCCCTGATTGCACCCCGCCTTCGAAAGGACGGCCATCACTTCGTTGCGAAAGCTGGGGGCAGTTTCAGCCCGCACAGTTTCACAAACCATCAGAAACAAACCGAGCGCGACCACTCGGAGCCCATGGTTCCGGCAGCAGGAGGCAATGCCAATCTTCAAACTTGAGGCGGGGGCGGGCATGGCGTGGAACTCCGGCAAGAACGCATCAATGTGCGTTAATGAATACGATACCATCCTCGACGATCAGAACCAAGGTTTTGCCGCCCCATTTTCCGTTTTGGCGCCAGGACGCGGGAATCACCAGCTCGCTCCCGCTGAATCCAACCTATTCGTCAAACTTGCCAGCCGTTTTGGGACTGTTCGCCGTACTCTCATCGAAATCTTGCAGTCTTGGACAACCCGCGGATTTGCCAAACGACCCGGTTCATGGAGAACATAGGTGAGGATGCCGATTGGAGCCTGACTAGGCGTTCAACATCCTGGCCATTAGCGAGCAAAAAGGATTGTATGACTGTCACACCCCCACCCGGCCTTGTCGTTCGGCTGATGGATGCCCGCGATCTCCAGCGCGGGTTTCTCGAAACGCTCTCGGCACTCAAGCCAACGGAACTTTCCCATGAAGCCGCCGTCTCGGTCTTTCAACGACGCCTGCGGAGCAAAGTTCACACGTATGTGGCTTTGCTCGAAAATCAGGTGATCGGGACGGCATCACTCATGATTGAGCCCAAGTTTCTGCATGGTGGCAGTGCAGTGGGGCATATTGAAGATGTGGCAGTCCGCCAGAGTGAGCAGCATCACGGCATTGGGCTGGCACTGATGAAGCACCTCTTTGAAGTCTGTCAGCAGGCGGGTTGCTACAAGGTGATTCTCGATTGTGCCCCCGATGTGGCCCCCTTTTACGAAAAGCTCGGCTTCCACCAATGGGCTCTCGGCTATCGCGTCGATCTGCAAATCCAGCCCACAGCCTGAAAAACTCGACCCCCGCAGGAACTGCCTGGCCACCATCACTTCCAGGCATGCCATTTCAACTGCTCAGGATCCCGCCCGCCATTGGCATAGTAGACGGCCATGCGAATGACGTAGAGATAGTTCTTGCTGGTTTTATGGTCAACCGCCTGATTGGCGAGTGCCAACTGATGAAAAAGCAGCTCGGGATCTTTCTGCACCAGTTGATCGATGGAATGAATCCCAATCCGCGCAAAATCCCGGACAAAAGTCTTACCAATCCCCGGAATCTGCAAAAGATCAGACGCAGCCATGCATGGGTTCCTCGGGAATATTGGTGGAGGATGACGGGGCTTTTGCTGTGGGGCGATCGGTAGGGCAAAGGGACAGAGAATGAGTTCGCAGAAGATCTGGTGGGTTGCGCAAAGCCTTAACCGCACCCTACAGGACTTGGCAACCTCGCACGTGCTTTTGAACGCTATGCCTTATGCAGGGACTCCAGACCTGAGAAAGAAGATCATCGACCAGATACGATCGCTTTCCCCGCGGTCGATGACTTCGATGGGTTTCAATCCGTCAAAAGCCCCGTTCGGGGTTTGTAACCACCAGCCGAGCGAATCCTTTTTGATGACTTCCGCAAGTGCGTTGGTTAAGCGGTGGATTTCGACAAGCTTACGGGCGACAGCTTCGGATGGAGGCGCCCCACCTTCTAATGTGGCGAGAGATCTCACTGAAACCGGAAGTAGCCGAGCAAAGTCTGCCTGCTTGAGTTGCAGTCGATGACGAAGCTCCAAAACCATACCAGCCTTGAAGGATGTGCGGTTGATCCTGGGCTTTGCCTGCCCCTTGGTCGGAACATGTTTTGGGACTGCTGATTTCTTGCGATTTATGACTGACATATCCCACCCCTGCAATTCTCTTCGCGATGGCAATAACCATCCCAACTCTATGATCTGGCATTTCCTCTCTGCGATTCAAGCAGAATGACATGCAAAATTGCATGTATTCAGTCGGGCAAGCGATCAGCATTCATAACCAGAAGTCGGCTGCCGGGAGCCTGCCCTAGGGTCTCAACACTTTCAGCCTTATCGCTCTCACAGTCCTTCGACGATTAAGCCGCGGTAGATGGCGCCGTTGTGTCGGTGCTGGGCGGCTTGCTGGTAGGCGGGGCTTTCGTACCAGTCGCTGGCTTCAGCGAATGTCGGGAACTCGGCGATGACGACCCCTTCCACAGCCGGGCCCTCCAACGTCAGATGCTTCCCATAGGCGGCCAGCACTTTCAACTGATGGCCATCCAGCGTCCCTTTTACCTTTTCCCAATAGGTTTCCAACTCGGACGGATCGAGCGTCTTTTCACGCATGAAGACAATATAGGCGGGCATGAGGTTCTCCTGCAGACGTTTGGAAAGATGAGGCCTAGCGCAATCCACCTGAGGCGAGGATGACTTCGCCCGTCAACCAACCCGAATCATCCGAGGCGAGAAACGCCACCACCTTCGCAATGTCCTGTGGTGTCCCCATGCGGCCCAGAGGAGTCATGGAGACGAGAAGTTTCTCAAAGTCACTCTCGACGCCATACAATCCGGCCGCCTTCGTCCCTTCACTCAGCGTCGCGCCGGGATTGACCGAATTAACGCGAATTTTTCGCGGGGCGAGTTCTTTGGCCAGCACACCTGTCACGGCATCCAGACCCGCTTTGCTCGCAGAATAGATGGCGAAGCCGGGTGGATGCGACTTTGAAGCACCAGAGCCGATATTGATGATACTCCCCCCTTCCGGCCCGAAGTGCAGGAGCGATTCGCGGATCACCAACAGTGGCCCGAGCAGGTTGATATTGATCTCGCGGTGGAACTCGGCCTCTGTCAGTTCTGCGACTGGCATGGTCTGATAGACGCCGGCATTGTTGACCAGAATATCGAGAGAGCCGAAGGCCGCCTGCGTGCGCTCGAACAGCGCTGCAACATCGGCGGCTTTCGCAACATCCCCCCTAAGCGCCAGGGCCTGGCCACCTGCGGCCTTGATCGCAGCCACAACAGATTCTGCACCGGCTCGGTCGCTCGCGTAGTTCACCACCACAGCCGCACCGGCTGCGGCAAGTTCCCCGGCGATTCCCGCTCCGATCCCTTTAGATGCTCCCGTAACGAGAGCCACTTTGTTTTGCAATTTCGACATGAATTGTCCTCCTTACTCCCATAGACACGAGAGGAAGGGGACTGTGACAGGCGATTCCAGAATTATTTAATTGAGATCGAGGGCAGTCCCGAAATCCCCCTTGTCGAGCAGTCGCCGGAGCCAGTCGAGCTGGTGCCTGGGTTCGAGAAAAGGATGCTCGCGGAAGATCGTCTGGTCATGTTCATCCACGGTCTGCTCGATGGTGAGTACCAGAGCTTCGGCTGCTGCCGAGATACGCCGCACGTGCCGGGGGACAAATTGCAGATGGTTGGGATCGACATGCCCCGCCTCGATGAAACCTCTGGTTTTCTTGGCACAGCGGCAGGGGTTATCGGGATTGACCAGACCACATTGGCCGTGCATGAACTGGTGAAGATCACGGCGGGCGCGTGAGAGGCACTGGCGGAAGTTGTCGGCGGAGATCTCGAGGATGTCGCTGCCGACCTTGTCGGTGACTCCGAGGATTTCGCCGAGCGTGAAGATCAGCCGCTGCTGGCGGTCGAGGCAGAGCAACATCCCCATCGTGCAGGAGATTTTCGCCTCTTCAACGAGGAGCGGCACTTCGACGGGAACCGACTTCGGGTCGGGCAGATCGAGATCCGGCGTCGCGTTGATCGCGCTGGCGTAGCTGGAGAACGTATGAACCTCCCGCTCGGCACCGCGACGTCTCATATTCAAAACATGGTTGGCTGTGATGCGGTAGAGCCATGTGCGAAACTGGCTTTCCCCCTGGAACGTGCTGAGGCGGGTGATGACCTTGATCAGCACTTCCTGGGTGACTTCCTCGGCATCCTGAGGGTGAAAGACCATGCGGATGGCGATGTTGTAGATCCACGCCTGATGCCTGAGCACCAGTTTCTCCAGCGCCTCACGACTCCCTTGCCGGGCCTCTTCGATGAGGTCGGCATCGGTCGATTCATCGGGGACTTCGGTGAAGGGATTTTGCATCGCGAAATTCCTCGCTCAGGATCTAGGAGTCAATTGAGCATGTGATCCACTCCTTGGACACACAAGGGAAAGCCCTGTGACAGTCGCTGCAAAAAAAGGCAGTTTCTTCGCGAAAACGGAATCGATGGGGATGGTTGTGTTGGCAAAAGAGGGTGGGGTTTGAGTCTACACTTCTAGCCGGAGTGACAGGACTCTATCAGGAATTTTCGAGGAAGGCATTCGGACTATGCGGACAGCTAACGATTACGCTCCTCCAAGGGAACTCGGCGGACATTGTTCGCTCGGCGAATGCGCTGATAAAGGTGGATTTTGCAATGACGCTAATGGCATGCCGTGCAGACTGGGATGGTTTCACATCCTAGTTAGTGTGGAATCAACGGCATTTTGTCAGCGTGTAGCTTCGACCATGTAAAGAATGGCAGAAGCAGTTGAATTGAGGCAGTATCGAGCCATTTCTTCGGTAACAACACGCTGGGAAGTCCCGCCTCCGTGGGCGGCACTCAATTTGTTTCGGATGCTCCCGATCAGCTTGAACGGTTCTGTCAAAAAAGAATCGAGATTCCCATTCTTGACGACAATCTCGACCAGTTTGCTGCAAGTATCCTTATTCGGGTCGAATGCCCACCCTTTCCGAGTGCAAATAACTTTGAGTGTACTCTCGAAGGCAGAGCATGATTTCACTGCACAGTCGTCATAATCACCCTTCTTGTAATCCTCGAACGCAATGACAAACTCAGAATTTGCTGTTGAGTAGAGTGGATCAGTTAACAACGACAGAGAGGGAAGAATTGACGACTGGTGGAGAAGAGTCGAGTCAATACGAATAATCTTCTTAGCGTCAATATTAAACTCATAACCGATACCATTTTCACGGAACCGATAGTTTAGGGTGGCAATTTCAGTGGACGATTTTAGTTTCAGGAACTCATATTGTCTGTCGAAGTGCAGGAAGGCAATGCATAGCCACTCCACAGCATCCAAAACAATTCCGACCTCACCTTCTCGCCAAATACAGTTTCTAAGTTGCTCAATGGGCGAATTTGCTCTACCTGAGACTGGAACGAACGAATCATCTAGGGAATTCAGCCCATGTTCCTCGCCAATGCGGGCAACAAGATGGCGGATAGTCCCCTGCACCTCACCGCCAATGTTAAGATTCTCGGCTAATCGGAAAATGGTTCTGTCAAAGAGAATGACAAGCTGATTGCGTAGCTTGTCAGGTAGTACGTCGTATTCAAAGACTTCAGGTAGCTTCACAATACGTTTTGAGAAGACATCAAATGGACGGTTCACAAATGGCCTCCTTAGTTGGTGTTGAACAAGTCAAAAGATTTATCATACGTATGAACCTCACGTCGATCCACCTACCCAGCTACTTTGAAAAACTCTCCCCATCCACTGTTGTCCTTGCCGGTCGGCGTGATCGCACAGCGAGAACGAGCCGCTGGCGTCAGCCCAAATTCAATCAGCAACCTTCGACAGGTTTCGAGGTTTTTGTTCATCACCGTGGAGTATGGAGAAATCATCGGGTACTTGTTCACGGGGCTGATGATCGCTTCCCCGAAATTCTTCACCATTTCTTCGACTTTGCGGTATCGAGAGTACGCCGCACAGTACAGTTCCAGGGCATCAGAATCCGCCGAGGAAAGCAGTCCCATTTGATCAAGAAGTGTGGTAATCTCTGTCCACTTGTCCCGTGCCACATCGTTCAAGTGTTCGGGACAAGTGGTATGATCTTTGAGAGGCACAGGCTCAGCCTGATGACGACGCCGTTTATGCGTGTCAACCTTGAGATCGTTCAGTTGTTTGGGTTTGGGGATTCTTCCACGAGCCATGCAAGTAGATATGCTTTGGTTGGATCAGAAATGACGGATCAAATATCACCTGAAACCAAGTTGTCGCAAATTATCGGCACACCTGTTGCCGTATGGGCTGTTTTTTCATTGGCCGTGCTTTCAAGCATGCTTCTTGCAAAGGAGCTTGTTGAAAATCTCCCTAGCCCAACACTTCGATGGCCTGCATATCTGGTTCTATCCGCTCTGGCATTATTCAATTATGTGAACACCAGAAACGATTTCGAATGGAAATTTGAATCATGGCGTCAAATGAGAAGCCTATGCTTAGTTTGCATCCCACTTGTAATGCTTGCGGTTGACATTGTCGTCTATCAAAATCAACCAATCATAAATATCGCTAGGATAAAATTTAACTGCCAGCCTGCACCTGTATTCGTTTCAAAGGAAGACCAAGAATTTATCAAATCGTTTGCAGATGGTTACTCGCTAAACATGGGTAAACAGCCAATTGATGGGCCAATTAGTCCGAATGTTGACGATGACAAGCCAAATTTTACTTTTCAAATCCAAAAGAGAAAAGATTTTCAAGACGTTGTGGTTTTCGATTGTGTGATCCGTGTCACAAAGTTTGAGCCACGACATATCATGGGGTATAGACCGCCTGGGGCAATGCCTCAAAGTGCTACGTTCTTCTACTTTGACCTACAGGGCAAAGAGGGCGAGTACAGGCCACATACTGTTGAATGGCCTGATTCAAATGGCCGTCGCTCTATCTCATGGGGAGAAAGGTTTGTTTCGCTTGATGATAACAAATGGAGCAAATTCATCTTTGTCGTGAATCCCCTTGCCCCAGGAATCTACGACTTATCTGCGGACATCGTCATCTCCACAGACCTGAGAAGAAATCAAACAGTTTCCCTTGGAAAGAACATCAAACTTGTTGACATAGACACCAAGCTTTCTTGGACGACGCCTACGGACGACGGCATGACTGTTGAGAGGCATGCAAACATGCCCTTGGTATTGATGAACGGAAATGTCGAAGAACGACCAATAGGAGTACACAGCTTATATCTTCCCCGCCTGCAATCCGTGAGTGACAAAGAAACATCAAGAGATGAAACCCCCAACCCCTAATTCGGCACAAAAAACCTGAACATAGGGCTGCGTATTTGCGTCTTCAAGGTCGGTGAAAAATATCCTGTCTTTCCCTTCAGTCATTAGGAAATGGTTCAGCATAGAACATGAGCCGAGCACCAGCTTCATATACAAATGGAATCAACAGGTCTTTTGTTCTGACCGAGAAGGACATTAAGGCATTTTGTGAAATCATTAAGTCATACAGCGAAGATGTTGAAGTTCTAATTGAATGTGAAGACGGTGTTGATCGTGAACCGACTGTCAAGCAATTGCTGGAATACCAGAATTCTGCATCCAAGCAGATTAACCTGCTGAGATTATCTTCCAAGGGCGATCAAGAAAAGCATGTGTCGCTGTCCTTCAGAAGAAAGACATGGATGGGATTGATGTCTCCGATAAGCATTCAGATACGTGGTAGCGATGAAGTTTTAACTCGTTATCGTGAGCGAATTGAAGAATCGCTGGATGGCCTTAGGCCGTGGTACGACCGTCTAACAAGAATTGATGCGGTTTCGATACTCTGTGCAACATTTGTTCTGTTTATATTGACATGTTTCGTTCTGGTTGCTGGGTTCATGCCAGATAGAAAACCAGTCGAATCCACGAAAATGCAGGCGTTTGCAAACTTATTGGCTATCGCCTTGATTGTGACTCCATTTCTTGCTGGCTTTCTCCTGAATCATTTGCGTGATTTATGGTTTCCGCCGGGAGTTTTCGCAATCAATGATGGACTCAAACGACATCAAACAGCAGACAATTGGCGATGGATTTTGATTTCGAGTGTGGTGATCCCAATTGTGTTCGGGATCGTTTCGCTTATTTGGTCTGTTTTTCTTTGAGTGGCGTCAATTCTGGTGCAGGAAAACCCCACGACCAGCACCAAGCCAGTCGTGGGGTTTCCAAATTTTGCAACCTTATACGGCCTTCGTTCCTGCTCCCGCATCCAGTCGTGCTGACAGTTTGTCGAGGAGTCCCTTCAACCCAACAACGAAACAACTCCTTATCCGTCTCGGCCATCACCCTTGGAAGTTCTTCCACTACCTAACTTTCGTTTGGTAGTGTCGAGCGTGTCGATGATCATCGAGGGGACGACGCAGAATATAGACCAGCAACGGGAACTCGGCTCGATCCTGGGCATCAGCTTTCGACTTCTTGGAAAGCTCTCAGTCTGCTGGCAGATTGCGTCGGCCTTCTGATAAACGAGCAGTTTTTCAAAGGCAAATGTCATGCACGCAATCCAAGAAGGAGAGTAGAAAGTAGTGAGTAGACCGAGTCGAGTGCGACCCTTCTCATTCTACTCTCCACTTTCTACCCTCGACTCTCTATTCGCCGCAGGCGAATCGGGCTGGCGGGATTTGAACCCACGACCTCTTGCACCCCAAGCAAGCGCGCTAGCCAGGCTGCGCTACAGCCCGATGTCTTTGGCAAAGCCTGCCAGGCCATCACTTTCATGATGTCTGCGGGCTTTGGAGACTCATGGGTTATCGCAGCCGGGGGGGAATTTTGCAAGTCCGGCGGAGGATTGCCAGCCTGCCGGACTGGGCCTCCGTGCGTCTGAACCTTTTACCGGGTGCCAAATTCTGATGGGCGTGAGGTTTGCGGCATAACTGCACCTGGTTCTGCCAGAAAACTGGCAGGGGTGACGAAATCGGCCCGGCGGCCTAACACCAGCCATTGTTTCTGCGGAAATTCGGGAGTCGGAGCGACCGGCTGGCGTGAGATGAGCTTCCATGAAAAGGGGAGTCGCCGGCTTTGGTGTTCGCTTTCCATGAAGCAGAAGACGTGATGCCGGAGATCGAGTGTCTCGTGGTCTTCGGGCCAGGGCTGCCGGGGCAGAAGCTGGTTGAACTTGAGCAGGACGTCAGCTCGGATGGAACCCAGGCTGATCTCCGGCATCTGGCCCGCGAGTGGCCTGGGAATGACAAGTGGTGGGGCGGTGGCTAAGGGTGCCGGCACCAGACTGGCGCGGATGGGTGGTGCAATCGAGAGAGTCATCAGGAGTGCGGTGGCTCCCATGGCCCATAATCCCTGATGAGGATGCCGACCGAGTGACCGCATGATGACGATCGAGAGACATACCATGGCGATGGTTGACCAGACGAGTGTTTCCCACGGGATATGGGCCGTTTTTTCGGGGAGGACTCCTCGAAGTGCCATGGCGAGTCCCATGCCGACGAAGCTGACGATGACTGTTCCCTGCAGGAATGTGGGCCAGATGAACTGCCAGTCACTCGTGGGAAAACATTCGACCGATCGCTGCACAACGATGGCGGTCAATACTGTGATTCCAGGGAGAAGGAGGAGTGCTGCGGAGGGTGTGCAGCGGGGATCAACCCACATGAGTGCCCCGGGGATCAGCAGGCAGACACTGATGAACTGGACGGCGGGGCGGGCGTCGCCCAGATGGCGGCGGAAGTCGGCAAAGAGATAGACCACGAGTAACAGACCCCATGGCAACAAGATGGTGCAGGCCACCAGGAGCGGGAATGTCACGAGGTGCTCGACCAGCGACCATAACGGGTTGGCAGTTCCCAAGGGAGAAGCCCCCGCCCACCAGGGATTAATGCCTGTGATTGAAAGGTAGGTCAGCACCCAGGAAGCTGTCAGCCCGATGCAGCCCAGGAGACCAGCCAGATGCCCGAATGTGAGGGCGTACTCTTCTTTGCGGCGGAGAATCAGGTAGCAGGTCAGGCTGCTGGCAAAGACGAGAGCGGGGAACAATCCACTGGATAGAATTGCCAGTGTGAGAGCGAAGTAGGGAACGACCCATTGAATCAGATCGGGCCAGTCGTGCAGCCAGCCAATGTGCCAGCTGAAGAGTGCCAGCGCCAGGAAAAACGCAGCGATGGGCAATGCGGTGCCACTGCCGAGTTGCATTTGAACGCCGACGGTGGTGAGGAACATCAGGCCGGCACCCAGACTGCCGACTGTTCCCATGAACTGGCGGCAATAGGCGTAAAGTAACTGGCCAGTCAGCCAGAAGGCGATCAGTGAAGGAAGTCTGATCGACCAGGCATCGACATGGCCCTGAACGGTGGAAATCAGGGCGACCAGCCAGACTTGAAGTGGCGCCAGTTGGGGAACGGGAACATCCTGACAACGAGGAACGACCCATTCCTGGGAGAGCAGCATTTCGAGGGCAGCTCGGCCTACGGTCGCTTCGGCCATTGATAACGGTGTGACCAGGGGAGCGAGACACAACATCGCCAGTGAAAGAATCCCTAAAGACCAGCATTCCACTTCGAGCCACCAGGGAGTCTTCCGGGCCGAGAGAAATGCCCACGGAGGAACTTCAAGTTCGAGGGGAAGTTGACCTATGGCCATGGTACGCATCCTTGCGAATCAAATCTTTTTCGAGGAGACCACAGGGGTGGCCTGTGAGTGTTTTTCGTTTGGGGGCTGGCCCTTCACGATGGAGCTTGTACGTTTCCCTGGAAATAGCAGCGATGTGCTGGCTGAGAAGACATGCTTGCCCAGAGCTGCAAGCATGGCACGTTACACAATAAACAGAGCGCGACTAGGCCCCAAGAGACGTACTGTAGCGAATTTACCGAATTTGAGGCAAAAGTTTCTCTCGTGAACCGGTGGCCAGGTCGGTCAATTGCCACAAATCGAGAGAGATCGATAAGAGTCGTTTGCTGGTTGTCGATCTCGACGTAGTCTTTGAGCAACAGCGAGCACATCCAGAATTCGGGCAGAGTTCTCTGCCTCATGACTCGGCTTCATCACGTAGCAACAGTGACACGGAGATCGTGTTCACTGGAGGATTAATCAAGTGCTCGAGGTGTCAGTTATTTCCCCAAATGCTGGTAGAAGCCCACCGGCTACAAAGTTTTAGCGGTACTCACCATGACGAAGAATCTCCGTGGGAATCTGGAAGTCTCCCGAGTGACCAAATCACTCTTCAGGCTGAAATCACTAACAGAAAGGCTGCCTGCTGTTGACCAGTTGAACAAGGGGATTGAATCGCGATTGCAGGCGGCCAGTTCTCATTCTGTTGCGCTTCAAAAGGGCCGGGAAGAAGGTGTTCCAGAGATGACAGGGGCACCTGAGAATATGCCTCCGGCTGATGCCCGGAGACTCGAACAGTTGCAGGGGATTGGATCGATTTCTGCTGCTTCGCCCGTGGAATTCAACCCATTTCCGTCTCAGAGCGATCCTTTTGCGGCCTCTCATTTTGCTCCACCACAGGATGATGAGAGCGAAAGACGACAGGATTGGCGGATTAACCTTTCGATCAAGGTTTCGGTGCTTCGAGTGAGTAAAGAGAGGCTGCCTTTACCACAGATTCTGGATGATATGCTGACGCATCATGGTTCGCCAGGTGAGGCACTCGATGTGAGTTTTAGTGGCTGCGCGGTCGCTGTTCCGATCCGCTGGCTCCCTGGAGAACGACTCGTCATTCGGTTAATGGCTGCACAAACAGCCATGGGAGCGATTGATGCTGTCGCGATTGTGGTGAGAGCCACCGATCTGGGGCGCGGAAGGTTCAAGCTGGTCTGCCGGTTTCAGGCACCGATGACGGCCTCTCAGCTCGAGCGACTCTCGTGGTCGGCACAAGATCCGTGGTCGCTACCTACTGCCGAAGAATCGGCCTGGCAGACCTGCGATGCTCATGAAATCCAGAATGTCTGGGCCTCGACCTTTGATGAGCTGATGCGGCACGACCAAATGCCGGTCTCATGCGAAGTTTAGCCCTGAAGGTGAATGCGAGAGAATTCTTAAATGACAAAAGCCATTCCCAAGGTCGGTGACCAGTGGGAATGGCTTTGCTATTTCAAACAGTCATTACCAGGACGTTATGGTGTCTTGGGAGCGTCGTTGTTGTTGGCTTCGTTCAAAGCCACGGCACCCAGAGTTGTACCAGTCGCACCAAGAATGATGGCGGTGGTGTTGACGGGGTTAAACAGGGAACCTCCTTGAGCACGGACAGTGCTGGGGGAAGAGACCATGACAATGCCGTTCTTGGATGAAGGAGGAGCTGTCCGCTCTGTCCAGACGCGGTAGGTGCCTTCGCTGTTGCCAGCAGAGACCTGATAGACGCCACCCTTGAGGCCATTAACGCTGAACTGACCGTTCTTGTCGCTGTTTGTGCGAGCGACTTCCTGGCCGTTCTGCTTAATCACGACCTGAGCGCCGTTCAGGGAAACACCCTGGGCATCGACCACGCGACCGTTGAGCTGACCACTCACCAGAGTGATGTCGCTGACTGGAGCCACTGGCTTGACAGCTGGAGCAACTTCACCGGCTGAAACGATTCCGGCAGGCGACAACACGCCGGCACAGACAGCGGCCACAGCCAGGCTCTTTACCAATCCGAAACTCTTCATTTTGACAAGTCCCTTTGCTAGGAGTTTCCAACGCGGGCGAAACTCCTGCCCCAAAGAGTGGACAGTCATTCCCCACGATCACCAAGAACGAATCGAAACCAGTCGTATGGTTTCGTCTGAGCTGATTCCGCGAATCGTGGCTCAGTCCATGCGCCCGCAATGGAATTGGTGTATTCGTTCATCATTTGGCATCGGACGATTTGTGCCGGTGCATCATACGAAAATGGCTTGTTTTTATTTTTTTCCGATATTCCACTAAAAACTTGAGCGTAAATTCACGACATGTCATTTTTCTGTGTGAAACAACGCGTTCTATAGTGTTTGAATCGTGAAAAGATCGGCAGAAATTGCCATCTGCAGGTTTTGGCAGTTATCTCGCTGATAGGGGAAACGAATCGCCGTGAAGATCTACGGTAGTATCGTTTGAGATCACAATTTATTGATCGCTATGTCGTGGATGTTTGCGCAGATATCCTCGAATGCGGCGTAAGCATGATAGAAGTAGAACACCTATCAACCACCCCACAACAGCGCCAGAAAGATCGGCAACCCAATCCCAGAAATCTGCCTGACGGCGGAAGTAGGGTTGTGTCAGTTCATCAAGGGCGGCGTAGGACGCGATGATGAGCATGGCGATGGCAAAACGCTGCCAGGTCACGCGTCTGAGAACCTGATGTCTGACACCAAAGAGAAATCCCAGACAGGCGTAACCCGTAAAGTGCAGTACATAATCGGGGAGTCGCGGTACAATTTTCGGTACGACGGGCCGGTGTGTGAGGAAGAACATCAGCGGCCAATAGAGAAGCAGCAGAATCAGAGTAATTGTCGAAATTGTCGTGACCAACCGCTTCACAAGGCGATGCTCCTGATGCGAGATTTCGGAAACTCTCTGGAATCCGGTAGCTATTGAGAAAACTGTAAACCACTCATTATGAATGCAGTACTAAAGCTGCATGTTTTGAATTTCGCGATAGGCCTCAATCAGTTTATTGCGAATTTGCAAAGTCAGTTTCAATGCCAGATCGGCTTCCCGAGCTGCTGAAAAGGTTTCCACCATCGACAAGTCAGAGCCTGTCAAACTTCCGGCAATCTGGGAATGCATCTGTTGTTGCTGGCCGTTGGTGGCATCCAACGACTGGCTCAATAAATCCGCGAAAGAGACCGTGGGTTGAGTGTTTGGAACCGATTCTGGAAGTGCCAGTGGCTGCGACCAGGCCGTAAATGGGACGGCCTGCCCGGGAGCAGGAAAAAACGCCGGCTGTGAGATCATGTTTGACATAGACGTTTACCTACAATTCATTTCACCAATATCCAAAACGGCCTGTTGGGTGCATGGAGTTCTTACGGAATGCACCAGTTTAAATTCATGCAAATTGGTGCATTAGCATGCACCCTACAAAATGCAATGCAGGTCTATCTATTAACCTAATAATCGAAAGGTGTTCTGGATCATATCTTTGGTGACTTCCATCGTCGTGACGTTGGCTTCATAAGCGCGGCTGGCTTCCATGGCGTTTACGAATTCTGTCACGACGTTGATGTTCGGATAAAGGACTTTTCCCTCCGCATTGGCATGGGGATGACCTGGTTCATAGGCCATCCGCGGCGGCGAGACGGTATCAATCTCGACCGTTGATGCCACTCCCTGGCTGCCAGTGGGGCTGGTCGCTCCAACGGAGGCTGGTTGCATCATAACGAGCCGTCTTTGAAAAGGAGCAATTTTCCCCTCTTCATTCTGTGTCGTATTCACGTTAGCGATATTGCCAGCAATCGTATCCATCCGAGTTCGCTGGGCAATTAAACCACTGGTACTGATATCAAGAGTATGGAACATGATATATTAGACCTGTTCGCTGATGACTGATTGAAGCTGGTTATACTGCAGATTCAATAATTCAGTCGCAAAACTTTGCAACATCGAGTTCTTGGAGATCTGTGTCATCTGCTGTTCGATGCTGCGATTGTTCGCATCCTGAAAGGTAATACCCGGCTGGGTTTTCTTTTCGCTGGCCTGGAAGAGAGACTCAGGAAAGAAGTTTGTCGTGTGAACTGATGTGGCTGAAGGTGAGATGAGATCGGTTAAAGGATTTTCAGGATTTGCTAAAGGCGGATGCAGACTGGCTGGCTGTGCTGTCTGTGATTCATAAGCTTTTTTGAGTGCATTCTGAAAGTCGGCTACAGGCAGGTCGCGCATGCGATAGCCGGGAGTATCGATATTGGCCACGTTTCCTGCGAGGACATCCTGCCTGAGTTCTGCAAACTTGGCTGTTTGTTTGAGCAGGTTTGACGTTTGTGATGTGAGCAGGTGATTGAACATGGAACTTGCCTCAGTATGAAGCTGAGAAGGGAGAGTTCAAAAAGGGGGGAAGGGAAAAAGGGGGAGAAGGGTAGAAGCCGGAGAGGAAATTCAACCACCATCAAAACACCAATACGCCATACCCGGCGAACGGGTATGGCGTATGGTGAAGTCTGTATCAGGCAGCACGGGTTTCGAACGTGCTGATCATCGGCTCGACAGTTTCGACTGTCTCTGCCGGTGCTGCAATGCGGTTTGAGCCGGGCCCTCCTCGTGGTGGGTAGCCATACTCGCGGAGCTTGCCTGAGAGTGTGCGAATGCCGATCTGGAGAGCACGAGCTGTCTTTTCGCGATTTCCTTCAAAGCGGGTGAAGGTCGATTCGATGAGCTTGCGTTCCATTTCGGCCAGAGTCAGGCCGGGCACGATATCTTCTTCTTCCTGGGCCAGTGGTTTTTGAATCCAGGGCTCGATCATTTCAGCAGTGAGCTTGTGGCTGCAGTCGATTGAACAGGCTCGGTCAATCACGTTTTCGAGTTCACGGATGTTGCCGGGCCACTTCCACTGACGCAATCGATCGAGAGCTTCGACAGTCAGCATGCGTGGGGGACGGCCTTCGCGAACCGAAACACGATGCAGGAAGTGTTCAGCGAGTGTGGCAATATCTTCGGGTCGTTCACGCAGAGCGGGAACTTCGACAACATAATCCTGCAGAGCTTCCGCCAGATCAGCCCGGAAGAGATTGCGGCTGACGAGTTGTGTCAACCGGATGGAAGTCGAGGCCATGATCCGCACATCGGCCCGAATGGGTTCGCCAGTGATCGGGTGCTCGCGTCTTTGCTGGCGTACGAGGTTCAGCAATCGTCGCTGAGCAGGTATGGCAAGGTTATCAATCCCGTCGAGGTAAATTGTCCCGCCTTCGGCCTGATGAATGCGGCCCGGCAGGTGCTGGCGACCATCTTCTTGTGGTGGGCAGGGTGCACCGAAGAGTTCCACTTCGAGAGCTTCGACGGAAAGGACATGGCAATCGACACGAATGAAGGGGCGGGAACCACGACGGCTGGCTTCATGAATCGATTGAGCAGCAATCGTTGCACCGGCACCAGGTTCAGCCACAATCAGTACTGAACCCGCCTGCTCGGCGGCATGCTGAATCTGCTGGCGGAAGGTCTGCATGGCAGGGCTGTGGCCCACCATATCCCGCAGATTTCGATTGGAGATCTGACGCTTCAACCGGCGGTTTTCTGAACTGAGGCGGCCACGCTGGGCAGCACCCGAAACAAGCTGATAGAAGACTGTCGAGTTGACAGGCCAGGTCAGGTGTTCAACACCAGCGACTGTGGAGTGCTGTGCAAACTCGCCGGGGTGAGAAGCCACCTGGAGCAACTGAGTTGCCCAGCCTCGCTGAGAGATCTGGCCAGCCAGTTGGGCAACAGAATCCTGAAGGCCAAGTGGTCCGACGATACAGATGTCCGAAGGGACAGTCGACAGAATCTGCACGGCTGCATCGACGGTCGCACAGCGCTTCAGGTGGAAGCCTGCTGTTTGAACGTCGGCCGCGAGACGGTCGCCGATCGAAGGATCATTCGTTACGACCAGCACGCTGATCGAGCTGTCGACAGGAGCAGCCACACGTCGTGGGAATGGAATGATGTCGGGATTCATACAGTGATCTTCGACAGGAGGGAGGGGGGGCGGGAATTAAACGGCAGGAGGGGAAAGGCAGGCTCGGGAAGAGCCTTTATCGATCAACAGTGAGGACTGAGAGATCTCAGACTGACTGTCTAGCGAGGCGAATTCAAAGACGGGGAAAGCAAAAAATCGTGGGAGATTCAGCGAAAGGAAGCAGGGGCAGATTCACAAGGCGAGAAGATTTTTGAGCGATTCATCCATTGATCGGAGCTCGATTGAGCAACATGGCCAGTGGCTGAATTTCTAAGAGATGCGAAAGGAATACCGAAAACTTGGAGAGGGGAGTAAGGCAGGTTTTTTGTGAGGCGAAACTGACATGAACGTCAGCGGTGCGTGGTATGTAACTAACTTTCCCAAACGACGCGAGCCCTATTTTCCGCAAAATTTGCAGAATCGTAGGCGGAGGCCGCTGCCTGAGCGGAAGAAGCGGCAGAAAGTGCTGCTTGCACCTCATTTTTGCGGGCAGAAAGTGCTGTGGAAGCCCTGGATTCGACGGCCAGCAACTCTTCGGTGAGTGATGTGATCTCGCGAATACGGGCTGAAAAGAGTTCTTGAGCTGTGGCTGGGAGTGATTGGCCCTGGGTGCGAATCAATTCCCAGACATCGCGATAAGCCTTGCGGTGTTCGGCCATGGAATCGAGCAGTTGCTGTTTGTGAGTCAATAAAGCGATGAGATCGGCGTAGTTTTCCTGCTCGATGAGCTGGGCCTGATCAGCAGAGAGCGTTTTCAAAGCCTGCATGTAGCTTTTCCACAGTTCCAGAGCCTGCAGGGGTGATAATTGGGAAGTCATCAGAACGTACTCGATCAGGGACGCTGGCTGAAATTTCGCACAAATCGATCATTGAAAAACAAACCTCTCCTGTCGAGTTCAGAAATTGAACCCGTGCAGGAGAGGAACTGTATCCATCGATCTGGTGGCTATGCTGAGGGAATTTTGTCATTTCCCGCAGTTGATCAGCTATTTCGATTCGCTTCGGGAAGCTGTTTGGCACGTTTGGAAACATCAATTTCCAGTGGGCCAAAAGCCTGCTCGAATCGCTGCAAAGAGGCACCCAAAGCCGCCCACAGCCGCTTGGCGGTGTAATAGTTCATGACGACTCGCTCGGAGATTTTGATCTGACGAGCCGAATTTGAAAACGGCATGGGATCCAGCCCGAAATCGACGACAACTTCTTCGGGTGTCCCTGCGACACGTGCGAAATTTGAGTAGAGCGGTTTGAGATCGGCAGGTTCCTGAATTTGCGGCTGTGCCACGTTCAGAGTGCTGTTTCCATTCGAACCAGTCGCAGATTGTCCATCGGCCATGAGGCATCCTTCCTTGCAGGCAAGCAAACAACTATCCTTAATTCACACGTCTGTTTCACTAGACAAGCTCAAGTGTGAATTATTTGAGTCTGCCCAGATCATCCGACGATTCCCGATGTGGGTCAATTCTGTTTCTACGAAAGATCGTTCGAGAATTTGTTATGACGCAGACCTGGTCTCTGGCGATTGACTCGGGAAACAGCCGGGTTAAATTTGGGCTCTTTCGCGATCAAAGCCATGCTCAATTCGAAGAACCGATCGAATTTCTGGCGCTCGATCTGCAATCTCCCCTGCCGGTCGAGATCCTGAAACAATGGTGCCGGAGGGCTTTGGCCTCGGGTGCCAATAAGCTGCAATCGATTGCTGGTGGATCCAATCCAAGAGCACTCGATTGTTTGCTGGCTGCCTGGCCAGAAGTTGCCATGAGTTCTGATGATGCAGCGGAACAGAGCTTCTGGCCACGCCCCCACGTGCTGAGGAGTGGCCTGGATTTGCCGATCGTGATTGATGTGGATGCCCCCGAACGTGTGGGTCTGGATCGACTTTTTAACGCAGTGGCGGGGAATACGATTCGCTTACCCGATCAACCGGCCATTCTGGTCGATGCAGGGACAGCGACCACGATTGACTGGGTCGATGCGACGGGCCGGTTCTGTGGAGGTGCGATACTTCCCGGGATTGAGCTGGGGGCCCGCGCTCTGCATCAATACACGGCGTTACTGCCACTGATCAGCCGGCAGGAACTGAGTGCTCCTCATCCTCATGTGATTGGCCGGAATACCCGTGCCGCCATGTCAAGCGGACTCTTCTGGGGGCATGTGGGAGCGATCCGCGAGATTTCGACCCGACTATCGGCCCACACTCAGCCCCCCGTCCTGCTGTTGACCGGTGGAAGTGCAGGAATTCTGGCGGGTGAATTCCCACAAGCGCGCCTGGTTCCTGCCTTAGGACTCTGGGGCATGATCCTTTCGATGCCCGTAGAGTCGTGAGCTTTTCCCACAGGGGGATAGTACATGGAAAACTATACCATTTACGGAAAGCTGCGTTAGTACGTTTCCAATATTCAACCGCGCTCCTTGGTATGGGGTGGCTGAGGCCAAACGTCTTCGCGAACCCCCAGATCGTGCCGAAGAATTCTGGGGGTTCGAAGACTCAACCCCAGCCACCCGCCGCGCAATTCTTTATCGGAATCCGTACTAAGTGGCGGAACCGGCTGCGGCTTTCTTCTTGGCGCCTTTTTTGTTTCCTGCCTTCTTGGCGTTATTGGGCTGGTCAACAACTTTGGGAGCAGCCTGTTCGTGACTCCATTGATCCCATAGTGCCTGCAATTCTTTGACCTTGGCGGGGTTTTCTGAAGCGAGATTTTTCGACTCGGCAATATCACTCGCCAGATCGTAGAGTTCGGGCTGTCCACTCCCTCCGCGGGCGACAACCAGCTTCCAATCGCCCTGGCGAACAGCCCATTGCTCACCAAATCGCCAGTACAAGGTTTCGTGGGGCTTGTTTGCGATGGAACTTGTAAAATAAGGCACCAGATCAACACCATCCAGCTTCCAGGCGGGATCGATTTTGCTCCCTGCTGCGGTGAGCACGGTCGGCAGAACATCCAGGTTGATGACAGGATTGTCGTAAGTTTTTCCAGCGGGGAGCTTACCTTTCCATTGAACGAGGAACGGCACGCGTGTTCCCCCTTCGAAGGTGGTCATTTTGAAGCCGCGCAAGGGGCCATTCTGAGATGTCGTGCCTTGGGTCGGGCCCCCATTGTCGGAAATGAAGAAGACCAGTGTGTTTTCTTCCTGCCCGAGTTCTCGCACCTTGCCCAGCACCTGACCAATGGCGTCATCCATGGCGGACATCATGGCTGCGAAGAGCTTACGCTTGGGATCTGCGATCGATTCAAAGCGATCCAGATACTTCTGTGGAGCCTGCAGTGGAGCATGCTGTGCATTGAACGGAAGATACAAAAACCAGGGAGACTGCTGTTGCTGTCCAATCCACTCCACTGAGCGTTTGGCGTATTCGTCTGTGGTGTAAAAGTTTTCGTCGGAGACTTCTGCGACATCATTCGAGACTCGGGAATCGACAAACTTGGTGGGATGAAAAAACGGGGTGTTCGCGAGTGTGCCGAAGAACTCGTCAAAACCTCGTTTTGTTGGTCGATATTCCGGGCCGTCTCCCAGGTGCCATTTGCCGACACAGGCAGTTTTGTAGCCTAAGCCATGCAGGCGATCAGCCAGAGTTGTTTCCTGAAGATCGAGGCCAGAGACATTGGCAATCCGATTAAACTCATGGCCGAAGCGTGTGGGATAGCGGCCGGTCAACAAGCCGGCTCGCGAAGGACTGCAGTAGGTCGCTGCGACAAAGCCTTGAGTGCATCGCACCCCATTTTTGGCGATTGAATCGATGTGAGGCGTGGGAATCTGTGGATTTCCTTGAATCCCGGTTTCTCCCCATCCGAGGTCATCCGCGTAGAAGATGATGACATTCGGCTTCCGGGAGGTCTGAGTTGGCTCAGCCCCTTGTGCCAGATCGCAGATCGAAGAAATTCCTGCCAGGCAGATCCCCACGAGACAGATCGAAGAGAAATGGAAGCCGTTACGCAGAACCATGATGCCTACTTTCCGAGAATTCAGAGACAACCAAGAGATGACAGGCTGGTTGCCTTACTCAAAAACATGTTTACCTGGCCAGGAGCTTATCTATCACCACTTTGATAGTCAATTATTTTGTACGGGATTCTGGCTGGGGCCAGGGATCTGTTCTGTCACAAAGTCAATGAACAGGCGTGCGACTTCGTGTTGCCGCCAGACGCGCAGTGTTTCAGAAATTTCCGCTGGAACTTGAGACGGTAAATGCCAGCAAGTGCTTTTCGAGAGATGATTTGAGTCTCGAAAAACGATCGCTGCATGGACTTCACCATCCTGTGGGATTGGTGCATGGGGCCCCAGATGACCTGTAATGGCGGCAGCGATATCCGCGTGAGGGGTCAACTGCAGCACACCAGCAGCCATCTCTTGAGCCACTTCACGACTGACGGCTGTGTACTGGGCCAGAGTTGCTGCCGAGACTCCCAGCCAGGTGGTTTTGGTCTGTTCCTGATAAACGACGGCAGATCCACAGAGCCAGGTACTGATGCCGGGAGTCTGTGCCAAGGTGGCGCTGACCAATCCAGCCGTACAGCTTTCGGCAAGGATTAACCTCTGTTTGCTATCGGCCAGTTTGCCCGCCAGCCTGGCTGCTGCCTGTTCGAGAGGTGTGGGCATGACGAGCCTCTGAATGAATCTCTGGCAGAACTCAATCGCGCGGTCGCAGTGACCAAGCGACGTGCTTTATCGACTACTTGGTCTTGCGATAACTGACCGTAAACTCTTCCAGAGTGAGTGATTTTGTGAGATCAGCCCCCACTTTTTCGAACAGTGGCTTCAGACGTTTACTGACACTCCACTCATCGGGATCGACGGAGCCATTTTTGTTGGTGTCGAGCCTGTCAAAGTAGCCTTTGGCTTCGACGGCAAT
Source organism: Planctopirus limnophila DSM 3776 (assembly GCF_000092105.1). Taxonomy (NCBI): domain Bacteria; kingdom Pseudomonadati; phylum Planctomycetota; class Planctomycetia; order Planctomycetales; family Planctomycetaceae; genus Planctopirus; species Planctopirus limnophila. The sequence goes on along the minus strand of NC_014148.1, from coordinate 5,071,215 downwards.
GGCGTCTTCACCTGATGAACTTCCGGCCTGAGGAGGGCCTCCTCGTCCGCCTCGATCACGAGAACCACGGTCGCGCCCCTCACTTCCGGGTGTCGCTCCTGAACTTGCCGATGTGGCCGAGAGATTGCTCGCGACGGTTGATCCGCCGATAGTGCCACCGATGATTCGGGCAGCCATCGCTTCGCTGACAATTTCGTCTGCGGTTTTCGTTACAAAGGCGGGAAGGCGAATCTCGGCAGGAGTGATGTACCCATCGCCGTTATGGTCATAGGAAGCGAAATCTGCCCTGCGGGAGCGGGGCCACTCGGCAAACGAAATCTGATTATCTGCGTTGAGATCGAGAGGCTTGTAATCATCGGGCAAAGTGCGGGGAAAATCGTACTTGGGAACTTCCGTTTTCTTGCCGCGATCACTTCCACGATCTCTGTCGCGACCACCTTCACTGCGATCATCACCGCCGCGGCTACCAAAACTGCCACGACCGCCAAAGCCTTCTCCGCCGAATCCGCCGGGTGGGGGGCCGCCGAATCCACCACCGGATTCTTCGCGTTGCCGACGGAGTTGATCCATGACTCCTGAAAAGTCTTCCCGACTGACAGGACGTGAAAGATCAACGCCACTTTCTTCGAGGCGACCACGCAGAAAGCCGGGCACTCGATCGAGTTCCTCGCCAGAGAGCACACCATCCCCATCGCGATCCATCATGCCCCAGAACCGGGCCGAGCGGTCTTCGCCATCCTGTGCCGCAGCGATGTTTCCCCAGGAAATCGAGGCCACAAAGAATAGACAGCAGCCCCATCGAAGGCCGTTTTCAGCAACTCTGGTCATTGTGGTGGAACCGGGCATTGGCTTGCTCCAGGCTGGCCATGGCAGTGATTCAGGAAAATTCATGCGTAGCACCGCAGGTTCGAGATGTGCCTACGCACTGTTTTAACCCTCAGTTCCGGGGAGAGTATCGCACTTGTCAGCCTTGTCTTGGCTGAATCGTGGAAAGAGGGCCAAAAGTTCCACAGGCACTGATGTTGAGGCGATTGGCCACAATACAGATGCCAATCATCAACTACCCTCCTTGTTTTGGGAAGACTGCGGTTGAGCATTTAAGCGAACTCCAGGTCGTGCCGTAGGTCGCTGGGGGTTCGAAGACTCAACCCCAGCCACCCGCTCTCTGCCACAACATGTGTAACAACAACAGGTTATCTTCGGCAGCGTGCCGGACGACGATGTTTTGTGGGAGGACAACAGGGCGTGGTCGAAACACAGGCGTTGGGCGTAGCAACGACTGGTAAACATGTGGGCACTGGCGGAGTTGTGCTGGCCTGCAGCACCTGGGGTGACAATTCCACCAACCAGAGATTGCGGAATTCAACGGGGTTTCCGTGATTCTGGAACAGAATCGGCAGTGCTTCAGGCCCTTCTTTGGTGCCGCCCCCGGTTTTGTTTTCCAGAGAAACGTGATTCTGGACCACGATGCCGTTGTGCCAGACAGTCAGTCGCCCATTCTGAATTTTGGTTCCCTGTTCATCGAACAGAGGTGCCTGGAACTGGATGTCATAGGTCTGCCAGGAAAGTGGCGGGAACGACATGTTCAAGTCGGGCATTTTGTTGCGATAGATGGCAGCTGCATCGTTGAATTGTGGAATCAACCCAAACGAATCCAGCACCTGCACCTCGTACCGCTTCTGTAGATAAAAGCCGCTGTTGGCCCGTGCCTGACCTTTAGCGAACGGCATAAAGGGCGTTTTGAACTCTGCATGCAAATGGAAGTTCTGCCAGGCCCCTTTGGTTTCGGAACCAATCTGCATGAGACCTTCGGGCGAAATTTTCAAGTTTTTCAACTGGCCGTTGTCTGTCCCATCGAACAGCACCACGGCATTGGCTGGCGGTTGTGCTCCTTCACGTTGGCTCTTCCTTGACCACTTGACGGCCTGGGAAATCAAGGCACCATCACCTTTGAAGAGTTGGCCGGTCTGCCCATCTTTCGTGACGAATTTTCGTCCTTCGGAAGGTTGATTGAAGGTGATCAGCAAACCTTCCGGAGTCGCTTTGCCACTCCCTTGCCACAGCGTTGGCAGTAACTCCGAATCGGCTTTGATTTGCGGAGTTCCAATGGGCATGGTGGCGCGCGCAGCGACTCCGTTGCCGGGTAATCCGCCGGGATAAGCAAGCGCTTCAAACGTCCCGTCTCCCGTGGCGACGACTTGAATTCCCAACCAGTGCCAACCTTTTTCAGCGGACCAATCCCAGGCCATATATTCGCCTTGAAGTGCGAAATCGGGCCCGGCATCCTCGACACGGATGGCCCCCTTTTTCAGATCCACGCCTGTCGGTGACAGAAAGGGTTTATCGACTGGTTTGGGTGGTGCGGCTGGTTTGGTCGGAGCCGGCTTGGGAGGCGCTGGCTTTTTCGCTGGCTCAGATTTTTTGGATTCCGCCGGTTGATCTGCACTCTGTGGTTTTGGCTCAGGCTGCTTTGGAGGCTGTTTCGCGTCCGATGCTTTCGCGACGGTTTGATCTGGTGCAGGAGAAGTAGGCGTAGGTGAAGTGGGTGTCTCTTGGGGCACTGCTGGTGGGACGACTTCGTCGACCATCATCACGGGTGAATTCGGTGCGGGGGGCATGGGCTTTTCGACGGGTGGATTCGCACTCGTCTCCTGACCAGCTGCGCCCGAGTTCATCGGATTCATGGCCGATGCTGGCTGAGCATCCTCAGCGAGAACTTGAAGAGTTGCGGGAGCCCACGTCTGGCTGACAAAAAAGGGAACACCAGCCGCCAAAATGCGCATCGACAACGACCGAAACCACGGATGCTTGATCATGGGCCACACACTCAACGAGAGAATTGGTCTGGGATTGGCAAAAACGGTGAAGAAATACCTACAAAAGGACAATTCGACATATCTTGCCTGCTCACCCCAGCGTGACACAAGCGAGTGTTGATTTGTTTTCCACGGTTTGCGAGTGACTGATGCGGTTACCCGAATTTTTCCTGGAATTCCGCCCCGTCGAGATTCCCTCATGTCACTCGATCACCGTGAAAATTGGCGGTCTTGCCATGGGCAGATTTCAGGGGGAATGTGAAGAAAATCGAGCGATTCCCCGCAGAATTGAGGTGCAATTCTGGTTCATGAAGATGACAATTCACCCGGCGAAGTTCTGCGAGGATGCACGAACGCCTGCCGATACCTAATGGAACAGCCTGAAAGTCATCACATGCTTCGATCCCGAATCCGCTGGTCAATGACGCAAAATTCAACGCACCAGCCATCGATGTCCCGAAATGTCTGCACCTGGCCAGTGGTGGCTGGGAAGTTTGTATTTGCGATCGCGCTGATGACTGGCAGCCAGTTTTCGGCCATGGCACAGGAAGCCGGAGCCCCCCCTGCTGCCGCTGCCAAGCCTGCACCGCAAGACCCACTGAAGCAGGAAGAAGTCAGCGACGCCTTGTATGCCATCCCCAAGGGATCGGCAGATGATATTCTCGAATTCCTTGAAGATCTGCAGCAGAAGCGTCCGCGACTCAAGAGTCGTCAGCAGGCGATTGAACACGCCATTCGAGTTCAAAAAACGATTATCGAAGGGACTGGGCAAGTTCTGGCCATGCCTAAGGTGGAGCTGGATACAGCCGTCGAAGCGGCAGAAATGCATCTCCAGGCACACACTTTGTTAGCAAGCGCGCAGATTGATGGTGCTCAGGAAGCTGCCCTGGCTGCAGCGACCAAACTGAAGGCGGATACTCGCAAAGAAATCTCGGAACTGGCGAATCAGCAGCTCCTCATGTTACGCGTGCTTTCGGCACCGACATTGACTGCTCAGGAACGAGCCACACTCTCGGCCGATATTCTCAAAGCCATCGAGACGACCAAGTACTCGGAAGAGAGTATTGGCATGGGGATGCAATTGGCGATGGTGCTCGAATCGATGCCCGAAACTGGCCCTGCGGTGGATTTCCTCGGTGATCTTGCCAACCTGCTGGACAAGGCGGACAAGAAAGAAATCAAGCAGGCGGCAGAACAGGTGCGAGGAATGGCCCGCCGCATCAACCTGCCGGGCAATACGATGGTTCTGAAGGGGACGACTGTCGATGGCAAGCCCTTTGATCTGGCCAGCCTGAAGGGGAAAGTCGTGCTGGTCGATTTCTGGGCGACATGGTGCGGCCCCTGCATTGCTGAAATGCCCAACCTCAAGAAAGCTTACGAGGCCTATCACGATAAGGGCTTTGAAGTTGTCGGCGTGAGCCTGGATGACAGCAAGGAAGATCTCATGGGCTTCCTTAAAGAGAAGAATGTTCCCTGGACAACTCTCTTCCATGAGGGGACTGAAGAGGCACCCGGTGGCTGGTCCAGCCCACAGGCTGCCTACTATGGCATCAGTGGCATCCCCACCTGCATCCTCATTAATGCCGAAGGCAAGGTGATCTCTCTGGAAGCACGCGGCGAGAACCTGACCAATGAACTCGCCAAATTGCTGGGGCCAGTCAAGGAAGAGCCGAAAGACGAGACCACAGACGACGCTCCTGCCAAGAAGAAGTAACGCCGAAAAGAAGTCAGTCCACTGGCGATCGGGCGGCATGTTCGATAGGCAGAGCTAATCCACACAATCGATCCGGTATCCAGAGCAGCCCTTCCTTGTGAAGGGCTGTTTTGCTTCCTGTTCAACCTGAAATTGCGGGAACTGGGACGATTCCAGAGTTCTCCAACTTTCTTCGTGCATTTTGCGAATCGGATTGATACAACGCAGGTACGCTCACTGAAGATTTCCCTGGAGAGAATTCTTCATTTCCAGAGATTCCAGGTCTGTGGAACTCGTTCTGGATCATCTTGAAAACCGTCCATTTTCTATCTTTGAGGGCTTCGGTTATGCGTCAGATCAATGAACATTGGTTTTCCCGGATTTCGTGGGCGAGTGTGGGCAAAAAGTGGGCGGCACTGGCTGTCGTGGCCATGACGAGCAGTGTCTGCCTGGCTCAGGAAAAACCAGCGACAGTACCTGCGGCACAAATCACCACGGGGAACTCGGAAGCGAAGCCGACAGACGACAAGCAGGCGTCCGATGAAGCCAAGGCCAAAGCTGCCAAAATTCGTGCTGCCGCCATGCAGGGGCTGCTTCCGGAAGATCTCGATCTGAAGCTCCCCGAAGATATCTTCCAACTTCCCGAAAGTGGCATTCCTGAATTGCTGGCCTCGGCCCGACGACTCTCCTCGCCGATGGCTCTTTCGAAGCAGAAGGTCAGCTCTTTCGAAGAGATGAATGCCCTCAGACTCAAAGCCAATAACCTCGTCACCACAGCCACTGAAAAAGTTCTGGCTGATCCAGCCGCCAATGAAAAGCAGGCTTTGCAGGCTGCCGGTCTACTCCTCAATGCGCAGTCGATGCTCTTGAGAGTCGAAGCACCTGGATCGGCACAGTCGGCACTTGCGATTGCCAATCGCCTGGCAACAGATTCCCGCCCAGCCATTGCCAAGATGGCCTCAGAGAAAATCGATGGCTTGCGGATTCTGACGATTCCTCAACTGGAACCGGCAGCGGTGGATACGCTGCTCGCTGAGACACTCAACCGTGTCAAAGTGGCTGATTTCTCGACAGAGAGCATCAAACTCGCCTCAGAGGCAGGTCGCACACTCGAATATGGCAAAGACCCTGCTCTCGCTGCCAGCTATATGTCTCGCCTGGCCGACCTGCTGGAATCGACTGATAAGGAAACTGTCACGCCGATTGCGGAAAGAGTTCGCGGCATTTCGCGGCGTCTGGGACTGGTTGGTAACTCCATGGAAGTTGTCGGCACCACTGTAGAAGGCAAGGATTTCGACCTCGCTTCCCTCAAAGGCAAAGTGGTTCTCGTGGACTTCTGGGCTACCTGGTGCGGCCCCTGCATTGCCGAGATTCCACGCGTCAAGAAGCTCCATGAGGCTTATCACGACAAAGGCTTTGAAGTCGTCGGGATCAGCCTGGATAACAGTATTGAGCCCCTAAAGGAATTCATCGAAAAGCGGGAAATTCCCTGGGTCAACCTGTACCCGGCGAACACCTCGGAAACCAAGGCTGCAGGCTGGAGCAACCCGATTGCCAAGTTCTATGGTGTGAATGCAATTCCGACCTGCATTCTGATTGGTGCCGATGGAAAAGTGATTACCGTCAAGGCCCGCGGGCAGGTTCTCGAAGATGCACTGGCCAAGATTTATGGTCCGCTCCCAGAAGTTGAAGAAAAGGCTGGCGGCCAGAAGTAAGTGGATCAGCTCTCAGGACTTTTGCCTTATGTTCAACAAGGGCAATGTTCTCAAATCCTTTGATCACGAAGCATCACCTGGTTTGCATTCCCAGACAGGTGATGCTTTGAATACTTGGTGATCATTGAGCCGGAAGACGGTCTGCAGGATTCGCTCATTTCCTGCCAGATTCAAACAGCAATGTCCCCGCCTGGGGATATACTTTTTTCATCGGCCTGATTCTGTCGATTTTTCAGAATCGCCGAATTGATGACACCTCTTGATTTCCCCGCCATTCCCGGAAGCGATCCATGTCGCATACTTCCCACCTGCTGCACCATTCACGTTCCCCTTTTCGTTTCGGCGTCACGGTCACATGTCTGGCTGCTGCTTTCTGGGTAACCCCTCGATGGGAAGCATGGGTTGCTGATACTTCGGTTTCTTTGAACGCTGCCGAAATTCCGGCCAGTGCTGTAGCGCCAGAGAATGCTGTTGTTGCAGGGCATTCCTACCATGGCGATGCCTTCGATCAGGGCCCCAGGCAAGCTGCGTACCTGATGGGAACGACGGGGCAGATCCACTTTCCTGTGACGAGTCAGCACAGCCAGGTACAGGCATGGATCAATCAGGGTGTCGGCCAACTTCATGGCTTCTGGTATTTTGAAGCCGAACGATCCTTCCGGCAGGCTGCTCAACTTGATCCCGATTGTGCGATTGCCTATTGGGGCATGGCGATGGCCAATACCAATAATGAAACCCGTGCCAGGAAGTTCATTGAAGAGGCCGTGAAACGCAAAGAGCAGGCCAGCCCTCGCGAAAAGCTGTATATCGATGCCCTTGCGAACTGGTATGCCTTTGATACCAAAGGCGAAGGTGACAAAAAGCGAGAACGGGCTCAAAAGAGCATCAAAGACTACGAAAAGATCGTCTATGAGAACCCTGCTGATCTCGAAGCCAAGGCCTTCCTGGCATTGCAGACCTGGCAGGTGCGGAATGATCTGCCAATTACCAATCATCTGGCCATGAGTGCTTTGCTGGATTCGATTCTCGCCAAAAATCCGCAGCATCCCTGCCATCATTTCGTCATCCATTTGTGGGATTACGAACGTCGCGAACAGGCATTGGCTTCGGCGGCGCAGTGTGGTCAGGTCGCCCCCGGGATTGCCCATATGTGGCATATGCCGGGGCACATCTATTCGGGGCTGAAACGATATGCCGATGCCGCCTTCCAACAGGAGGCTTCAGCGAGGGTGGATCATGCTTACATGATGCGTGACATGGTGATGCCCGACCAGATTCATAATTTTGCCCACAACAACGAGTGGCTGTGCCGAAATCTGATCTTTCTGGGGCGGATGCACGACGTCATTAATGTCGCCAGCAATATGGCCTCGATGCCTATGCACCCCAAATACAACCGCTTTCCCAGCAATGGCAGCCAGCATTTCGGGCGTTTGCGACTGTGGGAGGCGTACTCCCAGTTTGAACTCTGGGAAAAGCTGATTGAATCGGCCCATCAATCGGTTCTTTCGCCGACAGGTCATACTCCGGAACAGATCAAGCGATTGAGAGCCCTGGCCCGCGCTTACGATGCGACAGATCATCTCGCGAAATTCAACGAAACCAGTGCCATCATTCGCGGCTGGCGTGAGCGACTGGCTGAGGATCGCGAACTGGAGATGACGCGGGCAGAAGCCAGGGTTCTGGCTAAAGAGCCGGGCAAACCTCGCGATGAAAAAGCGATCGAATCGGCTCGCAAGTCGGCCGTTCGATCCACGGATGAAACACTAAGGCAACTTGATCGGGCCATTGATGAAATCACGGCAATCGAACTGGCACGAAAAGGGGAGTACGCCGAAGCCATTCGCAAGTTGAACACAGCCGGAGGTGCCAGTGCGCGAGAACTGGCCCGGTTGAGGCTGGCAGCAGGACAGAAAGAAGAAGCCCGGAAGGAACTCGAAAAGTATGTCAGTCAGCATGCCGAAGAAGTCTTGCCGCTGGCGTGGCTGGTGGAGTTACTGATCGATCTCAATGATGAAGCGGCCGCCAGGACTCGTTTTGAAGAGCTTCGTGCGGTGGCGCATAGTGCTGATCTCGACGCTCCCGCCCTGCAGCGAATTTCGAACAAGGCGCGAGCCTGGGGCTTTGCCGACGACTGGCGAATTTCCCGTATTCTGCCGACAGATATCGGTGCCCGTCCGACACTCGCCTCGTTAGGGCCCATCCAGTGGGTTCCTCCTGCGAGTGCCGCCTGGCAGCTTCCCGGCCATCTCCCAGGTTCCACTGAAATCAGTACGGTTTCCAGTCGCGATTATCGTGGCAAACCGACCATCGTTATCTTTTATCTGGGGGCCGGCTGCCTGCACTGTGTCGAGCAGATCCAGAAATTTCTCCCGAAGGTCAATGATTTTCAAGCTGCTGGAATCTCAGTGGTGGCCATCAGTACGGACGATCTGAGTGACCTCAAAAAGTCGATTGATCGCTTTGGCTCACAGATCTCGATGCCCCTCCTGAGCGACGACAGCCTGGAAGTTTTCAAACGGTTCAAAGCGTACGATGACTTCGAAAACCAGCCCATCCATGGCACGTTCCTGATCGATGGACAAGGCCTGATCCGCTGGCATGATCTGGGCGCAGATCCATTTATGGATGTCGATTTTCTCCTGGAGGAATCTCAGCGATTGCTGCATCCCACTTCAGTGAAAAGTGTGACCTATCCTCAACCACGTCCTGCGGGCACACCTGCCTCGGCTCTGGAGCCACTCAATCAGCCTGCAAAAGATCAGCCACAAAGAGATCAACGGCGAAAAGATCGAGGCTCATCGGATCCTTCCGAAAAAGGAAAATCGACTTCGCCAGCCAACTCACCGGCAGCGGCCCAGCAGCCACTGGCGCCGCCGACTGCCATCAAGGCCGATGTCTCCTGAATGTCGCGACTTCAGGTCGACCAGAGACGAGAGCTTTCAGGCTCACGGACTACGTACCAGGTTCTAAACTGTCTTCACGTCTAAACTGTCTCAATTTCTGATATTGGAGAAATTGGCGATTCGCTGTATGAAGTCCCGCTTCAGCATGAAGACGGACTTCAGCCTGCTGTCGTCGTCACGATGACAGAAATGCCCAACCACGTTGAGACTACGGAAACTGCGATGTCCCATCTGGCAGCGCCATTGACGGATATGCCACCCTTGACGGGTGTCGCTGGTACTGACCCTTATATTGAACTGCTGAAAAATGTGCTCACCGGGGCTGTCTACGAAGAAAGTGCCTGGCGCCGTGAAGATGGTTATCACCGCGATAAGTTCCGTCCTCTGAAATCTCTAAGACAGTTCTTCCTCAAGAGCTGGGCGAAACGCGGCTATCTGGTCGTGAAAGCCCAGCACTTCGATGCCAAAAAACGAGAACTGGGAACAGACTGGCCTCTGTTTGGCTACTCCATGGTCGGAAAACGACGGCTCGATCAACTCGAAGTCGCCATCCGCACCATTGCGGCCGAACAGATCCCTGGGAATATTCTCGAAGCGGGCGTCTGGCGTGGCGGTGCCAGCATGTTCATGAAGGCTCTACTGAATCATCTGGGCGAAGGCCATCGTCAATTATGGCTGGCTGACTCTTTTGAAGGGTTGCCCAAACCGCGATTGGCCCCGGATACCAAAGATAAGCGGCACGATCTTTCCGAATGCGACTTCCTCAAGGTCTCGATTGAAACGGTCTCCGCGAACTTCGAACGATTTGGCCTGCTCGACGAGAACGTCAGGTTTCTTAAAGGCTGGTTCTGTGATTCACTCCCACATGCCAACCCGGGGAAACTGGCGTTACTGCGGCTGGACGGCGATTTGTACGAATCGACCATGGATGTTCTTAAGCCGCTCTATCAGAACGTCGTCCCTGGCGGGTTCGTCGTTGTGGATGACTATCTGGCCTGGAGTGGTTGCCGGGAAGCGATTGACGAGTTCCGCGAACTCCACAAGATCAATGCCCCGATGTTCAACATTGATGGGACCGGCGTCTACTGGCGAGTCCCGCAGGCTCAGCCTTCAGTTGCAGCGGCCTGATTTTCAGCCGGTTGATCTTCTGTCGGGAAGACCATGATGGAGGGCAACAATCGAGGTTGTCCTCCATCAGTCATTAATTCAGCGGGCTTCTGGCATTCCCAGGCAGCGACCCACGCATCCCATTCAAGAGTCTGATCCTGATAAAGGACTTCATCACGGCGAATGGATTCCAGGCCATTCGCTTTCGCCAGGGTGCGAGGACGCGGGTGAATTATGGGCTGATCACTCAGTGAATAGATCACTTCTTCGCAATAGCTGGGATCAGGCCACAAAATGATCCCTTCCGTACCAATATCGTAACGTCGATTGTGATCGCACAGCCTGGCTTCAATCTGTTCGCGGATGACAGTCACAGTGCCGGATTTGTAAAAGCCCAACAGAGCCAGTCGTAAGACTTGGCGCTCTGCCTCGGGAAGATGTTGAATCCAGCCCGATTTTCTCCAGCCAGCCACAATCAGCCCGGATTGTTCGGCAAATTCCAGTTCGGCATCTTCATCGAGAGATTCAGAATCACTGAGTTGACGATCACTAGGTTGAGGATCACTGAGCTGAATAACGATTCGATTGGTCGCAATCGACATCGATCTGATTTCTGGCGCCGGTCGTGTCCAGAGCTCGGAAGCCTCCAGAAACCGCAAGAGGTCGCGCTCAATAAAGTGCTGGAGCGACTCGATCAGTTGCTCGAGTTGAGTTTCTGTACGAGCCAGCTTGCGCAGGCGATCTTCCGGTTTATCGAGCCGGGCGGCTTTGCGACGGCGTGCAAAAAGCTTGGGGATTGTTCCGGAGTGAAAGCCGGGCTTGAGCAGCCGGAGCATGGTCTCGCCATGATGTCCGATAATGGCTGGCCCGACATCCTTCCTGCGATTGGCTTTGTAGAGTCGCCAGTTCTCTTTGAGTTCCCAGACCAGAAAGCCAAACATACCCGGGATGCAGGTGATGATGATGGTCCCCATCGCGTTGGCCAGCCAATGACCGAATCGATGACCGATAAACGCTGAAAAAATGGGCGATAACAGCGGAGCACTCCACTTCGTCAGGGGAATAGCGAGTGGCAACAGCAGCTTGTGAGAAACCGTCACCACAGGAAAGTGCTTGATGGGGTTGACCTGTGGCTCAATCAAAAGGGTAACGCAGAACCTGACGACAGAAGCGACAATTCCCCAGAAGGCTCCCAATACGGCCTTGAAGCTCAGCGAAATGGCTGATTCTCCCGAGCGGAATCGCAGCCATTCATCGACGGTGTAGAGCACACGTTCGATCAGATCCATCAGACGACGAAACATATCGAGAATAAATGAAAACAGCGCCACGACCACGCGAACACGGAACTGATGCCAGATCTCGGAAGCCCATTCGGTCACGAGTTCTTCGGTGTCGCGTCCCATTCGCGAGTTGAGCAGCAACAGGCTCAGCACGAATGTCCCCATGGCCATCCAGTTCCATCGCTGAGGCAATTGGCCACTGGCCCATACAGCCAGCCAGATGGCCATCGTCACCAGGGCTGGAGTCCACAGGTACCGGCGGATGATCTTCACTGGTAAGCTGCGTAAGAAAGCCTGCACGAGCTTCTGCTTCAGCAGCCAATGGGGAATGTCATAAGCCACGGCTCGCAGAAATTTCCAGGTCGATTCGGTCAGGCTCCACAGTTTCTGTCGAAAGGTCGGGACATGAATCAGTGCCAGGAGAAACGTGCCGCAGACAACCACACTTTCCAGCGTCGCCAGATGCAGGTGATGTTCCGTCAGCCATTCGACAATCGGCCCGATGAGATGCTGCAAGCCTTCGAGGATCACGTACGCACCGCCATACGGAAGCGCGACAAATTTGGTAAAGATCCGGCCAGCAGGTAAACCAAAAGCGAGTGAACTCAACCGCTGAAAGCCTCGCAGATACAGCGGCCCGCGCTGATAAACACCTGCCAGTGGCTTTTCCAGTGCGCGATCGGTCTTCAGCAAGGCGTCTCCGCCCAGGAACTCTTTGACACTTGAAAGATCAGATAGCTTCAAGGCGTTCCGCGAGAGTGCATCACGCACATGTCCCAGTCCAAAGAAGCCTTGTTCAACGACGTGATCAAGCAGTTCATCGACGACTCTGCCAAAGGCCATTGTTTCTACAAAGTTCGTGCTGACCAGGCCCGAACTGCGCAGAGCTTCTTCGATCAAGGGCTTCAATTGCCGGCGTGCCAGTTTCTCGGCAGCATGGGCCGCATCTTCCAGCAAAAGATAAAGTTCTTCGCGATGCCGGGGAGCAATCTGTGCGGCTCCGATGCGTGAAATGGCCAATCGCAAGTGGCGGGTAATGAGCACGAGCTTCTGATTGGGAAGTGGCGTTTTGAGTGGTTTTCGACCGAAGGAAAACAGCCATTGCCAGGTATCGATCTGATAGGTTTCCCGCTCGGAATCGATACAGACTTTCTGCAGGTCGTACACCAGTCGCGAGGCGTTATTCCAGAACCCATACTGGGCAGCTTCTGTCAGAGAGGCCAGAACTTCCTTCCAGCGAGGATGGGTCGATTCTTCCAGCTCGAGAGCATGGATCAGGCGTGTTGCGAGATGATCGAGGTGTGTTTCGAACTGGGACTGAATTTCCCGAGTCATCTCCGTGGGTGCCGCTTCGAGCGCGCTGGCCAGAAGAATTGCCGCACGAGCATCGTTACCTCTCGCGGCGGGTTTGCTCGCTGCTCGAACAAACCGTCTGGCTCTGACTGCTGATCGTTTCTGTCTTTTGCGATGGCCAGATTCAGGCGTTGCCTCCGTAGGGATGACCTGATCTTCCTGAACTTCGGTGGTCTTCAGCTCCAGTGGGCATGTTTCCCGGAAGATTTCTTCGACAGCAATCCCCTCGCGCAGCATGGCTTCAAGTGCAGCGTTGATGCCTAGGGAAGGGAAATAATATGTCAGCAGGTCTGGCTCAAAAAACTTCAATTCGAAGAACAAAGCTGCGAACTCGGCGTAAATCTGCCGGGGGTTTTCTGGATCGAGCAGCAGACCTTCACTTTTTAAGACCCCTTTGATCTCATCGAATTCTGTTTGGCCAATCTGGTCGATTCTGGAACGCAGTTCCGCGAGGGGAAAACTACCGGGCTCGACTTTTTGATACATGGCCAGATCGAGCCGGGCATGAAAGAGCGCCCGCCAGTACAGCCTCAGCAATTGAGGCTTGTTCTCAATGGGTGAACCCGCGAATCGATCTTCGCGTGCAATGAGAATGATCGTATCGGGTAAACTTTCGCCGATCTCGATTCCCAGCTCATCACGAGCCACAAACCAGACCAGTCTGTCCCGAGGAATCACATAGGTTCTTGAGTGGGGCACACTCAGCCAGATGCTCGACAGCTCCAGTTCACTGCGAATCACCCGTCGCAGGACACGCGGCATCACCACAAAGGCCCGGTGATCCAGTTGATGGATTTCCGCTTCTACATCAATGGTCCAGTCAGCCGCTGCGAGAGGATTGGTTCCTCCTCCTGCGAATCCTGCCTGACCATTTTCAATTGGCGAACCCATCGTCGAGACTTTCTGCTTCAGGTTCGTTTCCACCGCGCCTGGTAATCCAGATCATCAAACATTGTGCAGGTTCTGACAGGCTTCGTCTCAGGAAATCAATCCTTCTCCAAAGGCCTCATCATCTGGCTGTGGCATTTTAGCAGGCTTCGTCTCGGATCGTTTTTTATCGTCGGCAGGCTGATGAGCCGGTGTTTGTGGGCGACTCTGATGGACCGGGCGAGAACTTGTCTGAGGGGAATCTGAAGTCTCGGAGAGATCAAGCCCGGCTGCAAAATCATCGTTCGATTCTGGGGCACTACTAACACGACTGGCACTTGCCGGGCGAGAAATTGTCGGGCTTAAACCTGTGGAACTGCGAGGCTCTTGATGGGGAGATTTTCGCCTGGCTTCCCGTGCCGCGGATGCCGTTTTGATCTCAGGAACATCGGGAGGAAGAGCAGGCTGCGGTTCTGACTCATGATGGAGATCAGGTTCCAACAGCTCCTGATTCTGACTGCCGGGGATTTCCTCTACACCTCGACGCTTTTGAGATGATCGGCTCTCGTGGGCACGCCTGTCCGCAGACCTGTCTGCTGCCGGTTGCTGAGGATTTACCTCGGGCACATTCTCATCTTCGTGTGTTTCTCGAAGACCAGCGGCATTCCGAGAGGGCGTTTGGTCTTCGGACTTCGCGGCAGGTGCGGGTGCTTGAGGAGCGACAGGAGCTGATGGCTGGCGAGAACTGGCACCAGTTCCCTGGTAAGGAGGCTTTGGCCCTTTAGGAACTGTGCGAGGTTGCACGACACCGGGCTGAGAAATGCGATGGGGATCAGCATCCTCCAGAAACTGAGGGCCGCGTGGCGCGTGAGGATCGAACTCGACGATCGGACGCAGCTTCCTGAGGCTGGCTTCTTCGAGAATCATCCACCGGGGCGAATCGTGAGAACCCTGACCAGAACTTCCGCGATTCGAACCTTCACGTCCAGAACATTGGCAAACGACCGAAGTGATCGTGGCTGGCAATAATCGCTGTGCACCGCATGCCGGGCATTTCCAGACGCGGCGGCAATCGGTCTGTATGCGTCCCCAAGGCCCTTTCATTGTCCCGCACTTTCCTGAATTCAGAACCTGACCCAGCCAAAACCAGTCTCTGAAGAATATCGCTTAGATCGCAATAACGCCATGCATGGAATGAAGTTATGCCATTCTTTCCGGGCAGGAAATTCGGCTCTGGCTGCACTCGCTTGGCAAAGGGAAAGGACTCGATTACACTCTTTTCTCCTTGCTTACCAAGGAAAAATTTCTGTAGTTCGTCTAGTGCTTTCTCAAAAGTAGCCCAACATGGCCAAGAACACACGCAAACTGAAGCCCGCCAATCATGGTACACGTCCTGCCAGTTCGAAGGCCCGGAAGGCCAAGCGAGCAAAGGTTCGTACGTAATTTTGAACTGAAGAAGCGCCACTTCCAGTCGACAGCCACATCTGGTTCGCCAGGGTATTGCGCTGTAACGTGACTGTTGATGAAAAACATTCAAGCCAAGAGCCTGTTGGATTGCCGTCCAACAGGCTCTTGGCTTTTGGGTGTCTCTGAATCTGCGATCAACGGTGCGCGGAGTCGTTTAAGAGGCGATTCATCAAGTTTTTCAGCCAGCCTTATGGGCGTTCGCCGGAGAAGTCGCCATTCGGGACGATGTTGCAGTAGTTATCGCAGAAGTCTTGACGATCACTGTACTTAGAGCCGTAGGTACCACCCATGTGGCCATCGAGTCCACCGACCTTGTAGGACTGATTGATGTTGCCGAACGCTGCACCCACGTCTTCGAGTTCGTTGTTGATATTGAGGGCGACTTCGGACAGCCCGACGATCATGGCCAGGACAGCAATGGTCGAGACGAGGACGAGTTCGGCCGAAACGATGAAACCAGCTTCGTCGTTGATCAGTTGGTTGAGCAGGTGAGCCATGATTCGAGTTCTTTCTGATGGATGTTCTGTAATTGCTGTTAAGCGTTACCAGCAGTGTTGAGTCGTTGCCGGGTGATGACAGAATGTAAAGCACCTTGAATGCCAAACGGGATCCACCGTTCCACCAACTGAACACTTTCGAGGCAGGCTGATCACTGCAACTCGTTTGCATCCATAATGTTACGGCTCGACATTTGTTTTATGAGCCCATCTCCTTTCGAATTCATTTCCACTTGATCACGTTGCCAGAAGGCCACATGGGATGACACTTTAGCCGCTCTGATTTCGACATAAAGCGTTTCATGGAAGAAGCTTGCGAATTATGTATTCCACAAAAGCCACTGTGGGAAATTGGCAACAGGGCTTTGAGGTGAAAAAGAAACACTCGTGGTGAAAGCTCCCTGCCTGTGGCCAAAAGTCACCGGGGAGTTCAGCGATCTGAACAAGCTCGATCTAACCCGGGAGGATCCGCGGGAGCCACGGGGTGCTGTATGGGCCTGCTGAAAAATCTGATAGGCCGTGGAGTTGAAGGACAGCGGCTAATCTGCGAAACTGCCCGGTTCGTTCGCGGATTTAAGTCCCGGCATTGTGTTGTTTTATTGCCGACCCTGATCTGCGAATTCTGTTCATATTGAAATGGTTGAACTGAACTGGCTCTTGCCAGATCCCGACAAAAGATTCTCACAGACATCAGCCCAGGCCAAATAAATTCAACTCTGCCTTTGTCGTAGGTCTTTGCAGAAGTTGAAGCTGTATCGAAAGGTTTTTTTCCATGCCACTCAGCCGTGAAGTTCTCGAACGTCAGCTTTCCTCCGCCCGCAAAGCACTGGCTCAGCAGGCTGAAACACTGGGCAAGGCTGGTGTTGAGCAGTCGAAGTTCTCGAAGTACCCAGCCTACCGCGAGCTTTCTGCCAACTGCCTGAAGATTTCCCGCCGGCTGAATGCCGTCGCCGTGATTGAAAAGAACAACGAGCTGGTCGCTGCCCGCAAGGCCGGCACTGAAGCCGCCGAATAATAGGACAGCTGAGAAATATTCGAGCCATAGGTCTCCTGGCGAGTTGATACATCGCCGGAGCTTTGGCTGAGACAAGAATGGCTGAGGCCATTCCTTCTGGAGAGGTGGCAGAGCGGTCGATTGTGCAGCACTGGAAATGCTGTGTACTCGAAAGGGTACCGAGGGTTCGAATCCCTCCCTCTCCGCTTGGATGTAACACAGAGGCTCTTCGATAACTGATCGAAGAGCCTTTTCGCTTTTCGAGTGGGCGTAGATCCTCGATATTGAGTTCCAGCCGCCTTACGTCAGCCGATTGGTGTTGGTGCAGGAACCACAATTCGGTCTACTGCGGTCGATTGATGTTCGAGCACGACACCTGCTCGAAGTCTCTTGAAGGAACGTGGTGATAATCCAAAACATCGCATGAACCGGATGCGGCTTGGTATCTGCTGCAACGATAAGCATCACTCGCCGCATTCGGTACAATGTGTTGCCAGGAGCCTGTTACGCGTAATGAATATCACCCTGAATCTCGTCGTCTTGAGGTCGCCGGACATAACGCGTGCTGCGGCATTCTACTCACGCCTTGGTTTGCACTTCAGCAAGCATAGGCATGGTGCGGGACCTGAGCACTACGCCGCAGAGTTGCCGGGGGGCGTTGTGTTCGAGCTTTATCCAGAGTCCGACGGTGCATCCACACTGGGCACTCACATTGGCTTTCGGGTCCTATCGGTTGATGAGGCAATAGTCGCATTGAGCGATTTTCCAGACGCAGTCGCCAGCGCACCTCGTGACTCTGAATGGGGCCGTCGAGCAGTTGTTATCGACCCGGACGGACACAAAGTGGAACTGATTCAGGCATGATTACGCCCTCTAACCGTTTGCTGCAGGGAACCCAGCTTGAGCGTCGAGCGGGCAGACTGCGCGTCCCGTCTGCCGTGTTGCAAAGTTTGGGTTACTCGTTGGCACGGGGAGGAAACACATGACATTTCTCTCAGAATTCGAAGATCTGACTTCACGCGAGCTCATTGAGCGGCTGTCGACTCGAATTTACGAGCCTGCGTTCTGCAAAGCTCGCGACCAGATATTCGCCGTTCCGTCCTCGCTTCGTGTGGTCATACTCGTGCTTGACTTCGACACGGAGGTCAACATGCAGGGAATGCTTGGCTTTCTGGAGAACTCGACGGGCCGCTATATCTCTGAGACAATCGAGTCCTTCCATCAAATCGGAGCACATGCGACAGCTAAAGTCCTGCAAAACATCCATGGGATTCTCGAAACGCACGGCATATCGACTTCGCAATTGCGATCCGACTTTGATAGGACTACGCTTTATCAGGTAACGAGCTTCAACGAGCTACACGGCGACCTAGGATCACTTCCGAAAGAAGTTGAACGTGAATCGCAGCGACTTTACGTCTATGCGGAGTCCGGGTGTAGCGAGGACGTGTGGTCATTGCTCGACTCATTCGTTGACGCCAACCGTCCTGGCATACTTGCGGAGCTCGCGCGGGTTAGTGACGCATAGTCTACAAATCATCGCACCCACCGGAACGCGGTTCGGGGCATGTGGTACCCGTTCGTGGCGGCCGGCGTCCCGCTTTGGGCCGAGGAACGTCGATCCAGGGGCTGCACTTGGTACCAGCATCATGTAGGTTTCCGGAATGATCACGCCAGGCGATCTTGCTCAGGAGAGAGTGATGAATTTCAAAAGTCGCCTTTTCACACGTCCTTTACTGTTTATGGCGGCTGTTGTTTCTATCGTTCTCGCTGGGTTATTAGTCCAGAATATACTCAATCATCGCAAGGCGATTGATAATACATATCGAAGAGGTATGATCGCGCAGATTCGATTTGCTTTAATGCGATACAGAGATGTTTATGGGGTGTTGCCTCCCCTGAGTACTAACCCAAAAGATGGAGGGGAAGGGCTGAGTTGGCGAGTTCTGATTCTTCCGTTTTTAGGGGAGCGGGAACTGTATTCGCAGTTTGACCTTTCTCACTCGTGGGACAGCCAGATTAATCGTGCCCTTGTCGATAAAATGCCAGAGCGTCTTTTCAAGTTTGTAAAGCAAGATGGTGGAGGCAAGACTCGTTACGCTGCCTTGTCACGCAACGGCGACTGGGGAGTAGATCCTACGTGGGACGGCAGATCAAGGCCCTCTCCCAATCCGATTTTTCTAGTTGAGTCAGCGGAGCCGATCATCTGGACTCGGCCGCAAGACATTACTGTGCCCACCAGCGGGGTAGAAAAGGAAAAATCTATTGTTCGCTCAATTTCAGGTGATCCGCCGTTTGGGGTTGGTCCATGGGGAGGCATTGTAAAACTCAAGGTTGGAGACTGTTTCGAGTAAAATATCTGGCAAAGAATGAGGCATAAGTACCAGTGTGCGTTTTCATCTTCTACTGGTTTCTAGCACTGCGGGTTCACAAAGGTTGCTTCCCTTTGACATGCCTCTGAACTTCTACCAATTCGTTTCATCTCATGGCTGTCGCGTGGGCGCTGCGGATGTGGATTATTAGACAGGAAGGTGAGAAGGGGCCAGGTGGTCCTGGTAGAGATTCTGATTTTCCCCGGAGTTGTGATTGAGACAGGCAGGCGGAGGCCTGCCCTGTGGGAACAGACAGCGCTTGCTAGACTGTGGCAATATCGAGTGCGGTTTTCAGGCACGCTCACCCCAGTTGCGGACTTCGTAAAGGCGGCAGTTCGAAGTCAGGGAGTCGTCGAGGCGATGAATCAGATCGAACCTCACCCCATTTGGATCGGCCACGCAGGAGACGGGCAAGCGTTTCGGGCGATCTTCGACGCCGGTATCAGGGCGATCGTACAACTATCCGTCGAGGAACCGCCTATTCAGCCGCCCCGGGAATTAATCTACCAGCGGTATCCACTCCTCGATGGGGAGGGAAATGACCGTACCATGCTACGCCTCGCCATTGATGCGGTCAAAGGGCTGATTATGGCGGGCATACCCACGCTCGTCTGCTGCGGGGCGGGAATGAGCAGATCACCGATTATCTCCGCTGCTGCCTTATCCGTTGCGTACCAGATCGACTTTGAGGACGCTCTCCAAAAGGTCCTGGAGCATCGCCCCGCCGATATCTCACCTGCCCTTTTGCACGAGATCAGAGCGACTTTGATAGGCGAGCATTGAGATAGCTGGGGACGGGTAGGCAGCAGTAACCCACCCATCAAGAACCCTTTACGACCTCATCGAGCGTCGTGAATCTGGCTTACGCGCCCTGACCGGCACCTGCTACGGGGAGTGTGTGCCAGGAGTTGAGTTGATAGCCTTTAATATTGAACTTCTGCGATTCGGGCTGTGAGTTTCCCGCACGATCAAAGGCGCGGACAGTGACTGTCTTCACTCCCTCAGCCGGGATTGTCGCTGACCATAATGACCAGGTGTTTTTCCCGGGAGCGGTGATGATCCGGGCCGGCTGCCAGCTCTTGCCGCGATCGGTGCTGATTTCAACGCGTTCAATCGCGTTGCCCAGGCTCCCTTGAGCGAGTGCGAAGCCGCGAATGCGCAGGTTGTTATCGAAGCGGCGAATTTCGGTGATGGCCGAGTTCAGGATAAACTCCATAATCGGAGCGGCATTCGCTGTTGATTCGGGTTTGTCGTCGTAAACAACCTTGTACACATCCTGCACAAAGAAATTGGGCGAGGGTTTGTCACTCACAACAATTTTGGCCAGCCATTTCACACTGCGGGCACCAATGTAGCCTGGGACGACATTACGCAGCGGGAAGCCATGCTCGGGAAGCAGGGGGTCACCATTCATCCCCCAGGCGAGCAAAGTTTCTTCTCCCGCCTGATCCTGCATTGCCTTTTCGAGGGGAATGGAGGCCCCGAAAGGAAAGGGATCTCCGTGGCCTTCGACGGCATCCAGTCCTTCAAACCAGATATGCTTGGCCTCGGCTTTGACGCCGCAATGCTTAAGAACTTGAGCGAGTGAAACGCCTTGCCAGTCACACGTTCCAATCGCACCGACATCCCAGGGGACACCCGGCGCTTTGCGTCCGCCGAGTGCGAATTCATTGCGCCGATTACCGGCACAAACCATGGTGGCGAGAGTCGAAGTGGCGGGGAAGCGTTCTTGAAGTTCCGGCAAAGTGAACGTGACGGGACGCTCGACAAGACCACTGATGCTGAGCCGGAAACTCTTTTCGTCAATCCGGGGAATCTTCCCATGGCTGCGAACATACAGGCTGCGGGTGGGTGTGAGCCATTGCGAAGTCAGTTCTGGAGCGGGTGGCTCGGCATTATAAGGGGTGGCCTGCCTGGTAATGAGCCGCTTGATATCAGCACTGATCAGGTCGAGAGCCGGTTCGTCGGCACGCAGTGGGCGTTCGAGTTGCCCGAAGTTGGTATTCCACAGACCCATTGCAGCCAGAAGCCCTGCCGATTGACCCATAAAGTGACGGCGGCTGGAGGGGTGAGGGATGTGCAGCATTGGTGAAGCCCTTGATGATTCTCGGGGAGTTCGTCGATACCGGGTGCTGATCGTTACGGGGTGAATTTGCGGAGATTCCCGAGTGGAGAATGGACTCGCATGTTCACTGGTTTCAAGAATCGCGTGGTGTGATCTCTGTTCAACTGCTGGAATGTTGAATAATTGAGTTTAGCTGGAAATGGGTTGGCATGACAGATCGAACCGGGGGCACTCCATCAATCGTGGCGAAGCGGGCCGACCGCTACTGTCTTTGAAACACAACTTTGCAGGCGTGCTGATCTGAGGTGTGGCAGTAGAATGAGTGGCTGGGGTCAAACGTCCTCGTTTGCCCCCAGGTCATGGGAGGTTGACTGTTCATAGCAAACAGTTGAAAACTCAGAAAAGCATGTTTCGGATGCATTTGTGCTGGTGAATTCGATTGACCAGGGGGCGGATGAAGACATCCGCCCCCTGCCACCCGGGAAAGAACCACGCCCTTTCGCACTGTTTTGATTTTTGGGCTTCAGGGTCGTGCCACCCAAGGCTGCGTGAAAGGTTGTGTGCCAAGGACGTCCGACCGCTGGCGAGATGGGAGATTTCTTGTCAAACTGGCGTGATGTCGCTGATTCGTCCTGTTGATCGTCCCCCGGTTCATTTACGCCTGGCGCGAGATTTATCGCGTTCCATTCGGAGGGGGCATCCGTGGGTTTATGCAGAGTCTCTGCGCGAGATTCCGAAAGTTCCCGCGGGATCAAGAGCTGTCTTGCTCGATTACAAGCACAATCGCGAGATTGCCAAAGGGTATGTCGATCCGAACAGTCCGATTGCCTTCCGCGCCTGTACGAGCGACGAAAAAGATCGACTTGATGATCGCTGGGCGAGGCGGCAGTTTGACCGGGCGTATCGTTTGAGAAAGGCGCTGTTTCGCAATCCGTTTTCGCGAGATGGTTCTGCCCGAGATCAGATCGAAGGTGCGGCCCCCGTCGATGACATAGCGGGACGCCCGAATCTGACGACAGGTTTTCGACTGTTCCATGGCGAAGGAGATGGCCTGCCGGGATTGGTCGTCGATGTTTACGGGGATGTGGCTGTCATAAAGCTTGATGGGCCCGCAGCCACCACCTTCTGGCAGGCCGAAGGGATTGCGGAGTGGCTGATGCAGGCTACCCGAGTGAAAGCTGTGGTGCAGCGGGAACGCGATCGAGGGAAAGAAGCCCGCGTGATTGCGGGTGAACTGACAGAGGCGGCTGTCCCCTTTCTCGAGTACGGGCTGAAGTTCACTGCGGATGTGCTGCATGGCCAGAAGACCGGGTTCTTTCTCGATCAGCGCGAGAATCGGGCACTGATCCGGAAGCTGTCTTACAATCGCCGTGTGCTGAATCTCTTCAGTTATACCGGTGGATTCTCGATTGCTGCAGGCGTGGGTGGTGCTCAGCATGTGACGAGCGTCGATGTGGCAGAACCGGCGATTGAAGTGGCTCGGCAGCATTGGGAACTCAACGAACTTCCGGCCAGTCAGCACGAGGCGATTGCAGCTGATGTCTTTGATTTTCTCGCAGAGGCCAAGAAGGCTGGCCATCGGTGGGAAGTGATGGTTGTTGATCCACCCTCATTTGCGCCGTCGCAGGAATCGCTGACCCGGGCGATTGCGAGCTACGAGCGGCTGTTTGGCATGGCGGCAGAACTGGTGAGTGCATCCGGTCTGCTGGCCGTCGCCTCCTGTTCGAGTCATTTGCGTGATCAGCAGTTTTTAGAGATCTGCGAAGAATCGTTGAGTGCAGCCCGCCGGCGCGGACGGATTCTCACGTTCAACGGCCCCCCGGCCGATCATCCCGCTCCTTTGGCCCTGCGAGAATTCCGCTATTTGAAATTCGCCTTGATGCAACTGGATTAGCGGAGGGCGAATTCGTAGGGCAGGCTCCCGGGCCTCTGAAACAGAGAAGGTGGGGCTGTCATTTGTGGTTCCCTTTGCGTTACAACAAATGTTCTTCAGTTGATGGGTTGTCGCTCACTCGACTGCTGATGAGCTAACGACAGCAGAGGTTGCTTCCATGCGTTTCCACATATTGACTTTATTGATTGGTGTCTCGTTGTGGACATCCGCCACTGCAGCCGAGTTCCCGAAGTTTCGGCGACAGGTGATTGACCCTGAGATCGGCAAAGTCTGTTATGCCGTCAGTACGGCTGATGTGAATGGCGATGGCAAGCCGGATGTGGTGGCGGTGAGTGAGAACCGCATTCAGTGGTATGAAAATCCTACCTGGCAAAAGCATGTGATTCTCGAGGATCAGACCGAACGCGATAACGTTTGTCTGGCGGCTCACGATATCGATGGTGATGGTCAGATCGACTTCGCAGTGGGCGCCGGCTGGACGAAGATTGGCACGTTGCAGTGGATCAGCAGGCAGGCCGATCCCAAGGCGCTCTGGAAGGTGAACTTGATTGGTCAAGAACTCAGCACGCACCGGATGTCGTTTGCGGATGTGCAGGGGAAGGGAAAGCCGCAACTGGTGGTCTCACCGCTCAATCGCTCCGTGGCGGAAGGAGCCAGGCTGCTGGCCTTTGAGATTCCAAAGAACCCAGTGACTGATCGCTGGCAGGCTATTCCTCTCGACTCGACTCTCAACCGATTGCACGCGCATACGCATATCGACTGGAATCCGGGGCGCGATATGGAAACGTTGACCGCATCACAGGAAGGTGTGCACTTAATCGACTTGAAACGGCCTGCTGCTTTTGCAAAGCGTAAGCTGGTCGAAGGTGCCAGTGGGACATCGCCGGAGCAAAAAGGGGCTGGTGAAGTCAAGTCTGGTCAGTTGAGTTGGAATGCCAAGGGGGGCTCGATTCTCTCCAGCAGACAATATCTGGCAACGATCGAACCGATGCATGGGACAGATGCCGTGGTCTACGTTTCGGAAAATGATGAAAGAACCCAGTGGAAGCGGGTGGTTCTGGAAACGGGCCTGAAGCAGGGGCATGCATTGTGGACGGTTGATCTCAATCATGATGGTTACGATGAAGTCGTGGTGGGATTTCGAGAGAAAGGGACGGCTCTGACCAAGGGGCCGGGCTTGATGGTTTTTGAGTGTGTTGACGCCAAAAGTTCCGATGGCCCAACAGGATCAACGTGGAAAAAGCATGTGATTGACGATGGTGGATGCGCTGTGGAAGACGCTTTGGCAGCCGACCTCAACGGCGATGGCCAACCTGATCTGATAGCCGGCGGCCGCGCCACGCATAACGTGGTAATTTATTGGAATGAGTTTTCAAATTGACCCGACATGAATCAACCTCCTTTGAAAGGCATCTCTGATGAACTTGCGGCTTACGCTCCACCGCTGGTCTCTCTTCACCTGCACCATGGCAGCCACTCTCGCGATGGGTGTGGTCTCTGTGGCACAGGCTCAGAACACCACCAACTTTCCGATTCTGGGTGAAGTGATTCGCGTCTCACCAGAACTCGATGAAGTGCTGGCGCCCGATGCGAAGATCGAAGTGATCTCCAGTGGTTTCGAATGGGCCGAAGGGCCTGTCTGGAATCGCGAAGGGAAGTATCTGCTCTTTTCCGATATTCCCCGCAATAGCGTGATGAAGTGGGAACTGGGCAAAGGGTCATCATTATTTCTCAAACCTTCTGGCTTCACCGGTCCCACCGGTTATGGCAATGAACCTGGCTGCAATGGCTTGATCTTTGACAGCAAAGGCCAGCTCGTTTCTGCCGAACATGGCGACCGCCGCCTTTCGGTTCTGACGCATCAGGGCGGCAAGCGAACTCTCGTCGATAATTACGAGGGTAAGCGGCTCAACAGTCCCAATGATGTCTGCATGAAATCCAACGGCGACTACTACTTCACGGATCCACCTTACGGGCTCCCCAAAGGTGCTGAAGACCCATTGCGAGAACTTGACTTCTGCGGTGTTTACAGGTTGGCGTTGAAAGCCGATGGTCGCCATCAGCTCACGTTGCTCACCAAGGAAATGACTCGACCAAATGGGATTGCGTTCTCGCCTGATGAAAAGTTCTTGTATGTCGCCCAGTCCGATCCGAAGGCTGCCATCATCAAGAAATTTCCCGTGAAGGAGGACGGCACGCTTGGGGAAGGGACGACTTTGGTCGATGTCACCAGTATGGTAGGGAAGCACAAAGGCTTACCCGATGGTCTGAAAGTCGATGTGCAAGGTCGGCTTTGGGCCACAGGGCCTGGGGGTGTGCATGTTTATTCTCCCGCAGGAAAACTTCTGGGCAGAATTGATACGAAAGAAGCCACAGCGAACTGTGCCTGGGGCGATGACGGTTCGACGCTGTATATTACGGCAGATATGTACTTGTGCCGGATTCCAACCAAGACCAAGGGAGCAGGCTGGTAATGGCCATTCGAGTGATTGCTGTTGATCGGACCGATATTGCCGCGTGCGTCATGCCGGATCGCTTCCGGCATGACGTGACCTACTTTGCCTCTCCTGCGGGGACGGGCGACGCCCCCGCACAATTATCGCCCCGGGAGTATTGGATCAATGCAGCCGATGCCAAGGTCACGCTGGAGGATGGTGTGCTGACGATCGTTTCGCCACTCGACAGCAGCAGCCGGACGGAACTGGAGATTACCGAAGACCAGGAGCGCTGGCTCGAATGGCTGGTCAAGCACAACATTCAGCACATCCGGCTGGAAGTGGGTGGTTAGGGCACAACCCGAGGAGAATCTGTTCATGTCGTCGCAGGAGCCCGTTTCCCGCCATTGGTCACCCATCGAAGATCTGCCGGAAGACTGGCGCGAAACGCTGGTTGACAAGGCAGTTCAAGCTGCGATGCAGGCATGGATTGACCGGGCAGAAGAACTGAGGCAGAGCGACGCTTATAAGGAGTTTACCGAGAGGTTGCACCGCCGCTGGTCGATTGAAACAGGAATCATCGAAGATGCTTACACGGTCTCAAGGTCTGCGACAGAGACATTGATTCAGCATGGACTCGATGCCGCTTTGATTTCTCATGAAGACGTGGGCAATGAAGAGCCCATCGAGGTACTACGGAAGATTGAGGATCATCAGAGAGCTATTCAAGGACTCTACTCGTTTGTGTCGGATCAGCGTCCGCTGGGAGTCAGTTTTATTCGCGAACTGCATCAGGTACTGATGGCTCACCAGCAGACATACCTCGCGGTTGATCAATTTGGAAATCGTGGCCCCCGGCAATTGAAACTGGGTGACTGGAAGACGTGGCCCAATCATGTCGATCTTCCCGGAGGAGGCCGGTTTGAATATTGCCCACCTGAGCAAGTCGCCTCGGAGTTGGATCAACTTGTGGAGTGGCACAGACAGCACCTGGACGCTGGTGTTCCTCCCGATATTGAAGCTGCCTGGCTGCATCACCGCTTTACTTTGATCCATCCGTTTGAAGATGGTAACGGACGTGTGGCGAGGACGCTGGCAACGATGGTTCTGCTCAAAGGCCGCTGGCTGCCGATGGTGATCGATCGAAAGGAAAAGCCGCAATACATCGACGCGATTCGCAAGGCTGATAATGGCGATCTACAGCCGCTTATCAAATTGATTGGTGCTCACCAACTTAAGGAGTTACGAGCGGCAGTAAGTTACGCGGATCAGCTGGTTCAAACAGAAGCAACGGTTTCGAGCCAGATCTTGTCCATTGCAGCACGGCTTCAGCAAAGAGTTGCCAGTGCCGACAATAGCAGGCAACAGGCAATAGCACTTTCAATCGAGCTTTGGCGAACAACATCACAGCAGTTAAAAGAGACGGTTAATAACCTTAATATAGTTTTCCAAAGCTCTACCGAGTACCGCGCTTATTTCGATTGCGCTGACTTTGAATCTGAAAGGTCGTATTTTTTTGCAGGTCAAATTATTGAAGCTGCGAAGAAGCTTAATTACTTCGCAGATAGGAATATCTATCAATCATGGTGCCGACTTACTATCCAAGGGGTAGATCGCTTTGAGTTCTTAGTGGCATTTCATGGTATAGGTAGAAGTCAAATAGGTTACCTAGGCTGTGTTCCAATGACCTATCGGCGCAATGTGGGCGATTATCAAAATTCTCCGGAACAGAATATTCGATGGGGGGAAGTCGTGCCATTATCAGATAGCCCATTCGAGTTCTCCTATTCCGAGAGATCAGGGGACGTTCTGGAAAGATTCGATCCATGGCTCGAGGCTCGTATTTCTGAGGCTTTGGCGATTTGGGAGCGGGATCTATAACACTTTGAGTGCACGTTGTTCACGGTTCAACCTTACACTCGCCTTTCAAGGAAATTCTTTTGCTGCTGTTTTTGCTGTCATTGGCGAGTCTGTTTCTGGCTGGTGGGCCGGCGTTAATGTTTGTCATTAACTGGATGAGATATCGCACGCCGTCACTTTCGATGGAGCCGTTACCACCAGTTTCGATCCTCATTCCGGCACGGAACGAAGAGCGATCGATTGGCCGGGTGCTGGAAAGTGCTCTGCAGACCAGGGGTATCGAATTCGAAGTCATTGTCCTGGATGATGCCTCGACCGATCGGACCGCTGAAATTGTGCGGGAATTCAGCCAGCAGGATCCCCGGGTCCGGCTGGAGTCGGCACCCCCTTTACCTTCAGGCTGGTGTGGCAAACAGCACGCCTGCTGGGCACTTTCTCAACGTGCCCGCTATGACCTGTTTCTGTTCATCGATGCGGATGTCTCGCTCGAACCCACAGGTGCTGCTCGGTCAGTGAGCTTTCTGCAGCAGACGCAGGTTGATCTGGTGAGTGGTGTACCGCGGCAGGAGTTTTCGGGGTTTCTCGATCGGCTGCTGATTCCCCTCATCCATTTTGTGCTGCTGGGCTTTCTGCCGATGGGTCGCATGCGGAAGACGACTGACCCGTCTGTGGGAGCCGCCTGTGGCCAGTTGATCCTTTCGACCAGATCGGGTTACGAGAAAACATCTGGTCATGAGCAGGTGAAACAGTCCTTGCATGATGGACTCGAATTACCCCGGCTGTACCGTCGTCATGGCTTGAGAACCGATCTCTTCGATGCGACATCGACAGCGGTGTGCCGCATGTACCACTCGGAATACGAGACCTGGAAGGGATTGGAAAAGAACGCCACGGCGGGTCTGGGGTCTCCGGCTTTGATTGTGCCGACGACGATCATCTTGAGTATGGGACAGATTCTGCCTTCGCTGTGGGTGATTCTCGCCATGCAATGTGACTGCACCTGGACGCTCGTGGTCGCGGCAGCGAGTCTCTTCTGTGCCTGGCTTCCGCGCACACTGGCACTGGTGAGCTATCGTCAAAGTCTTCTGGGTTGGGTACTGCATCCGCTCTCCGTGCTGATCTTCCTGGCTATTCAATGGTCGGCCATGGTGCGAAAACTGCGCGGGCTCCCTTCGGTCTGGAAGTCACGAGACTACGTCCAGGGTGCGATGGTGAAGTAGCGGATCCGTTGACGTGATCCCTGTTCACAGATGGTGACTCGCCCACAGATGCCCTCGTGGTGACGAATCCCGTCATGAAAAGAACAGGCTGTCATCTCATCAACAGATTTGCATATACTGCAAAGTCATGAATCCGCACCCTGGGAGATTGAGAGTCATGTCCGAGCGAAGCCAGCCTTCTCGTCGATCGTTCCTGCAATCCAGTACTGCGGCGATTGCAGCAGCGACAATTCTGCCGGCCCATGTGCTGGGGCGTGAACAGACGACGGCTCCCAGTGAGAAGATCACGCTGGGTGTGATCGGGATTGGCCCACGTTGTACTTATGATCTGAAGGCGATGCTGCAGTTCCCTGATGTCCAGTGCGTGGCTATTGCCGATGTGCAGGCGAGAAGACGGGATGCCGGCAAAAAGCTGGTCGATGAACATTACAAGAACAGCGACTGTCGTCTCTACAACGACTTCCGCGAACTCATCGATCGCAAAGATATTGACGCGGTGATTGTCGCGACGGGGGATCGCTGGCATGCCGCTGCTTCGATCCTCGCTGCCAAAGCAGGAAAAGATGTCTACAGCGAGAAGCCTTGCGGCATCACCATCGAAGCCTGTCAGCAATTGGCCGACACCATGCACAGCCAGCAGCGTGTCTTTCAGGCAGGGACACAGCGGCGCAGTGTTCCCAACTTCCAGAAAGCGGTCGAACTGGCTCATACGGGGAAGCTCGGCAAGCTGCACACCATGCATGCCTCGGTCTATATTCCTGTGCTGGATAACACGTGGTTGCCAGCTCAGAAGACACCTTCCAAGCAGGAAGTGGATTGGAACTTATGGCTGGGGCCAGCGGCGTGGCGACCATTCAATCAGAAGTATGTCGATGGTGGCTGGCGTGGCCAATGGGACTTTGATTCCGGAGCCCGACTGCTCGACTGGGGTGCTCACACGATTGATCTGTGTCAGTGGGCCAATCAGGCGGATAACACCATGCCGATCAGTTATGAGCCGCAGGAGAAAACCATCGTCTGTACTTATGCCAATGGTGTGAAGCTGATTGTTGATTTCCTCGAAACTCCTTTTGGAGAACGCTCGCCACAATATATTACCCGTTTAGGGACCTGCCCGGTGCGCTTTATCGGCGATGAAGGCTGGGTCGAAACGGGCGATAGTGGAGAGTTGGTTGTTCAGCCAGAAGCGCTGGCCAAAGATCAACCACCTGCGGAAAAGCGGGTGAAGGGGCTGGATGTTTCGGTGCATGCCCGAGACTTCTTCGACTGCATTCGCACTCGCGGCAAGACAGCCTCGAATCCGGATGTCATGCGGCGGTCTCACATTGCCAGCCATGCGGCAGCGATTGCCTGGATTCTGGGGCGTAAGCTGACTTTTGACCCCGTGAGCGAGAGCTTCGTGAATGATCCCGAAGCCAATCTGCTCTGCTCACGGCCAGAGCGACACTGGGCTTGATGATTGAACTTCCGGAGTGTGTCGAATATCGACCATGGCTGGTTGGGTGCCTCCCGCAGGTTGGAACGCTAAACTCTCCGTGAGGGAGAAACTATCGGCTTTAGCGAGCCATCTCCCTGAGATCAGAATTCGGGGAGAGAAATCATGCAGGCGATGCAGATCGCGGTCGAGAGCCTGAATATGAGTTCCATGGTACTGAAAACGTACCTGGATGATTTGAGCGAAGAAGAGTTTCTATTACCCGCAGGGCCGGGTTGCCATTGCGCTGCGTGGCAACTCGGGCATCTGATCAGTTCAGCCAATCACATGCTGGAAGGCCTTAAACCCGGGAGTGGTATGGAACTCCCTGAGGGCTTCTCGAAGGCCTATTCCAAAGCAGCTCTTGAAAGCGGCGTCACACCGGCTTATCTCGCCAAGGCAGATTACTTCGTGTTGTTTGATCGTGTGAATGAGGCTGCCAGAAAACTCTTTCTGTCGATGACAGAAGCAGATCTCGATCAACCGGGGCCATCCGGATTTCCTCCCATGTTTTCCACTGTCGGATCGATTGTGGTGCTCATCGCCAATCATCCTCTGATGCATGCGGGTCAATTTGTGCCGCTGCGTCGTGAACTGGGCAAACCCATCCGCATCTGACGCTAACCGGCATGAGCGACTAACAGATCGCGAGACGGGACTTCGGCTCGACGATCCATGAGATTTTTATTCGAGGAAACGGATTTCAATGGCACATCAATTTGCCGTCGGCATTGATCTGGGAACAACCAACAGTGTGGTTTCCTACGTTCGTCTGAGTGATGAAAAGCCAGATGTCGGGCTGCTGCCGATTCCACAACTCGTCGCGCCTCAGACAACGGAAGCACGCACTTCACTGCCGTCGTTTCTGTACTGTGCGGGGCCACATGATGCTCCTGGTTCGCTCGATGTTCCCTGGAGTAAAGATCGCGATTTCAGTGTGGGCGAACTGGCTCGCCGGCAGTCGGCCGATTACCCCGAGCGAACGGTCATGGCCGCCAAAAGCTGGCTGGGACATAGCAAGGTGGATCGTCATCAAGCCCTGCTGCCGGTCGGAAGCGAAGAGAGCACGACGGGGAATGTCACGAAGATTTCGCCGGTCACCGCTTCCCGGAGATACCTTGAGCATCTGGTGAGTGCCTGGAAGCAGGCGTTTCCCGATGCGCCGATCAGCGAACAACTGGTCGTGCTGACTGTCCCCGCTTCGTTTGATGCCAGTGCTCGAGAATTGACTCGTGAAGCGGCTTTTGCCGCGGGTTTACCTGATTCGCTGATTCTTCTTGAAGAACCACAGGCTGCTGTCTATGCCTGGCTGACGAGCCAGGGAGAGAAATGGCGCAAGCAACTCAAGGTGGGGGAAACACTTCTCGTCTGTGACGTGGGTGGCGGTACCACAGATTTAACCATTGTGCAGGTGCTTGAAGAAGGTGGAGAGCTTTCTCTTCAGCGGATGGCCGTGGGAAACCATCTGCTGGTCGGCGGCGATAACATGGATCTGGCACTGGCCTTTCATGTGGCGGAATTGTTTCAGTCCAAGGGGGTACAACTCGATCCGTGGCAATCGATTTCTCTCTGGCATACCTGCCGGCAGGCTAAAGAAGTGCTGCTGGCCCCTGATGGCCCCAAAACGCACACCATCTCGATCAAAGGACGGGGCAGCAAGCTGATTGGCGGTGCCGTGAGTGTCGAGGTGGATCGAGCCGCTGTGGCACAGCTATTGACGGATGGGTTCTTCCCGGAATGTTCGCTGGATAGCCTGCCGCAAAAACGTCGGCAATCGGGTTTTCAGGAACTGGGATTGCCCTATGAAACCGATACCGGCATTACCCGGCATGTGACGGCTTTTCTGGCGACACATGCTGCCGGTGTTTCGACGGGGCCCACTCATCTGCTGCTGAATGGTGGTGTCTTCAAAGCTCCTGCGCTGGCTCAGCGATTGGCTCAGGTTCTCGGAAGCTGGTATCCGGCCACCCCGGTAAAACCTTTGGCAGGGGAACCAGATCTTGATCATGCAGTCGCTCGCGGTGCGGCCTATTACGGCTGGGCCAAGCAGCATGGGGGGGTTCGCATTCGTGGTGGGACAGCCCGCTCGTACTATGTGGGAATTGAAACAGCAGGGCTGGCTGTTCCCGGGGCTCCCAGGCCTTTGCGCGCGTTATGCGTTGTGCCATTTGGGATGGAAGAAGGGACTGAGGTGGATGTCCCTTCCGACCCCATTGGCTTGATTGTGGGCCAGCCCGCACAGTTCCGCTTCTTCAGTTCATCGGTCCGCAAGGATGATCGTGCGGGAAGTCGACTGACAGCGTGGTCGCCCGATGATCTTTCAGAAACCGACTCACTGGAAACGATGCTTTCAGCAGGGGATTCGGCCGAGGAGCACTATGTCCCCGTCAAGTTCCACTCCAAGATCACCGAACTTGGAGTGTTAGAACTCTGGTGTGTCAGCACACGCAGCGAAGGGAAGTGGAAACTCGAATTCAGCGTACGAGATGAGGATTGATGAATCGCTGACTATTGTCCTGATCAGGTCGCCGAGCGGATTGGATTTTCGTTGCATCGAAGGGCTTTGTCGCGTATGACAAATGATCCCTGCCGAGCCTCCACTGCTGCCGAGATGTGACATGCCCCAGCCTCTTCCCACCACCTGCCAATTCGCCTGGTGTTTCAAGTCAATTGTGATCTTCGGCGTGTCGCTCGCATGGCTCTATGGCAGCCCGGCGACAAGCGCTGGTGAGGCACCCACTTTTCCGCAAGAGCAGATCGAGTTTTTCGAAAAGAAGATCCGCCCCATCCTGGTCGAGAACTGCCACAGTTGCCATGGAGCCAGTCAGCAGAAAGCTGGCTTGAGGCTCGATTCTCGCGACGCGATCTTGCGAGGCGGTGAATCGGGGGCTTCCGCAGTCGCTCAAAAGCCCACGGAAAGCCTGCTCATCGAGGCCATTCAATACGAAGCCGATGGTTATCAGATGCCTCCCAAAGGGAAGCTTCCCGCAGAAGCCATTGCCGATCTGACTCGCTGGGTGGAGCTGGGAATGCCGTGGCCCGCTGGCGATGTTCCTGCCGAAAAAGGCACGGCAGCCGAGTTCAATTTTGAAGAGCGAGCGAAGCACTGGTCGTTCCAACCAATCACCAGACCGCAAGTCCCTCAGGTTCAAGAGGCTGGCTGGGCTCACAATCCCATCGATCAGTTTGTGCTCTCCAAGCTGGAATCGGCCCAGTTGTCACATGCTCCTCAGGCCGCACCGCTGGCTCGTTTGAGGCGTTTGGCCATCGATCTCACGGGGCTGCCACCCACTGCCCAGGAAATCGCCGAGTTCCAGGCCGACGTTCGCCCGGATGCCTGGCAGCATTGGGTGAATCATTATCTGAATTCACCTCACTACGGCGAACGCTTTGCCCGGCACTGGATGGATCTGACACGTTATGCCGAGACGCACGGCCACGAGTTCGACTACGAAATCCCCTATGCCTGGCCTTATCGTGATTATCTGATTCGAGCCTTCAATACCGATGTCCCTTACAACCAGTTTGTCGCCGAACATGTTGCGGGCGACCTTCTGCCGCAACCACGACTTGATCCCGCCACAGGTTTGAATGAATCCATCTGCGGAACGGCCTTCTGGTGGTTGTCTCAAGGCAAGCATTCGCCGGTCGATATCCGTTCGGAAGAGTGCGATACGGTCGACAATCAACTCGATGTCTTCAGCAAGACATTTCTGGGAATGACGGTGGCCTGTGCACGCTGCCATGATCACAAGTTTGACCCTATCCGGATTCGCGATTACTACGCACTCGCGGGGTATCTGCAAAGCAGCCGGCGGGATGTCGCGAATCGAGTTCCGGTCAGCACTTATGAGGCGATGATCACTGATGCCGCCCGGCATCACGATGGACGATGGAAAGCGATCCTGGAGATTCAGCCGGAATTGTTCAATCAGCCGGCCAGGTGGTTGAGCGCGATGACGACTCGCCATCAGAAGCGGATAATGGCCCATCCGACGGACTGGCTCTCGGCCTGGCTGCAGCTGGGATTTCTTACGAACAAAGACGAATTTGCCGCAAAAAAACAGAGCATGGCCCGTACCCTCAAAATTCAACAAGAGCAGGCGGAGGCGGCTCGTAAAGCTGCCACAATTCTGGCTGATTTTGAGCCGGGAACTTACAACGACTGGATCACAACCGGAGCAGCGTTTTCGTTGAATGAAAACTCACTCCTGATTGATGACGGGCGGCCCGGTGAAGGGGAAGTTTCGCTTCAGGAGGCAGGGACGGCTCACTCCGGTGCAGTTTCTCGAAAGCTGATTGGGTCACTCAGTTCACCCACTTTTGAACTTAAGCATCGTTATCTGGATCTTCGAGTCGCCCGGCTGGGCGGGCCGCCACAACCCGGCAGGCAGATCAAAAATGGGCAAGTCCATGTCATTATGGATGGCTTTCAACTCATTAAAGACCCGCTCTATGGATCGTTCACCTTGAATGTTCCCAACGACGGTCAATGGCGGTGGTTTCGGCTGGATCTCTCCCGGGCGATGGGGAGCAAGATCTATCTCGAAATTGTCGATGAAGCTGCCGATGGCTGGATCGCTGTTGATGAAGTCCGAGTGACTGATGGCCCGCGAGCTGTTGACGATGTACCGGCCATGATGTTGGATTGGCTCAATGATCCAGCGATTGTCGAACCCGAGCAACTGGCGGCTAAATATGCCGCATGGTGGCAAAGTGGTGGTGGTCAAGAGAAAGACGAATTTCCTTCGATCCCATTCGCGCAGGCTTTGCGTGATCTCTGGCAAGCGGGCGTCCAGAATGAGCAACTCTTTCCAGAAGGATCTGCCTGGAAATTGAAGCGGCAGCAAGTCGAGCAGCAGCAGGCCCGCTGGCAGGCGGCGATGAGCCAACTTCCCGAGCCCGAGTTTGTTCTCGCTATGGCCGATGGTACCGCAGAAGATGATCATGTCCTGCTGCGGGGAAATCACAAGAAGCCCGGCCCTGTCGAGCCTCGTCGACCACTGGAAGTTCTGGGTGGACTGAAGATCAAGGCACCTGATCACGGGAGTGGGCGGCTCGAACTCGTTGAGAATCTGGTGAGCCCTGACAACCCGCTGGTGGCGCGAGTCATCGTGAATCGACTGTGGCATTACCACTTCGGGCGAGGATTGGTTCCGACGCCGGATGACTTCGGCAAGATGGGGCAACCCCCTTCGCATCCTGAACTGCTCGATTGGCTCGCCAGTGAACTGATTCAGTCGGGCTGGTCACTGAAGCATATTCACCGCCTGATTCTGAATTCGGCGACATGGCAGCAATCGAGCGATCTGGCCATCGGTGAAGTCGAGGCGAAAGATCCACAGAACATTCTGCTGCATCGGATGAATCCCCGGCGACTCGAAGCGGAAGCTGTGCGGGATTCGATTCTGGCTTTTTCAGGCCGCCTCAACAGGACGATGTATGGCCCACCCATCCCGCTTCATTTGACCCCATTTATGGAAGGTCGGGGGCGTCCAGGGCAATCTGGCCCACTCGATGGCGATGGTCGGCGAAGTTTGTATTTGAGTGTGCGGCGAAACTTTTTGAACCCGGTCTTTCTGGCTTTCGATTTCCCGACGCCATTCACCACCATGGGAAGACGCTCCACCAGTAATGTTCCTGCTCAGGCACTCGTGCTGCTCAATAATCCTTTGATTCTTGCTGAAGCCGATCGAGCGGCCCAGCAGACGAAAACACTTGAGCCCGCCTCAAGGGTCGAAGCCTTGTGGCTCGCCGCCTATGGTCGCCCGCCAACCTCAGCCGAATCCCGCGAGGCAATCGAATTCGTCGATGAACAGACGAAAGAGTACGGCGGCAACGACCCATCCCCCGCCTGGCGCGACCTCGCCCATGTGCTGCTCAACAGTAAAGAGTTTTCGTTTGTGCCGTAGCGATTGCGGACCTAGATTTTAAGCAGGAAGACAATTCTTTTTTGTTTTAAATGATTTAATCTTCCATATGACAATGGGTAACGCTTCGAAACATCACTTGCTTCAGGATGTTCTCCTGTAATTTCATAGGCCAAGAGGATGTAACGATCGCCACGGAGCAAATTGTTCCGAGAGTTTCTGCAGAAGTGCTGAATCGAATGAGAATCCATCTGCACCTCCATCATACGGAATAAACACGTTGTCATTCGTTTCTGAAAGAAACGCTATGTGTTCTTCCTCGTCTTCTGCAATCGCTAAAAGTAGTTTTCGGAGAGCCTGCGAATTCCAAGTTATGTAACCCCTGAAGCAATCCCAGTGATATGCCTCGTCTTCTATGACTCGATGAATCGGCGTCCACTCTATTTCTGGTATGAACGCCTCTCTGCTTTGGAACCCATTCAACCTTGATCGGATGATCATGCACCGGGCATCTTCACCGAGCAACTCTGTACCGAAACTTGAATATCGCTCAAATACTATCTGCCTCTCGATATCATTCTCTGGATATCGCTTGGACTCCGGCAATGAATGAATTCGCAGCCAATATTCCGGAAATTCCGCTCGCATCAGATGTGCGATAGGAAATACTCTGCAGAATGGTTGATCAAACCAGCGGCTCTTCATAGATACCTGTCATTGTTATGGCTTATGCACTCAACAGAAAAGATTAAATCAGAGTTCACACGATCCGTGATGCCTGTCTGATCTGCCTGTCGTTCACATATCTCCTGTCATCAGGAAGAGCTGTTTTTCTTGGCTGCCGCTATCGAGAAGATCGCCTGTGCAACGGCAGCGAGGGAATCCAGCGAACGTGATCGGACTGTAAACATTGAACTTTCCGAGTCGAACTCTAATTGCTCCAGTGTGCCTGGTGCCGTTTTGCGAAGCTGCTGTTGAATGGCTTTTTGCAGACCTAATCCCGAGTTCGCGGGACGCTGCAAGCCACCAAATGAGGTGACGACGATTGAATGGACTCCGTCGTCGAATGTGATAAAGCGCGGGGCCACAGTTCCCGGACGATCTTCCGGTGGCTCTTCTTTGACCTTGACGACGAGTGGCTGGTCAACATCGTCAGCCTCCAGAAGACGTTGCACACAGGCCGCCAGATACTTGTCGAGGGCTATGCCAAGATTAGCGGGGTACTTCGCCTTCGCTCGATCACATGCGAGATCGAAAGCCTCTCGAGTTGGAAATCGAACGGGATGCACATAGCGCGTGCGGAGTTGTTCCCAGGGAGTCTCTGACAGGATATCTGCCTTCTCACGAATTAAGGCAAAGTCCGCTTCCGCCTTACTTCTGAACTCGTCCCGCACGGGCTCGGCAAAGTGTCGTTTGACGGACTCACACCACTTGAAAAACACCTCCTTCCAGTAGTCCACCTCCTTCTCTGATACGGGCAGACTACGACGTGAAGCTTCCTTCGCCAGTAGAGCCAGGCCATGAATAGCACCCGATGCAAGCATATCGGCTTTGCGACTGCCGTTGAGTTCATCGATAAGCTCTCGTGCACACTGAGTCGCCACCTGTAATTGCTTCCTGAAGCCATTACTGCCACCGGGAGTTCGATGCAGATCAGAGGTCTCAATACTGGCCATAACCACAATTCCCGCGAATGACATCATTGGAAGGAAACAGTCTGAAACCGGGCACTACAATGCGTTGAGTTTAAGCAGATTCGATGGGAAAGCGATCTCATCCCTGAACACTACTGAACCAGATTTATCTTTTCATTACTGAGAACCATCGGCAATCATCAGAGAGACTGTATTAGAAATCAACGCTCCCCTGCTCCAGAATAGGCAACACGGAAAATTGCCGGGCGGGAAACTGAATCAATGATTTCTCAATGGATTCGCATTAATATATTTCTACATTTAAAATGTAGATTTTCTGAACAGGATATAGAGTACGTGTGACTGAAGACTGACTTGTTTTGAACCTCCCCGTGACATGGAGTTCATTCGGTAAAACAGGGATTTTTGCCGGGCAACCCGGCGTTTCTATGATTGATCTTCCGATTACAGAAGGGAGATTACTTCACGAGTTCGATCTCGCCGGGGCGCCAGGTTTTGTCGAACCACGGCTCGAGCGGGCCGTAGAGTCGCAGGATCATGAACCAGCCTTTGCCGGGGATCGTCTGCACCCAATTGTTCTCGAAGCCAGCCGGGGCCTTGGGGCCGAAGAAGACATCGACTGAACCGTCGGGGTTCTTCTTCAATTCCTTGTCCTGGCTGCTGACGCTCGGTGCTTTTTGATCTGTCTGGATCATGGAGCGCGTCTGGTTGTCATAAACAATCACGGACCAGAAGTCCTTCACAGGCACGTTGGGCGGAAGGCGCATCCTGTAATTCTTGCCACCATCAAAGGGGTTGCCATTCGAATCCTGCACAGACCACGGATACTGCGAGCCTTTGCCGACCATCTTCATTTCCATGGCCGGGGTGACGCCGGTTGCGAAGTAGTAATAGAAGATGTAGCCGTCCATGTTCGTGACACCGGGCGCACTCTCGAACTTGTAACCGCCGAAGAATGGCAGTCGCCACGTGCTGTCGGGGAAGTAGTAGGCGTCCTTGTCGCGGATCTTGAAAGCGATGGTCCGTGCGGTCACTGCCCCGATGTTTGCGGCATCTGTCAGGATCTTCTTCATCCGTTCATCGGGTGCGAATGGTTGGCCCTTCACGATGCCGATCGAAGCGAAGAGGCCGAGCGTCGTCGGGTCGCTGCCGCCGGCGGGTTCTTCCTGAATGACCTGATTGAGCATCTCCCAGAAGGTGTAGTCGCCGGGGGCGACAAAGTTCGCGGGAACACCCGACCCGTCGACGAATTTCATCGCCGGCGGGTTTGCGGCTTCGGAGAGATGATAAATCTTGAGGTGTTTCTTGACCGACTCCACGCCGGGCTTGGTGGAGCCATCGACAACGAATGCACGAAAAACGAACCAGTTGCCGTAGGTGCTCGGCCGCAGTACGAAATACCCCGGTGGCACTTCGCCTTTATAGTCCGGTGGAAGAACGAGATACTTGCCACCCTTGCCGCGATCCTCGCCCGTAATGCCGACATCGCCGACCCAGCGATACCAGAAGTCATTCACCAGCCCGAGCACCTCGGGAGGGACTTCGAGAACCAGCGGGCCTTTCTTCGTATCAATCCACATGAAGTTGTAGATCGTATTGTCGTTGGCGGTGAGTTCGACAGTACGCGGATCGACGAGGTTTTCCCAGATGACGTCGGTTTGGTTGGCCGGGCCGAACTTGCTCAACGAGTCGCGCATACCCGCCTGATTCACGAT
Source organism: Planctopirus limnophila DSM 3776 (assembly GCF_000092105.1). Classification (NCBI taxonomy): domain Bacteria; kingdom Pseudomonadati; phylum Planctomycetota; class Planctomycetia; order Planctomycetales; family Planctomycetaceae; genus Planctopirus; species Planctopirus limnophila. Next base: position 5,031,957 of record NC_014148.1, on the reverse strand, counting down.
GGGAATCGCCATGAGGTAGGCCTGCAGGGCGCGGGAGCGATCGAGGTTGTCGTAGATCTTCTCGACCGTATCGGCCGACGGATAGCCGTAGCTGAGATTGAGTGTTCCGATGGAACTCTCGATCTTGTCGGGCAGCGCCACCCCCGGCGCGATGGGCGTCGAATACTTGAGCTTTGGATCGGCGGGGATGGAATAGCGTTCCTGTGCGAACAGGCTGATGGGGATCGCGAGAGCTGTGCCAAGCACGGCGGCTAGAATGGTCCGTTGGTTGTCAGCTTTCATTGGCAGAAGTCTTTCGTTTCAAGTTGGTAAAGGAAGATGACGCTAGTCAGTCCTTGTTTGGCCTTGTGGTTGCTCAACAGAGCGGGGCAAGGGAAGAGTCACTGCTGCTTTCTCGATCGTGAGGATCGAATTCATGGGAATCCAGAATACTGAATGGCGAAACTCGGTGTCGCCTGAATTCAGCTTGTAGCGACTGTCGAGGAAAAGTCCGTCATGGTGGACAGCCACAAGTTTTCCGTCGAGCGACAGCCTTGTGTTATTCAGCCAGGTGGAGGTTGGTGCGATGGGACTGCCCGCCGCCCCGAGCAGATCTCTGTTGAAGTTGACCGTGACTTCAGTACCTACCCACTGTTCGAGAGGATGGACTTGTGCCTGATGTGTTTCCTCGCAGCCTGTCAGCCACAGGAGAGCGAACAATGTCAGGGCGTGTTTCATGGATTCCTGGCCTAACGATCAGATTTACCGGTTTGTCGCCAAGTGGCTTCGATTTCAGATAGCGCCCGGTCGGCAACTCCGGTGCATGTTATTGTTCAGCGTCTTTGAAATTCCGACTCAAGATGACCCATTCGATCCCGTCGCCGTCGCCACCGATGTCCTCATGACACGCGATGTTGATGCCCAAAGACACACAGTCGAGGCCATCTCCCAGCCACCTTGTCTTCCGAAGCGGGTGGTTCTCTGACTTGAGGAACCGTCGGACTCCTTTTAACGTGGCCTGATCATACAGTTCAACGCCTTTGTAACGCAGTTGGCCCGAAAGGAATTCAATGTCGCGAACGGTGTCGTCCTGATAACGCACGCGAATGAATGTGGCGCCGTCCACGGTGATGAAGTCATCCTCGTCGGGATATTCGGCGTTCGGTACGAGCGGACTGAATACGGACGCTGCGAGCTTCCTCAAGAGTTGGCGAGGCTGCCCGAGTGTGATGGCAAGCTGCTTACTCGTGATGCCTTCAAATGGCACGAATTCCCATTCCACTTCGACAGCCTCACTCTTCCATCGCTGAACAGGTATTCGACCGCCAAAGTGCAGTGGAATACTACCGCACTTTGGCGGTGTGGCAGGGACTTGTCAACATTTCGTTGGGCGGCACCGATGCCAGCCATCGGACGAGCAACGTGTGGTGGAGGCTTTCATGGGGTCGCGTACCATGTTCGACTTCGTAGCTCTCGAATGAGTTTTTCGATCGACGGATGGCTTGCATCAAACCTCCTGTGGCATTCCCACCACGGTAGAAATCGGAATTTCAACCGGGGCCACCCTGCGATCTAGTCCCTAAACACTTAATTAATCAGATTCATCTTTTCGTTATTGAGAACCATCGGTAATCATCAGAGAGACCGTATTGGAAATCATTGTTCCTCTCCAGATGGGTGTGACGGCAGCGAAACGGGACCGTTTGGCTAAAAAATCATACCAGTCTCTTTCACCTTCAAAATGATATACAAATCGAACAGAATAATTACCGCTGGGCAATTCAATACTCCATAGCGCTTTCGTTGAAGGTTCAGAGTTTATTGAAGCAAAGAGATCGAATGCTATTCTTGATCCCGGTGCGAGTACGAAGTCATCAAGCGGACCTGAAGTCAAAAAACGAGTCCCCCATTCTGCTGCAATATTTTCCGAGGGATCAAGAAACTGTAGATCATAGACTTGTGGATACTGGAGCAAACAACGATCCTCTGCTCCAGAATAGGCAACACGGAAGATTGCCGGACGGGAAACTGCATCAACAACTTCTAAATTGATCTGCACGGCAATACCTCTACATTGAAGAAAATCTTTTCATAGACAGAACTGGGCCTCCATCAGTATATGAGTGGTGTATAAAAACATATTATTGACTTTATGGTCGCGTTGGTCGGCTGCGGCCATTTGTTTTGGACTGTTCGAGAAGTGTCTTTAACCTGGATGTGACTTCTGGTCGGGCGTGGTAGAGATTTGTTGATTCTCCCGGATCCGTCGAAAGGTTATAGAGCTGACCAGGAGCGTCGGGGGCGGCATCAGGGAGGATGAAAGGCTTGAGGCTGGGATCATTTTCGTAGCGGTTGCCTCCTGAACCAGTGTGGTCGAGATATTTCCACTCGCCCTGCCGGATCGCGAGAGTGCGCGATCCGCCGAAGGATTGTGTCAGCAGGTAGGGCCGAATCGGCGGCGCACTTTCATCAAGCCATGCCGGGAGCATGTTGAAGCTGTCTTCAGCGGCATGGTCGGGGAGTTGAGTATCCACAATCGCGGCCACTGTCGCCATCACATCGGTCAGACTCGTCAGTTGCGAATTAGTAGTGCCAGGTCTGACTTTACCTGGCCACCGCACGATGAATGGGACGCGATGTCCTCCTTCCCAGGCGTCTCGCTTCATTCCCCGCCAGGGGCGCGCACCATCATGACCATGGTCGCTTCGCATGTGAATAACGCTCGTCACTTCGGGGCCGTTGTCACTCGTGAAGATGACCAGTGTATTCTCAGCGATGTGAAGCTCTTCCAAGGACTTCATGAGTTCGCCAACGATGTAGTCGAGTTCGAGGAGAAAGTCGCCATGTGGCCCGGCCTCTGACTTCCCCTGAAACTGTTTGGCAGCAAATGAGGGAAGATGAACCGCCTGTGTTGAATGGAAGAGGAAGAATGGTTTGCCGGGATTTTGGCGAACATGCTGATTGAGAAACTGACGACTCTTCTCCAGAAAGATCAGATCGATCTCTTCCATGGCGAAGTCTGATGCGATGAGTCCGGGCCGGCAGTCATGGGCATAAGGGTGTTTGGGAAGTGCTGACTTTTCGAGTGATGCGGTGGGGGGCACAGGGACGCGATCATTCTCGATGAAGGCATATAACCAGTCGGTCGTGGGACAACAGGCTGTGCCAAAGAATGAATCAAAGCCATGATCGACCGGGCCGCCGTCGATCCGGCGACTGAAATCGACCTGCCTGACGGCTTCAAGGGCATTACTGTGAATGGGCCGACCTTCACGGTCGAAGAATGTCAGCCCGATATGCCACTTGCCGACACACGCTGTTGAGTAGCCCCGCTCGCGGAGCATCATCGGCAACGTCAGTCGGCCCGGAGCAATCAGCGACGGCCCGCCAACTCCGGTGAAGACTGTGCCGCCGCTGGGTGCTCGAAATGGCATCTGTCCCGTCATCAATCCATAGCGAGTCGGAGTGCAGACTGTGCTGGGGCTATGCGCATCAGTGAACCTCATCCCTTCGCGGGCAAGCCGGTCTATATGTGATGTCGATACTTTCGACTGGCTGTTGTAGCAGCGAAGATCGCCATAGCCGAGATCGTCGGCCAGAATCAGCAGGATGTTCGGTTGCTCAGCGGCAACGATCGATTGATCAGTATTTAACAGCACCAGCGTGCAGAGACTTGCCAGACAAGAACAGAACCAGCCTCTTGTTGTGCGATGGCTCATGGGTTGTCGTCCTTATGGATGTGTGGCTGGTCGCGGGCCTGCCGGAAGATTCTGCATCAGATATCTCAGAATCAGCATCCGGACGTGCACTTGCGTACCATCTCCCTCACGCAGTCCATGATCACGGTTAGGATAGACCATGTAGTCGAAGGGCTTCCCCAGCGCAATGAGCCGATCGACCAATCCTTCGATGATCTGAATGTGAGTATTCGTTTCACCAGAGCCTGTGATGATCAGGAGCTTTCCCTTGAGACCATCGGCGTAATTGATGGCAGCGGCTTTCTGATAGCCATCGGGATTTACTTCACGGGTGCGCATGAAGATTTCCTGGAACCAGGCGTTGTACAGATGCGGTTGTGGCTTGGGGACGACAGCAATCCCGACGTGGTATGAATCGGGCTTACGAAAGAGAGCATTGAGTGTATTGGAGCCACCACCGCTCCAACCCCAGATGCCGACGCGGGATGTATCAATAAAGGGATGTCCCTTGGCCAGGGCCTTTAAGCCAGCTTCCTGCTCTTCTGTGGAAAGTAATCCCAGGCAGCCGAACACAGTGCGTCGCCAGGCGGCTCCTTTCGGAGCAGGCGTCCCACGATTATCGATTGATACTACGATGTAGCCGAGATCAGCGACCACGCGGTGGAAGTCGATCTGTGCGGCACCCCATTCGTTTAAGACTGTCTGTAAATGCGGCTCACCATAAACGTAGATGAACAAGGGATACTTTTTTGAGGGATCAAAGTCCCTGGGTTTGAGCATCCAGGCATCGAAGACAAGCCCCTCGCCGATGTCGAGTTTAAGAAACTCAGCCGGTCGTGAACCGATCAACTTCATCCGTTCACGGAGATCGTCATGGCTTTCGAGAGAGCTGACCACGCGGTGTCCCTCGACTTCGATGAGTTCATGCGTTGGAGGTGAATCCAGCGTGGAATACGTATGAATGGCCCAGGTTGCATCGGGTGAGAATTGATAGCTATGTGTGCCGATCTGATCTGGCGGTGTCATTCGCTGAAGCTGGCCCGAGCCATCCAGCGGGACGCGATAGAGATACTTTTGTGTCGCGTCATCGGGCGAGGCGTAGAAATAGTACCAATTCCGTTTTTCGTCGATGACAGCACGATCGATGAGGTCGTAGTTTCCTGAGGTCAACAGTGTTACTTCATTACCATCGCGTGAGCAGCGATAGGCGTGCCGCCAGCCATCTTTTTCGGTGATTACGACAAATGCCTGGCCTTCTTGAATCCATACCAGTCCGGAATTTTTCCCTTGGCTCGACTCGACCCAGGCTTCGTTTGATTCCGAGAAAATCGTTTTGATCTGCTCAGTGGTGGTGGCGAGCAGGAATTCACGCTGATCACGGAAGCGACTGAACTTTTCGACGAGGATTTCTTGAGAGTTGCCCGCCCATTCGACCTGACCGAGGTAGATGCCTTCACTGGGGCTCTCAATGGGGAGCCAGACAAGTTGCTGGCCATCAGCATTCACGACGCCAACTCTTAGTTGTTCGATGGGGCCGCCCACTCTGGCAAAGCGATGTTTCTCAACCCCCGGGTAACTGGAATCACCCGGCACGAGGACTGATCGTTGCCGCACGTCAGTGAAGTCGGCTTCGATGAAGAGGACGCGTGAACCATCAGGACTCCAGACGGGATCGCGATAGGCAACGAATCGATCTGGAGCAGGTGCTGCCAGCAGAATCTCCTGCTGGTTGGCCTGATTGATCGAAAGCAGTTTTTTATCGCGAACGACGAGTCGATGAGTTCCTGCGGGTGAAAGTCTTTCACTTTCGGGGGCGGGCATTTTTTCATCAGATGGCCATGCTCGCTTTTGACCTGAGGATGCTTCATGTAAGAATCGAGTGGCCTGTTTTGTCTTTGGATCGATCTCCTCGATGATGAAGCCTGAACTGTCGGGGAGCCACGTGGGTCGGTAATTCTTCGCGCGAAATTCGCCACGGTCGTAGATCGCCTTCAAGCGAGTTTCCGCGTGGCTTTGCCAGTCTGGTGCATCGGTGATTTGAGCAGCCAATTCATGCGTAAAGACGAGGAGATAAACCGATATCGCCCCGCACAATAAAGTTCGTACGGAGAGTCGTATGAAAACGTCGCTATGGCTCATGAATCGCTGGTCCCGGGTTCAAACCTGAAATGGACTTATCAAGTGGCAAGTTCTTTTCGCGTGAACTACTTGACCTGCTCCACGGCGGCTGTGTTAGAAATGGTATGAATTTTCAATTCACCTGGTTTTGCTAATGGCCCAAAGCAACATGATGTTTTCCAACTGAGAACAGGCCGAATCGCATCACCTGAATAGTTTGATAATCACTCGACGGATGTCTCAGACAGTTCGTTGAGTAACTCGCCCTCGTGCTCTTGGAAATACTTTTTGTAGTCTGGCATTCTTTGTTGTAATTTACGCGATTCCTTGATCAATGAAATCTTCTCACTAATCCAGGCAGGTGTGGTATCAAAAAAGTCCCAATGCCAGGTACAGCTACCAGCACTGGCGGCAGTCAATTTCTGATTGAATGTAACAACAGCCATCCCATCATAGCTTCCTTTAGGGGTATAGTGGTAAATCACATATTTGCCATACTCCTCCTGCCAGACATAAGGTTCGATTTCCAACAGTTCTTCCACTGAACTTCCCGGTCGAAGGCGGCCTGAATCGAGTGCGATCATCACCGGCGAAGCAGAAGATCTCATGGCCAGATAGCGATCAAGATCGCTGCGAGACGAGATCCCTTTGGAAACACAAAAGGTCGTTGGCACCGTGATCAGTGTCACGATGATCAAAACAACAATCGTAAGGATCGCATGTCGATTGGCTCTCATGCCTTCTCTTGCCGGATCAAACATCATTCAGAATTGTTGACCCCAGGGCAGGCTCACACCTGCCTGTTGAGCGTTGCACTCATGCAACATGGTCTTTTCAGGTCACACACAATCGGCAGGCGGGAGCCTGCCCTGCGGTTCTGGCTGCTACACACAGCGCTTATAAGCTGGTGAAGCCGGGCATGGGATTGAGTTCCAGCAGTGATTGAGTTCTGACGATGCCGCAATGGGCGGGGAAGGAATGGAAGGAGTGGACCGAGATCGCGTGGCCAGTCACTTCGAGCATCAGGAGACTGAGTGGTGCCGGACTTAAGCGGTTGCGGGTGGGAAAGACGTGGCTGATGGTCGCCCGGTGCAGATCGCTGAGCAGATCTTCGTGAGCACCGAGGAACTGATCGGGCTCGAGAAGTTCGAGTTGACTGCTGACAGAGTATTCCCAGTTCCCAGTCGCTGGTCGGACAATGTGTGTCTTGCAGCCGCGAATTTTCTGCAGCAGGCAGGAGCGAGTGGCTGTTGAGGCCAGGGATTGTTCGGCAATCAGTTCGCAGAGGACACTGGATTGACGCTTCCAGATGACGGCATGGCCCATGGGTGTCAAAGCCACTTCAGCCGTTACATCGTGGGTGCGAAAGACATCCTTTTCCACAGACTTGAGAAGTTCCGGGTGAGGAGCTTTCTGACTGACCTGAAGGATCAGCGATGTCACGTCGGGCCGGATGGAATCGACGCGCATGTTGAACTTTCTGCTGAAGGGTGTGGAGTTCATGACCATCTGACAGATGAGACCATTACTCCCGGACATCTTTCACACTAACGAAGTGGCCAAGCAGATTTCCAGAGAGGAACAGGGCTCTTGAGCAAGCTTGAGAAAGTTTCTCAAAATGGGAGGTATCTGCTTGAAATTGATTTTCGGAGTGTCCTTGCGTGGCTTGATCACCCCGTGATCGGAACTGTTGGACCGATATTCCTGCATTCGATTCAAGTTCATCGGCATTTTCTGCCGATCAACGATTGATAAGCAGTTTTGTATCGAGCCTGGTATTTAATCGTTCTGTCTTCCAGCAAGGTGGCTGGCTCTCATCACTCCGGTCGTCAAGGTTTCTCAATGAGGAGAAGCTTTTGCCCATAGACTCGATCTGATGATGGAGTGGCTCTGATGATGACTCCAGCCAGCGAGGGAAATTCGATCTGGATGCGATTGTTCCGCCCTCGTGTGCTGTTTGTGCTGGCTCTATCGCTGGCGGCTGTGGCCATGCTCCCTACCTGGCTGAAGCGGTTGCCTCGCCTGGAGACTCGGACTGATTATCGAGTGACATGGTCGCAGATTGAGCTGCCTCCCGGCCCGAAAGAACTGCCTGTCAATCTTCCTCAACAACTCGAGCAGATGACGGGTGTGGAAAGTCTTTCGCTGTTCGATGAACGGGCTGCTGAGAAGATCGCCTGGGCACTTTCCAAACATCCGTGGGTGCAGCGGGTTGATGAAGTCAGACTGGCATTCCCTGCAAAGGCCACTGTTCGATTGACCTATCGAGAACCGGTGGCGATTGTCGAGAGGCCACAAGGGATGTACCCCATCGCTCATGATGGAGTGCTGCTTCCGGCAGAAGACTTTCGCACATCCAGCGTGAAGACTTATCCGCAGATTCGAGGCATCCATTCATCTCCGCAGGGTGCCGCGGGAACCGTCTGGGGAGACCCTGTGGTCGAAAGTGCGGCACGACTGGCGGAACTTCTGGCGGCTGACTGGGAGCGATTGGGGCTGAAGGCCATTGTACCGGCAACAACTGCCGAAGATGCCGCCCATGTGCGTTCGTGGGGCGAGGTTTCGCGTTCGGAACGACGACGTGAAGTCGATGGATTTCGTGGCCCGGCTGTGCTGAACGATCCAGTTGCACCAGGCGATTATCCTGCAGAAAAAGATCATCCTGCGGAGTTTGTCATTTTCACACATTCCGGTTCTCAGATTGAGTGGGGACGCGCACCGGGAGACGATCAACCTGGTGAGCCGACTGCGGCACAGAAGTTGGGGCGACTGAATCGTTATGTGAGCGAGATTGGCGAACTGGGCTCGGGTTATGCGATTGATTTAAGGCATTGGCACGAGATCAGTCGCCGGCCGATGACAGCGGGCCGAGGAGTTCCCCAGCGCCGCTAGAGTTTGCGAGTTTGATGGGTTCTGGGGAAGTGAAGCGTTGTTTTGACTTTGGATTTGAGTCCTGAGATCCCGATAACCTCAGAAAACAGCGTCACAAATCGAAGTTGGCGCAAGAGGAGAGGTTCTGTGGCGCATTCTCACCTGGTGATTCAGCATTTGCTTAAACAAATCGAGGGGCAATCGCAGGTTCGCAAAGACAAGCGGCCAAAATGGCTGATTGCTGCTGCTGATCGCTTTGCCGATGCCTTTGATCCCCTGGGCGAAGTGGGCCGGGTGGGCTACGAATGTGAGTGGACCGACTGGGGCTGGGAACTGCGGATGTACCTGGGCATGACCGAAGTGGTCGGTGGCAAGTACGATGGTGACTGGCAGGGTGCGAGCTTTGAGCTCGATGTGGCAAGGCTGGTGGCGGTCTTCGATGAACCTCCCGCCATTGCCTGGAGCGTGAGTGCTTCGAAACCCGAATCGAGCCGTTCGTTCCTGACGATTACCGGCACCAGCCATAACGAGCCCTTGCGGTTGAAGGTCTATTCGCTGCCCCCACGCGAATCGTCACCTGTCCTCACACGTCGGCCGGATGGGAGCATCGAGCCGAAAGAATGAGGCCATCTGATATCGAGCCGAAGGAATGAGGCCGATTGACCAAGTTGCCGAAGGAATGAGGCCGAAGAGGTGGCTGTGGTCAAACGTCCTCGTTTGACTACAGCCACCTCGTTGAAAGCACCTTAAAACTCACCAACAGCTTCGCTACTGGCTCGAGTCCCAATTGCTGTGCGGATCGTCGAGTCGATGTTTTCGCTGATGAAGCGGACGGAACCATCACCCATCAGCATATGGCAACCCCCTTCATGAGTGCTGCCAAACGAGACTTCTTTCTGTACATCAGTGGCTGTCACGGAGTCCCACAGGTTGATTCCCACGCCCAGTGAACCGAAAAACTCAGAGGCATCTGTCCTCGTACCACCCGTATCCATGCCATCACCACCCATAATCCAGTGATCATAGCGCTGGCCAGTGGCTGTGCCATCAACAGGTTCCGTTGGTGATGAAAGATTTTCGGTCTGTGGCCTGGTTTCGCCAATCAGAACAGTATTCGAGAGGCCATCGGTAATATCTCGAAAGTTATGCGTTGGAGTTCGCGAAATGGTTCCACCGGCCGGTGTGACCTTATCACGCACAGGGAGCATGCCATTATCGTCCAGGAATCGATTGGCATCGGTGACAGCAGTTCCTGAGGCACAGGCAATATAAGTCGCAATGAACCGGTCACTCACATACCAGCCATCCGTGCTGATATCGAGCACATTCGTCGGGCCCGGCAATGAAGGACAACGGAAGGCAGGAATGACGGCTCGACAGGCACGGATGTTTCGATCGGTCACACTCGTACCACTGGCCGCGTAAGTCGCTGAGCCATTTCCCCAATTATTCCCTTCAGTGTAGTTCGTAAACAGGGTGGCCGTATCAAGGGTGTTGTAAAGTGGGGCCTGATCCAACATGGGCAATAGTGCTGCTGACCAGACTTCACCCAGTCCGGTATTGGCAGCCGGCGGCAGATTTCCAAACTGATCGTGGAAGTTATGCACTGCCAGTCCCAATTGCTTCAAATTGTTCCGGCACTGTGTCCGGCGAGCCGCTTCCCGTGCCTGCTGGACAGCCGGAAGCAGCAAAGCAATCAAAATCGCAATAATTGCGATCACGACTAAAAGCTCAATCAGGGTAAACCCTTTGCGAATGCGCATTTTCATTGTACACTACCTGAAAAATGAAGAGATCTTGAGGGGGAATGAGAAGGATTCCCCAAGAAAAGATGCGTTGCTCACCTCCTCCCATCTCTTAGGAAGTGAATTCAACGACAGGTAGTGTGTACTTCACCTCGATTCGCTCCAATGAGTATTTACGCAATTCTTTTGATAGTTTCCCCGTGTTTATGAAGTTTGACTCACAATCTCCCGGAGTTCGTCAGGAAATGATGAGCGCCGGTACTTAAAGTCACATCTTTCCACTCCAGATCGAGGTCGTATGTCGCAAGAAGCCCCCGCTTCCCAGGATTCGTCCGAAATTTCTCCGCGTCCAGCGACATTGCCGGTATCGGCCATGCCACCCACCATGCATCGCAGTGTGGCACTCATCGTCCATACCTCATCTGACTGGACGAGGCAGGTCTTGCGCGGGATTGCCCAGTATGCCAGCGAGCACGGCTTCTGGGATTTCTTCATCGAGCCACGCGGTCACGACGAAAAACTGCTGATTCCCAAGGGCTGGAGTGGTGATGGCATTATTGCCCGCCTCACTCACCCCGCACTCGAAAAGCAGATCCTCAAAAGCAACCTGCCCTGCGTCAACGTCTCCTGGATGGGACAGCACTCCCTCCGGATCCCCAAAGTCGTCTCCGATGAAGCGGCTTGCGGAAGGCTCGCTGCCGAACATTTCCTCGAACAATCCTTCCGCAGCTTCGCCTACATCGGGCCGATTCATCGTGCGGGATATGACGATCTGCTGGGGAAAAACTACATCAATACGCTATTGCAAGCCGGTCATCAGACCAGCATTTATCAGCCCACAGTTCCCATTCCTGTCCCTGACCTTTTAACTCAACGAAAAGGTTTTCTGCAGTGGCTGAAAATGCTCCCCAAGCCAACGGCAATCTTCACCTGGAGTGGTGAAGTGGGCCGCGAGTTAATGACCTGTGCCCGCCTCAGCCGCTTTCGGATTCCCGACGATATCGCCCTGCTCGTTGGTGAAAACGATCCACTGTTGTCAGCTCTGGCACCAGTCCCGCTTTCCAATATCGACCAGGCTCCTGTCCGTGTCGGTTACGAAGCAGCGACTTTGCTCGACAAACTCATGAATGGCGAACCAGCACCGGAAGAGCCGATTCTTGTCCCCCCTGTCGGTGTGGTGCAGCGCCGATCCACGGAAACATCGGCTGTCGATGATCCTCTGGTCGATATGGCCGTTCGTTTTATGCGCGACCATTTGAGCGAACCGATTCAGATTGCGGATGTGGAGAAAGCTCTCAATGTCTCCCGCCGGGTGCTGGAACACCGCTTCCATAAAGTGCTCGACGATACCCCAGCCAATGTCCTTCGCAGGATGAGATTGCAGAACGTCAAACGCCTCCTGGGAGAAACCACTCTTCCACTGGCCCGCATTGCCCAGCTCACTGGCTTTAATCACGTGGAAGTTCTGGTGCGTACCTTCCGCCGTGAGCTGGGGGTCACTCCCGGCGAATACCGGCGTCGCCACTAATCGACTCTCGACATCTCGACAGGTCAGAATCAAGTTCAGCAGAGCCAATTCCTCGCCAGTTCACGAGGGATGATATGAATTTGCGACCGAATGTCTGGCTGGGGTGATCGCGTGGCGAAATTGTACTAGAATCGAAAGACGCAGATTCACTTTCGCGAACAGTGTTTCTGTCTACTCTCTCGCCGCGTGCTCGACTGCTCCTGCCTTCAAAGCGAAATGACTGATGGTTTACCTGAATCGAATTTACACCAAGTCGGGCGACTCGGGATTAACCAGCCTTGGCAACGGAGACCGCGTTTCGAAAACCAGTCCCCGAATTGTTGCGTATGGTGGGGTCGATGAACTCAATGCCACCCTGGGCGTGGCTTTACATGCCCAACTCACTGAGGAAATTCGACAACTGCTCACTTCGATCCAGCACGATCTGTTTGATCTGGGGGCCGATCTGTGCATCCCTCAGAAAGAGAACGAAGCGCCCGGAGAAGCCCTGCGGATGACGGCGGCTCAAATTGAACGACTGGAAAAGGCGATTGATGAGGCCGTCGATCAGTTGTCTCCTCTGACCAGCTTCGTATTGCCCGGCGGTACAGAAGCTGCCGCTGCTTTACATGTCGCGCGAACCGTTTGCCGCCGCGTGGAAATTGGTGTCATCGCTCTCAGTGAGCAGGAACCAATCAGCCCTCATTGTGTGATCTACCTCAATCGGCTCTCCGATCTCCTCTTCTGCCTGGCCAGACTCTGCAACGATGGCGGGAAAGCCGATGTGCTCTGGATTCCCGGCAAGAATCGCCCCGCATAATCGCCACTGTTTGCGTTGTCATTCGTTACTACGAAGCCGTAACGTTGTGTGTGCCATGCTTACAGCCTGTTTTGAGTTGATACCGGGCAAGCCTGTCTTCACAACCCGCCAGAGGGCTGTCATCCTCCACTAAGGGTCGCCCGGCCAACTTGTAGCTGGGTTGTTGAGCGAAGGCACGACAACAAGAAGCCGTGCGCATACCTGAAAAACCTTCTCCCACGCAGACGTGGGCGAGGGGTTTTTGCTCCTTCTCCCGTTCTGACGGGAGAAGGTTGGGATGAGCGGAACTCGAAGCGTATGTGGCGTTCTATCAACAACCAGCCTCATTGCGGGATACTCATGATCAATCGCCATTGGCAAACAATCGGTGCCCTGATTTCGCTTGTGAGGATGAATTCAATGGCTCAGCGGGTGTCAGTCGAGGGTGCGTTGGTTCCTGTGGCCGCTGTCTCCAGAGGCACCAGTTCGCGTAGACTTTTGCCGAGTTCGAGGCGCTGCCTTTGGCCGTTCACCAGCAGAATGATCTGCTGAGGTGTGGCTTCTTCAATCACGAACTCCAGGTCGCCTATCACTTGCGGGGTGCCCGGAAGCATCACGAGTTTACGGCTCTGGAGGCGATCAAAGAACCAGACTTCCATCCCGGCAGAAGAGTTGGAACTGTTGGCTGGGGTGGTGTTGGCAGGGGTGGTTTCTGAGGAGACCGGCCCTTCGATGACAGCGATCAGATAAGTGTACTGCGGGAGATCTTCGGAGAGCTCGAAGTTGAACACGTGCGTGGCTGCCAGAGGCGGGTTCGAATCGTCTGTGACACGCAATTCCACCGATTTGGCACCTGGTTCGGCAGAGATCGAAGGGATCCATTCGATCCTGCCGGTTTTGGAGTCGAACGACATCCCTTCGATCAATGAAACTGCCGACCATTTGAGTTTGTCGCGAGACGTTTCTCGATCCGTCGCCTGAGGTTCGAGCTTCCACACACGGCCGGCAACGGCTGGTAACAGTTTGGTGACGGCAGCGATTTCGGGGGGTGTGTTCGGGTCTTTGATCGTAAAGCGAATGGAACGTTCGACAGTCGGGAAGGCGTCTTTCTCGGGAAGGACATCGAACGTCAAGGTGAGTTCATTTTTTGAGGTTTCTGCCGATGCTGATCCTTTCGGGAGTTCGCCGGTAATGCGACGAGATTGAGCATCGAACGAGAGACCGGCAGGCCAGGTGCCGGTGGGTTTGAGAGTGGGAGTGGAACCGGCAGTCCCTTTCAATTCGATGGTCTGGCGCAGCGGGGTTCCCGTCAGAAGCACGGCTTCGCCTTGAGCTTCGAGGCGTGGATCGTATTTGGCGGGCGGGACGGGCTTGAGGAATCTCCAGCCACTCTGAATCTGACTGGCAAGAGCGGTAATCATCGCTTCGGGAGGTGCAGAAGGGACCTGCACGATCGTCCCCGCAGGAAAAGCTTTGTTGGAAGGAGATTTTTGCAGTTTCCAGACGCCCGTCGTCGTGTTGATCGCCTGCACCTGGCGGCGTTCATCGCCGACGAGAATCTCGAAGGGAGTGGGGAGGCGTATGGCGAGTGGATCGGCAACCGTTAACTCGGTACTGCCAGCAGCCATGGCCTCTTTGAGAGATGTTTCAGGGAAGAGGGTGTTGCGAGGGCGTGATTCGGGGAAGACGATCCCTTCGAGTTCGAGATCGATCTTGAAGGGGGGATTTCCGGTGACATCTGTCGATTCGATGCGGACGCGATTCACGCGGTGTAGCAGTGGTGCCAGTTCGAGCCGGGCGAGGAAATCGGAGATTTGTGCGGCAGTCCCTTCACCCGTCAAAGAGATGGCCACGCTGATATACAGGTTGGGTTTGGTTTGACGACGTTCGGGTGCTGTTTTTACCCGTTGAAGACGACTTTTTTCTGCGATGGACCCCAGCCAGTTGAGATAGAGCCTTTGGGCGTTGAGTGCATCAGGTCGTTTGGTGGTGGGAGGATCGGCTGGTAACGAGACAGCTTTCCATTGGCCGAGTTGTTTACGTTTTTGTAGAAGCTGAAGGATTTCGGCATCGCTTTTGTCGACCTTCTCGGTCACTTCAGCGAGCTTGTTCTGCCGATCGGTAATGGGTGCCATGACAGCCGGATAAAGATAGCTGTAAGCCACGTAGAGGATGGCTGCTCCACCCAGTCCGATGAGGAGATTGCGTTCGCGGGTGTTCATACTTCACCCCCATCGGTTGCCGAGCCAAACGAGTCGAGAGTGGACTTCACAGAGGTGGTCGCTGTTTCTTTGGCCTGTTGTTCTTTGGAGGCTGGGAGCTTGTTATCAGCCTTGGGTGCCGTTTGCGGCTGCAGGGGCAGGTTCGCATCTTTTGCCGGTGCTGCTGATTTGGGTGGCGGGGCTGGTGGTAACAACGTGGCGTCGATTTCAAAACGTTGTTTGTAATCGGGATCTTTGCTGATTCCTGCCAGTTCGCGGGGGACGATGCGGTATTCTTTGGTTTCCGCCATGCGATTGCCCAGATCGGTCACATCGCTGTTCGTGCGGGCCAGACCTGAAGCCTGCATCCGGCCATAAACTTCGCCCGCGCCAGCCGTGATTGACCAGTTGGTCCACAAAAGGCGTTCAGTGTTAGGGAGAACTTTGGCTTGCCGACCGAGTTCGACTGTGATTTTTGGGGCGTGGCGTTGCCAGTCATCGACAGCCACGAAGACTTTCTGATCGCCTTCGCCATTTTTCAACGTGGTCTTGGTATCGACATTGCGAACATTCATGGCCAGCAGCTGCTCATCGAGAGAGGCAATGACCGAAGCTTGCCAGGCGACTCCCAGGGCTGTGAGCATGAGTGCGGCTGTGGCTGCAGTAACAAGTTTCACCCGGCGGTAATCGGGCTTGGGAGCCGGTTTTCGGGGGTGGAGAAAATCGAGGCGACACTGATCGGGAAGAGGTGTGACGAACCCCAGGCAGCCAATCCAGTTGGCGAGCGCCTGTGCCGAGATCTCTGGAGAGGAATGACCTGCAGAGTCTGCAACCAGCTTGCTGGCGGCACCCGCCAATGGTGTGCGGGAAACCAGTTCTTGAGCTTCTTCGACCCGGCATTCAAACTGTGAAGCCAGAGCCTCTTTCAAATCGGCATCGATTCCGGAGGCTGAGGCAATGATCAACCGGCGGGGATGAAACTCGGGAGCGATGCGCCGAGCGGCAAACAATCCGCGGGAAATTTCGGCACCCACAGCGAGTGGTGTCGGTCGTCCCTGCTCATTGCGGGCTCCGTGAGGGACACGCGCTGAATGGGCGAAAAGGAGCTGGCCATCGGCAAAGGCCGTGGTTTCGACTCGGCCATCCCGCTCGACGACAAAGGCCGCCTGATCGGCAGGATCGAGGGCTTGTCGCAAAAGCGTGGCATAGCCACAACTCGAGAGTGCCACATGGACGACGCTTAATCCGACCGAATCGAGAAGCTGCTGGATGTTCCGCACAAAACTGGAAGAAATGGTGGCAACGAGCACATGGAGTGTGCTGCTGGGAAGAGATTGTGCAGCCGCTTCTTCCGGAGAGATGGTGCGCATGTGACCACTGGGAGTCAGTTCGTCGGCCAGTGGGAGTTTGACATTGAGAGGGAGGTAATCGAGCAGCACCTGATCGAGTGCGACCGATGACCGCATGGTGGTCTGCAACGTGACAACATCGAGCACTTCGTCTTCGGGAGTGGGAGGAAGTTCGAGATGCCTGAGAATGGCGTCTTCACGAGGGATGACGAGTGTGACTTTGCTTTCTTTGCCCAGGAATTCGGCAAGTTCACCTTTCAGCCAGGACGAATGTCCAGCATCGGTTTCCACGATCCGCTCGCCGTTGGGCCAGGCGAGAACCTTGGAAATGCGAGTGTCACTGGTGAGGGCCGTCAGTTGTGACTTGTCCCATTCAAGAATCAGCACGGCTCAGGCAACCTTTTCTGGAATCGAAGGTTTGTCGCAGGACAAGATCTCGTAAGAGAAACTCTATGGATTGTTCAGCGTGAGTGTATACGTAGCAAGGGGTTATGTCTGTTGGGGATCGTTTTCGCTGGTGTTTTGCGGGAGTTTAGAAAATGAACAACAGCATTCCCTGGCAGGAATGTAAACCCCACTCTGGTGAGAGTTGTACCGGAGGGACTGTGAGAAACTGGGAATTCGGCGTGAGTTTGTGGGGCACTTCGGGAGAGATTCCGGGTTTAAGGGATGTGGCGATTGTGTGTGCATTTCGCGGGGTGATCGATGCGACAGGGCCTCTTTTGCTGTGGGGCAAGTTGCGGTTGTGATCATTGCGGTTGTACCGGGAGGTTGAAGACCAGATGTTCGAGCCATCTCGGGTGGTGAGAGACAGGTGGGCAGGCCGCGATCCAATCGGAAATGTCTGCGTGCAGGGCCTTGAATCTGCTGTTCGAGAAATGCGTGCGATGGAAAAGTCGCATCGTCGGAGGCTGTTGGAGGAGGAATCGACCGCGTATGCTTTGTAGAAGCGTCAAATCTAAAAGGCCTGCCCGAATCTGAACGTTGATCCTGCCGGTTGCAGTTATTGCACAGGATGAGGTGTCATCGGGAGGAGCTGGGAAAGCTTGAAACTGTCAAAAGCCTACCTCTTCGAGAAAGCGTTAGCTGTGCGTGCTCAGATTGCTTTGTTGCCTGGCGATGGAATTGGTGTGGAAGTCGTGGCGGAAGCAGAAAAGCTGCTTCAGGCTGTGGCGAAGAAGTTTGGCCACGAATTTTCGTTCGTGCGGGGTCTGATTGGCGGCTGTGCCATCGACGCGACGGGTGAAGCTCTTCCCGATGAGACGTTATCGATCTGCCGGGCGAGCCAGGCGATTCTGCTGGGGGCTGTGGGTGGGCCGAAGTGGGATAACCCGAGTGCCAAGACCAGGCCCGAAGCGGGTCTGCTCAAGATTCGTAAAGAGCTGGGATTGTTCGCAAATGTGCGCCCCATCAAGGCTTCGCCGTATCTGGTGCAGGCCTCGCCTTTGAAGACCGAGATTGTTGCGGGAGTGGATATCCTGTTCTTCCGCGAGTTGACCGGCGGGTTGTACTTTGGGGAATCGGGCCGCAAGACCAATCCGGATGGCAGCGAGACCGCTTTCAACACGATGATCTACAGCACTTACGAGATCGAGCGGATTGTCCGTCTCGCGGGACAGGCAGCGCGTGGGCGTCGCAAGAAAGTGACCAGCGTGGATAAGGCCAACGTACTCGAAGTTTCGCGATTGTGGCGCCAGACGTTTGATCGTGTCATGCAGGCTGAGTTCCCGGATGTGCAGACGGAGCATGTGTTGATCGATGCCATGGCCATGCACCTGATTTCGAAGCCCAAGAACTTCGACGTCGTGGTGACTGAGAATCTCTTCGGTGACATCCTCACCGATGAAGGCTCAATGCTCCCCGGCTCGATGGGGCTGTTGCCTTCGGCTTCTCTGGGTGCAGATGGCCCAGGGTTGTACGAGCCGATTCATGGATCCGCACCGGATATTGCCGGTAAGGGAATTGCAAACCCGCTGGCTACTATTCTCGCAGCGGCCATGCTGCTGCGTCATTCGCTGCATCTGGAAACGGAAGCGGTGGCCATTGAGAAGGCGGTCGATCACGTTTTGTCTCGTGGACACAGGACAGCTGACATTGCGGGGGGTGGCCCGGCTGTTTCGACCGTACGCATGGGCGAACTGGTGCTGGAAGCATTTCTGGCCGTTTGAGAAAAATGGCGGAGTCGTGAGAGCTCTTTGAGTTATGATTCTGGCTGCCAATCGATCTCTTTGCAGAGGTCGCCATCGAAACCTTGCGTGAATTGTTGAAGAGAGTCTGTACCGCAGGAACATCTGTCAGGACGGAATGGATATGAAGAGTTTGTGCGTCTCTGGGCTGAATATGTCGATGGTGCTTTCGGGGTTGTGGGCATTGCTGGCGGTGGTGTGCTCACCTGCTGAGGGAGTGGCAGCCGAAGCGACAAAGCTGGCGGAGTCGAAAGTTCGCATTCAGCAGGATGTGGGCGTACTGGCCAGTGATGAGATGGAAGGCCGGGGCGTTGGTACTGAAGGTTTGAATAAAGCGGCAGAGTTCATTCGCCAGGAGTTCCAGAAGGCGGGTCTTGATGTCACGCGCGTGAATGGGGGTGCCTTTCAGACATTCTCGCTGCCGACAGGGACAAAGCTGGGTGAGCCGAATTCACTCAAGCTGTTTTCACCCAAAGGTGAAGAACTGGTGCTCGAAAAGGGACGCGACTTCGAGGTAGGTGCCTTTGGGACGAGTGGAAAATTCGAAGGGGAAGTTGCGTTTATTGGCTATGGACTCGAAGACAAAGAGGCCAAGTACGACGACTATGCCGGGATCGATGTAGCGGGAAAGGTTGTCGTTTGTTTTCGCAGAACTCCCGGGCAAGGCCAGAAGGATGGGCCATTTTCGCCGTCTAAAGGTGGCGGTCGGCAAGGTGATCTGCGGAGCAAGATTGTCGCTGCCATGGCTCACAAAGCGGTCGCCATTCTGTTTGTGAATGATCCTTATACGCTGGCCGACAAAGAACGGATTCGCGAAGCAGCGATCAAGAAAGCCGAAGGCAAAGTCGTGACCAGTGCCGAGCAACTGGCCGACGCCAGTCATGAGGATCAATCGGCCAAGCTGACGGCTTTGAAGGATGCTGTCACGCAATTCCGCCGCTCGCGGGATGCAGCAACGAGTCCTGTGGATGAACTCATGCCTTTTGGTTATGCGGCTGCGAATGATGGCGAGAGTCTCCCCGCGTTTCATTTGCGAATCGATTTTCTCAACCAGATGCTGCGCAGTGTGGGTTCGGCCAATGCTGTGGAACTCGCCGAAGAGATTGATGCGACGATGACACCACGCAGCAGGGTTCTCACGGGCTGGAAGGCCCAGGGAGAAGCCACAGTCATCCGCCAGAGTGCCGATGTGCATAACGTGATTGGAGTGCTGGAAGGCGAAGGGCCTTTGGCGAATGAAACGGTGGTGATCGGTGCGCACTACGATCATGTGGGGCGTGGTGGTTCCGGTTCGCTGGCACCGGGCTCGACAGATATTCACAACGGGGCTGATGACAATGCTTCCGGAACAGCCGTTCTGATCGAAGTGGCCCGGTTACTGGCTGCTCAGCCGAAAAAACCTGCCCGTCGTGTGGTGTTTATGGCATTTACCGGTGAAGAGCTGGGGCTGTTGGGTTCGGCACGATATTGCAAAGAGCCGATCTTCCCGCTGGATGAGACCGTGGCCATGCTCAATATGGATATGGTCGGGCGGCTGCAGGAGAACAAGCTGACTGTGTTTGGTGTGAAGACCGCGAAGCAGTTCGAAGAGTGGCTGCGCGAGGGCAATAAGACAACAGGTTTTGAACTCATCGAGAAGCCCGAAGGTTTTGGCCCGAGTGATCATTCATCGTTCTACACGAAGAAGATCCCGGTGCTGCACTTCTTCACCGGGTTACATCCCGATTATCACCGCCCCTCGGACGATACGGATAAGCTTGATGTCGATGGCATGACGCGCGTGGCGACTCTCGTCAATGAGATCGCTCAAGTCGTTATTAACACTCCTGCCCGGCCTGAGTATGTCGAAGTGAAAGGCTCGGCCAATGTGGGACGTTCAGGGAACAGGCCTTATGTCGGGACGATCCCGGATTTTGGCGTTCAGGAACCGGGCTATGCGATCAGTGGGACAGCACCAGGTTCACCAGCCGACAAGGCCGGGCTGAAGCCTGGCGATCTCGTGATTGAAGTGGGTGGCAATAAAGTGACCAACCTGGATGACTTCGACTTAGCACTGCGGAAGTTCAAGGCCGGCGACAAGGTCGATTTCACCGTGAAACGCAAGACCGAGACCCTCAAGCTTCCCCTGGAACTGGCACCACCCCGGTAATGGGTCGAAAAGCTGTTCGGTGATCAAAATAACCATGAAAACAAGGTAGCCATCAGAAGGTTTTGATCTTTTGATGATGGATAGTTTGTCACCAAAGTTCCATCGCTCTGTTTCTCTCGATCTGCGAAGATATTGGGACGTTCAACCCTTAATGGGCTGATTCGGATTCTTCGCGAACTTAAAGGCAGATCAATGTCGGTGGTGACGATGGCTTCCGGGCAACAGAGCGCTCCGAGAAAAGTACCTGCAGTCGAAGCTGTCTGCTTTGACCTGGATGGGACGATGTTCAATACCGAGCATCTATTTTTTGAAGCCGGCGATACAGTGCTTCAAAAATTTGAGCGGCGGATGACCCGCGAAGTGATGGATGTGATCATTGGTCGCCGCCCGATGGAGTCGTTCACCCGGCTGGTCGAGTATCTGGCGATTGATGTCGATCCTGCTCATCTTTTAGAGATTTCTCGCGAGGCTCATCATGAGCTGATCCGTGAGAAGCTCGCACCCATGCCCGGAGTGGTCGAGCTTCTGGGTGCTTTATCGAAGCGAGGAATTCCGTGTGCAGTCACGACATCTTCACCACGGGATTATGCGCAGAGTCTTGTGGAACAGGCAGGGCTGATGAGCCACTTTCAGTTTTTTCTCACCTCGGCAGATGTCTCTCAAGGGAAGCCTCACCCGGAGATCTATCTGAAGGCGGCCAGCACCTTTGGAGTTCGTCCTGAGCAGATGGCGGTGTTTGAAGACAGCGCCGCAGGGACGCGGGCGGCTGTGCTGGCCCGGGCAAGAACCATTGCGGTTCCTCATGAGTTCACTGCCAGCCATGACTTTACGGGGGCCGAGTTACGGGTCGAAACGTTGACCGACCGGCAGGTCTACGAGCTGCTGGCGGTCTGAAAAGCACTATTTCTTGAGCCGTGGGACGCCTGGCGATTGTGAATGCAGGATCGCGTCGAAGATCGCCAGTTCAACGGGTCGGTTCGAAGACGAACGTTTTTGGCCGTTGGACTCGGAATCGTTATTCGTCAGATCATCGGACGAATCGTCCAGAAGGGCGTTTTGCTGGCGGCCGACCCATTCCTTGAGCCGACGATGCGCTTGTACCCAGCGGCTGCGGAGGAGCTTGGGGAAGTCGAATTCCACAGGTTGCCGAACCGACCACGGAGCCAGTCGGTTGGCCACTTCCTCGGCGGTGGCTGGTCGATCATCCACATTTTTTGCCAGCATGGCGACCAGTGTTTCCTGCACAGAAGCGGGTAGTTCGGGAAGGAGTTCGCGAAGCGGAGGAGGCGCCTCCTGACGATGAGCGCGGACTTTCTCGGAAACCGTTTTTCGACTGAAAAGAGGCTGGCCAGTCAGCAGGAAGTAGAGCACACAACCCAGGCTGTAGACATCGGCCCGGCCATCGATTTGACTGCTGTCGCGTGTCTGTTCGGGCGAGATGTAGTCGGCAGTCCCCAGGATTTGACTCTTGCCATCGACTCGCTCATGCGAAAGATCTTCGCCTTGTAAGAGGGCGAGTCCGAAGTCGATGATTTTCAAATTGCCATCGTACGCGACAAGCAGATTGCCCGGCTTCAGATCGCGATGAACAATACCGGCTCCATGCAGGTAATGGGCACCCAGAGCGGCTTGTCGAATCAAATGACACGCCAGTTGCCAGGGGAGCGGGCCGTGAAGTTCTACAAGTTCTGACAGGCTCGCCCCTTCAAAAAGTTCGAGCACAATAAACCAGTGGTTCTGCCACGAGACGATCCGTTCCGTACGAATGATCTGCGGATGAACGAGACCGACCCCCACTTTGGCCTCACGCTGGAAATGATCGAACATCCGCTGCGAATACCTGCTGGGCAGGAGTTTGATGGCCCGTTTGTAACCTGAGGTGGCATGCCGGGAGCCAAACAACCAGCTCATACCGCCTGAACCCAGAAGTTCGACGAGGAGATAATCTTCGAGCTTCCAGCCGGGCGGGGCAGGATCGGCAAGGTTGGATTCGACAATCAGTTCGAATCCGCCGACTTGCAGATGGTCTCCGCCGCGCAGCCACATCTCGCGAATGGGCTGACCATTGAGCAGAGTCCCCGTTGAGCTTCCGAGGTCGCGAACCATGAGTCCGTGCGGATCGCGGAAAATCAGGCAATGTTGTGGGGCAACATCATTCGACCTCAATCGCAGATTGCAGCCATGGGCGGAACCAACCAGCAGAGAACCTCGTAAGAGATCGCGTTGGAGTTTCGTCCCCTGGTGGTCAATAAAGACAACCCTTCCGTAGGGTTCATCATCCGACGACCGCGCTTCGTCTGTGGGTCGCTCGGTGGATTGTGGAAGAATTGTCATGTTGAAGAGAAGTGCTTTGGAACCGACTGTCTAGAATGTTCGTCAATGCATGAACTACGAAGATTTGAACGAACTGGCATATCAGCTTTTCCATGAAGATGCCAGAAGCCAAAAATTCATGAACTTAACATGAACTCACCGGGATCCAGAGTTGTGAGAGGCTCCAGACTACCGTTCCCTGCGCAGTACCTATGCGTGAGTACACCTCGAAATGACGACTCTAAGCATGGGCTGGCCATGGTTTACAGAGCCTCAATTTCCGATCTTGGGCATGAGTTCAATTCGGTAAGCTGGAATAATCGTGATATCCCGCTGCTCGAATACGCGAAAATGCTCTTCCAGAACAAACGCACACTGGTTGATAGTGGGGGTGGAAGATTAACAGTGGACAAATTCTTGAAGATGATTTTCAGCAGGCCATCTCCCTGCCGGAAGCGCTCATCCAGGGAATTCGATTTTTGCCCGGCTTACGTCGTTATTCGTACAGGTGCTCCCGCTTGACGAGGCATAGCCGGTCAGTTTGATCATCCGACACACTTTCGAGAACGAATGTCTTCATCGCGCGTTCAGGCCGCCCGAGGAAGCTGGGGTTGTACCTATGGGGGCAGCGCGCCTTCCTCGACTACTCAGGCTGATTCAGGCACTGCAATCTGGCAGACTGTGCAATTCTGTCCAATTGGCAGAGGAGTGCGGTGTCAGCCGCCGAACAATCTTCCGGGACATCAGCATCCTGCAGGAAGCCGGCATTCATGTCCTTTACGACGAAGAGCGGCAAGGCTACTGCATGCCTCTGCGGTTGACGATACCTGCCAGTCAGCTCAGTTTAAGTGAGGCGATCTCGCTGTTGCTGTTTTGCAGTGAACTTTCCGATTCGACCACAGGTATCCCTTTTCAACAGGATGCCCGGCAAGCGGCCATGAAGATTCTCGAAGGCTTGCCGCGCAGTGTGCGGGAGACAGTGGCTGAAATTACCGAATCGATGTCGATCCGTATCGATTCGCGAAATCAGTTGATTGGCAGCCAGTCGCTGTACGAAGTGCTGCTTTCGGCACTGATCCGTCGGGAGCAGATTCGTGTGCGGTATCACAGCCTCACGGAAGCATCGCCTCTATCGACGTTGCTGAGCCCTTATCGACTCCTTTTCAGCCGGCGAAGCTGGTACGTGATTGGGCGATCAAGCTGGCATCGCACCGTGCGGACATTCAATGTCGGCAGGCTGGAACAGCTGGAGCTGGCGGGGACGTTCTACAAAATTCCACCGCGCTTCAGCCTCGATCGTTATCTGGGAAATGCGTGGCATTTGATTCGGGGAACACCGACAGGCCAGACGGTCAAAGTGCAATTCGACAAGCAGGTGGCCATGAATGTGGCCGAAGTGCGGTGGCATAAAACACAGACAGCCGAGTGGCTTGAAGATGGCTCCGTGGTCTTGAGTTTTAAAGTCGATGGTTTGAGCGAAATCGTCTGGTGGATTCTCGGCTATGGCCGCTATGCCCGGGTGCTGGAACCCGTGACACTCAAGGCCATGATTCATGAACATGCACAGCAGATGCTGGCGACGTAAGGAGCATCAATCATCGATCGATGACGATTCATGATCCGTGATGAGGTTCTTCGCTTTGGCTGAAGTTCCTGCTCAACAGTAGCTCAATGATTTTTGTGTTGGCCGAAGGGAATTTGAGCTGGGCAAGATCTGCGATGGGCACCCAGTGAAAAGCACCCGCCAAAGAAGATGTGAGTAAGGAAGATTCAAGTAAGGAAGATTCGAGTAAGTTGTTTGAGAGGCTCACAGGTCGGCACTGCCAGAACTCGATCCGAAAAATCTCTTCAATGCCATCATCGGCGACTCGTATGCTTTGCCAGGCATCCAGCAGGCGTTCAGCAGCCACCGCCAGCCCGGTCTCTTCAAGGCACTCGCGACAGGCCGCCGCTGCGAAGTCTTCTCCAGACTCAACTTTTCCGCCCGGAAACTCAGCCAGCCCCGCGAACGATTGACCCGGTTGTCGCTGACCCACGATCACATGGCCCCAGGCAATCACCAGTGCAACGCCGATTTTTTTAAATCGCGGTTCTTGTAGTGAGGGGTTCATCAATGTTTCATCCCGGGCTGGTCAATCCACAAAAAGTGTGGTCAGTCCGTTGGTCAGATTCTCTTTGTCCCGCTCATCTCAAGCATGAGGAGATTGAACAAAGGGTGCCCGCCATCAATAAAGCAGGCACCCCATGTTGAAAATCTGGCTCAACAAAATGTCTAGCTGGATGATTTCGCAGGGAAGGCGTCGAGAGGTGGAGCACCCATCACATGATAGCCCGAATCAACGTGCAGCGTTTCGCCTGTCACACCGGTCGAGAGATCACTGAGCAGGTAGACAGCCGATTTGCCCACGTCTTCAGCTGTGACGTTCTGCCGCATGGGCGACATGGTGTCGTACATCGCCAGCATGAGGTCGATCCCCTTGACGGCTGATGAACTCAATGTGCGAATCGGCCCCGCACTGATGGCATTCACGCGGATCTTGCGCTGGCCCAGTTCGGCTGCCAGATATTCCACAGCCGATTCCAGAGCCGACTTGCACAGGCCCATGATGTTGTAGCCAGGGATTACCTTTTCACCACCGAGGTAGGTGAGAGTGATGATACTCCCCCCGTCGTTCATGATTTTCTGAGCGCGATGCACAACGGCCAGCAGGCTGTAGACGCTGATATCCATCGACACCTTGAAGCCTTCACGGCTGCACGCGTGGACATCGCCTTTGAGATCGTCAATCGGGGCATAAGCAATCGAATGCACGACAAAATCGATATTGCCCAGCCCTTCATGAATGGCAGCAAAGGCTTTATCGAGGTCTTCGTCTTTTTGAACGTCACAGGGAATGATGTGCTTGGCACCCAGTGGCTCAACCAGTTTGCGAACCCGGCGTTCCATTTTGGGATTGGCAGGATCTTTGTCGGGCAGGAAGGTGAAAGCCAGTTCGGCACCTTCAGCGTGGAGCTTTTCAGTGATCCCCCAGGCAATCGAATAATCATTCACCAGCCCGAGAATTACCCCTTTTTTGCCCGTGAGCAAACCCATCATCGCATCCTTTGGACAGAAGATATAAACAGTGACATTCCGTGAATCTTGCGGCCACAGCCATCCGCCTCGCAGGCTAAGTCGCTATCGCCCGTCACCTTTTCACTCCTTACCTTATCGGCCGCCGGAAAATCGGGCAACTACCAGTCCATTTCATCTCTCGCGAACCGCAGCTCGGTAAAGTCCACTTCTCCGGCAAAGTTTAACGTTAAGCGAGGCGACTCACTGGGTGGCCGCCGATCAAATCCGCCCGCAAAGTCTTCCAGGCTTCACTGATCCGATGATGATTCGGTGGAAGTTCGCACGCCGGACGACATTCTCCCAGCATGTGAACGGGACTGGGGTAAATTACCAAGCAGGATGGAGCCATGCCTTGCGGCACGGTGTGTGGGTGCCTGTGCAGTATCAAAGCGTGCAGTACCAAACCACTGCCAAAACCACGGCATCGATTGAATCTGGTTGATGTGAGGACACCCGTGTTTTGTCAGAGATTTTGCAAACACCGGCCCGCTGACTGGTGGCGAAAGCTCGCTTCAAAGCCCGGCTGGCCTGTCGAGAATTGTCAGGTGTTGGCAATTAACGCTGCCGTAGCAAATCGTGTCGCACTCCCTTTAGTGATCTGGCTGGGTGTCATGATCGTCCCCGGATTGGCCCAGAACTCACTGCTCGGGCTATTCACTGGCGAGGGGACAGCTCAAAGCCCTGTGTCGACATCTTTCGGGCCACTGAATGACCCGGCCCAGCCCAGAGCCGGGACACAGTTTGCTCAATTGCCGCCAGGTCAGGTTACACCAGTTCCTGCTCAGCCAGCTCCTGCAGCAGGGGTGTTTGTGAATCCACCGCAGGCCATCCAGCCATTCGATCCCGTGAAGGCCCGTTCAACCGCCGTCGCGCTCAACTACAGCAGAGCCTCGCTGCATCGCATCCGCAAGAATCCTTCCGTGCGGGTGACACACGAAGAGCAGACGAAAATTCTCAACCATCTCGACTTCAACGGCGTGGCCGACGAAGAGGTGGTCAAGCTGTATTCGTCGATTCTCGATGAAGTGGGTCAGCAGCGTCTGGCCGATCAGGAACGAACTGTACTGACAGATAAATATCAGGGGGCGATTGCTCAAAGTGTGACTCTCAGTGCGTTCACTGTGGCCGCCCAATTAGCCACTGCCAGCTATCCCGAAGCGATTCGCACGGGAGCAGCCAGTTGGTGGGATTACCGCACGACGACACTCAATCGTGATCTCGATTTGTGGCGCGTCGAAAAAGCCCGGCTGCAGGCCATCAATCAGAAGTCGATTCAGTTTCTCGAAACCAGTTGGCGCCTTGCTCGCACCCGGCAGATTCCCGATACCTGGCTCGTTCGCAGCGACGATCTCGATCAACTCGAACTCGCATGGGCTGAACCTGATCTGGAAACCAGATTGCGGCGTCTTAAGCGCACCGAGCCCTTCATGGAAGCCTGGCCACCTTACCATTACTACGTGGCGCGAACAGAGCAGGGGTTGGGCCGCCTCGCCGAGGCCAATGAAACCTACGAAAAGCTCGCCAAGCTGCAACAGGGACATTTCCGCAAAGACGAAATGCTGGCTGCATCATTGGCCAATCAGTCGGCCATACAAACCGTGCTGGGCCTGCCCGAAGCTCCCGCCACCGCGCGGAAAGCACTGGCCGCTTCGAATGAATCATGGGAGTCTCATCTTCTTGCAGCAGCCGTCCTGCAGCGAGCCGGTGAGTTCGACGTCGCCGAAGAAGCGATTCTCAGAAATCTCGACAGCAAAGCCTTCGTATTGCCCAGTCAGGTCGCTTTGCTATCACTCTACTGCTCAAGTGGAGCGACGGAAAAGCTGCAGGCCAGATTAGCAGATGCCACGCTCCTCAAGCAGGTTCCTGTCCCGGTGCTTGTCGCGTGCAGTTCAGTGCTCGCCGATCAGACACCCCCCGGATTGCGGCGGCAACTCATGGCGTCGATTCAAGGCATGCCCAAGCTCAACTTTGGAGCAGACGATTACGTGATCGCTGCTCAACCCAACTGGAATCTCGAAGGTGCAAAGATTTCCCTCGAAGTGAATGGCCACCGTTACGGTAAGCCGCAGGTCGCCATGCAACAGGGGTACGTAACAGCCAGCTTTGGTGGAGTAGCCGAATGGGGACATCCCCTTTCCGGGACAACCGAACGTTTGAACCGAGCGACGATTGTACTCGAATATCCGCAGTTGCCACCCATTCGTCTGGCTCTCGATCCTCAACCGGCGGCTGACAATGCGATTGTCGCACAGCGCGGCCCGCGCTGGCAGTTGGCTCATATCGGGGCCGATGACTCCCTCGTAACGAAGTTTGCACCTCGCACCGAATCGATGCTCGCTAAGCGACGAGGCAATCCCGTGCAACTGGGTACCCCAGCCGGAGAAGAATCGATTGCCAGCTCTCAGCCGGCGATTGAGATCGTGGATATCATCGAGGATCGCTCGCGCGGGCCCATCAATCCCTTCGAAGATGACCCCGCACCAGCAGTAGCGGACGATGCCGCCAGCGTGGCCTCTTCGAGTCAGCGCATTGGCTCGCAGCCTGTCTCTCAGTCACAGGCTGTCGGACAATCACAAGCTGTCTCGCAATCGCAACCGGTCTCTCAGACGGTCACCAAGCCGCCACTCATCCGCAAGCTCCCCGACTGGCCACATGCCCCAGCCAAGAGCGGTACGCCGTAGCGCCGATCCTGTAGGGTGCAAGAAGTTCTTACGGATTGCACCATCTTCAACTGTTTCTCGCCAGGCAAATAGCGCTAAGCCAGCATGGCTTTCTCTGACCCCTTCGTGCTCTTCGCGACCTTCGTGGTCAACTTCCGTCTCTTCTTTGGTAGGGTGCCATGAAGTCCCGACGGAATGCACCAGCCTTCGCCCCCAGAGCTGAATACACCACCGTTCACGATTCACATCAGGCGGTGACTCATACGCTTTCCATGAAATCGGAGCGCTCTGTGTGCCATGCTTGCAGCTCTGGGCAAGCATGTTTTCACAACCAACAACTCACTGTTATTTTCTGGGAAACGTATCAGCCCGATGTTAAGCCCCTAAGTTACGGTTCGACGACAGCCTTGGGCAACACGCCAAGAGGTGCGCGCACGCAATCGAAGGGCCGAAGGCCCGTTCCACAGTCGAATGTTCACCCGCGTTCGTTTCACACGCCGGCAGGTTGCTTCAGGTCGTGGAGTGTCCAGAAATCGTCGATCGATTCGAGCGGCTCAGCTTCGTACTGGCCGGGAATCAGCGGAATCTCGCGCCCGGTCTGCTCAGCCAGAAACTCCTCGATATCGGCCCGCGAGATCTCCTTCTTAGGGAACAGTTTGCTCAGCAGACGACGGGCTGGTAAGTGCCGTTTCCGCGAGGACTGCGCAGGGACACTCGCCGCCTCTGGCAGATAGATCGCCCCTGTGCTGAAGTCGACTGCAAACGCAATCACCCCCGGTATGAAAAAGAACAGCAGCCCCACCGCATTGAGCGCCACCACACCCCAGTCAAACCGGCCACTCCTCTGCCCCCGGCGTTCAGGATAAAGGATCGTCCCGCAACCAGTGGCTGAAGGTGATATCACAGCGACAAAACCCACAAACAACCATTCACGGCGAGTCACAGAGGGCATGACGGTCTTCCAGAGATCTCATCACACGAGGACAAGCCCAGCCCCAGGCAATGAAAGGCATTTCGATAAGTGGTGATTGTTGAGAGGAGCACAATACGGGAAGAGAAAATCTGCAGAGAAAAAGATGATCTGTCGGCAGAAACTGAAGCAGAAGTGAATGAATCAACTCAATTCAGCGACGGCAGGTGTAGGCGAAAACATCAATAGACTCAAGACGAATTGCCTCCCCCGTGTGCCACTGCTGGCTCGCCAGCAGTGCTCCTCCCATCATTCCCTCCGCATCAAACCTCATCGCTCTCCCCACCCCACAAAAACCTCCTCCCTGATTCTCTTCCCCGACCTTCGTGCCCTTCGCGACCTTCGTGGTGAACCCGCATTTCGTGCCATGCTTGCAGCTCTGGGCAAGCATGCTCTTCCAACCCCCAACCCCCAACCCCCAAACACCAACTCCCAACCACCAAAAAAACAACCCCCAACGACTCTCACAAGTCGTCAGGGGTCATCCGTATTCCAGCCTCAATCACAGCCCATCCTGGACAGCCACGACCAACGAAGTCACCTTCGCCCGTCATGACTGCCAGCTAGCCCGATTTCTCAATCGTCTTGTATTGAAGCTTCATTCGCTGTCGATTTTTGTTCGCATGAAGCTCATGACCAGTTACCGTTCAGTTCCATACAGAGTCAGTTCATCACTGACTCCATTTCCCACTGACCGTTGCACTCGAATTCGAGGGGAAGCACCCACAAGCGGCACTCCCACCACTGACACCAAAAGTGTCACTGGCACAGGATGGGCTCTGATCGAGCCACGGGAGAAACTTCGGTCCGGAATCACAAGCGGGAAGATCCCACCGGCAAGGTGCACCCTGATGAAGCCTCTCTACCCAATCCCGCTCTGTTGCGCGGACATGCCCAACAAATATGCATTTTGTAAACATAGAAGCGCTCTGTGTGCCATGCTTGCGGCTCTGAGCAAGCATGTTTTCGCCACCAACACAGCGATGTTATTCCCTGAGAGACAATCAGTTCAAAGCCACCTCTGGAACCCTCGCCCACGTCTTCGTGGGAGACACCAGACCAGTCGGACTCGGCAACTAGACACTATGGTGGAACAACTCTGCCAGACCGTGAATTCTGCTGACTTGCGACGGAGGCTTCTGTTCGCAAAGTCGCTGCAGCACGGCCAGTTGCTTGAGCACCAGTGCCGATTGAAACTGGCAGCCCGCCAGAAGTTTTCCACCCAGAGGTTGCACCCAGATCACTTCGACAAACACACTCACAGGCGGAAGGTCTTCATCGCGCAGTTCGATCAGCAGTTGTTCGCTCACTCGCACCGGAAGCTGCTCATCCATAAATGGAAGTTCCAGCCGCACGCCTTCATGCGAGCAATCGACAATCTTGCCGGGAACAGGCCCAGGCACAGCACCACTTAACTTCAAAATCCGCAAAGCGGCATAAATCCGTTTTCTTAATGATCGTCGACGATCACCCAATCGCCGCCCTGCGGACAATAGCGAACCACAATTTGCAGTTCGATATCGGGCACGCCGTTCTGTTTCTCGCCGACGATCCATTTCAGGCACCTCTTGGGCAGGAATGTGGTTCACACCACTTAATTCCTACCTCAAAAGAAGCACCCGTGAGACGAAAACTTCGCAAACATTAAAAAATTGTCACACCTAATAAATCTGCCTATAGATCAATCACACTGGATTCAGCCAACTGAACAAGAGTTCTAACACCATAACCTGTCGCACCCGCCTCGCGCCACGCTTTCGCACTCGACTGAAAGGCCGGCCCTGCAATATCCAGGTGCACCCAGGGCTTCCCTCCCACAAACCGCTGCAGAAACTTGGCAGCAGTAATCGCTCCACCCCAGCGACCACCCGTATTCTTGATATCGCCCACATCCCCCTTAATCAGATCGTCATACAGATCCCAGGTCGGCAGAGGCCACATGTCTTCGCCCACAGTTTTCGCCGCACTGATGACCTGCCCGCTCCATTCGTCATGATTGCTGAACACCCCAGCCACTTCCTCACCCAAAGCCACCACACAGGCCCCGGTGAGTGTCGCCAGATCGACAATCTTTTCGGCCCCCTGATCGACGGCATAGCACAGAACATCCGCCAGCACTAACCGCCCTTCGGCATCGGTGTTCAGCACCTCAATCGTCACTCCATTGCGAGCCGTCAGAATGTCTCCCAGCTTGTAGCTGGTACCGCTCACCATGTTTTCCACCAGCCCCAGATAAGCCGTCACGTTCACAGGGAGTTTGAGTCGGGCAATGGCCACAATCGCCCCCAGCACAGTCGCTGCACCGGCCATATCGCACTTCATCGTCAGCATGCCGTCCGTCGGTTTCAGCGAAAGTCCACCCGAATCAAACGTCACACCTTTACCAACCAGCGCCACATGGCTCGAACTCTCTTTCGCACCGCGATAATCGAGTTTGACCATCCGTGCAGGAACCGCACTTCCTTTAGCCACCGCCAGCATCGAATGCATGCGTTCGGCTTCCAGCCGGGGCACATCAAAAATTTCGCACGTCAGACCATACTCGACGGCCAAGGCCGAGCATCGATCAGCCACTGTGACCGGATTCACTTCCTGAGCAGGTCGATTGACCAGCTCTCGAGTCAGGTTCATCGCTTCGCCCAGAATCGCTCCGCGTTCAATCGCACTGGCCATGTTTTCACTCGAAATGACATGCAGCGCAGCGAGAGGATGACGGGCACGCTCTGTTCGATACAGATCCTGCCCCACCGAACCCAAATTCGCCGCCGTCACTGCTGCCGAAACAAACTCTAAGGGAGTCTTACTTCCCAGAATGGCGGCAGGTGGCACCACGACACCTACATCGAGATTCGGTTTGTCGGTCAGGCTGCGGAACGCTGCGGTCAGCGCACGATCCAGACTTTGTGTCGATAAAACCTCAGGAGCACCCAGACCCACCAGCAGCAACCGGGAAGCTCCCAATCCCGTGACCCCTTTGACATGCAGCAGACTGCCAGCTTTGGTGGGCAGATCACCCGCTTCGCGCAATCTCGTCAGCAGCCCGCCCGATTCCTGATCCAACGCTTCCAGATGACTATTGAGCAGTGGGTTTTCACTGATCGGGACCATCAGCCAGTGACCCATCCAGTTGGCAGCCGGTGCAGACGATGCTTTGACGTTCATGAGCAATTTCAACTTTCGATTGGCAAAAAATAAACAGCTTGAATCCATTTGATCGTCGCGGGAACTCCAGAACAACTGACGACTCATCACATATCAGCAAGATTCGATTTCGCTTTCCCGCCAGACCAACCCTTTCTTTCGTCAAATCCGCCATATCCAGCAGAAACTTCGTGGCCGTAAGCCTGCCCTGCACCATCCCCCCGCAATCGTGACCTATGTTTCCCAAAGTCAGCGCCTGCAGTTTTTCTCCTTCACTCATCCCACATCGCACGGGTCTGAGTTCTGCACCGGCTGTAACAGTGTCTCGAAAAGCATCGTGAACTTGATCATTCAGGACATCACCTAACGTGGCAAAGGTGGGCACACGAGTTCAGGAACCTGCGTTTCTGCTGCTTCTCGCAGTGACGGCGACGCTGTTTCTACGCCCAGCCGAACTCTTCCAGGCGCTCGATGGCCTGCCCATTTACGAAGCGCTGATTGGTGGCTGTCTCCTCTTTTCGATTCCAGCACTCCAGGCCCGCTGCAGTTGGAAGACCTTGAAATTCCAGCCGGTCATTCTTTGCGTCCTCGCTTTGCTTCTCGCCATCGGACTCTCCCATGCGTCCCATGCGTATATCGGTGGTCTCGTCGAAGCAGCCACCAGCTTCGGGAAAGTCCTTGTTTACTTTGCACTCCTGGTCGTGAATCTCAACAGTCCACCCCGGCTGCGTGCCTTCCTTCTGACGGTCACGACCTGCTCGGTCATTGCCATCACCATGTGTGTTGTCGATTTTCATGGACTCATCGACTTTCAATGTGTCGAACATCTGGCCGACTTTGACAGCGTCGATGACGAAGGCGAAGTCTCCCATATCCTGCGCATGCGCGGCCTGGGGATCTTTCAGGACCCCAATGACCTCGCCATGCTCATTGTGGCCGCAGGTGTTCTCTGCACCTACTTCCTCATGGATAAGGCTCAGGGCATCCTTCGCTTCGCCTGGATCATCCCCATCATCACCCTCTGGATCGGACTCTTCGATACCAGATCTCGCGGCGGCTTATTAGCAGCAGGTGCTGCGATGATGACACTTGCCGTCTTCTGGGGTGGCTTCAAAATGGCCATTCTCTGTGGCGTCCTGGGTGTGTGTGCACTGGCCGTCATGGGTGGCAGACAAGCCAATCTCGATCTGAATGACAGCACGGGCGGCGAACGCGTGCAGCTCTGGCGCGATGGATTCGACGCCCTGAAATCCAGCGATATCCTTTTTGGCATCGGATATGGCGGCTATCCCGATGTCGCAGGCCTCGTGGCCCACAATTCATTCATCCATGCCTACGTCGAGCTGGGAATCTTCGGCGGTACCCTCTTCTTCGGCGCATTCTTCTTTGCCTTCGTCCAACTCTACCAGATGGGTTTTCGCAGCTATCCGAACTTTGATCGCGAAGCTCTCCGCTTTCGCCCCTATCTGGGAGCTTTATTGGCAGGCTGGTGTACTTCAATGCTCTCCCTCTCGCGCTGCTATGTCGTCCCGACGTACATGGTGCTTGGTCTGGCGGCGGCTTACCTCCACATGGCTGCCAGATCGTCTGCCAGACCCGCTCCACTCGCGACCTGGAATACTCCTCAAGCCCTCCGGCTCACGTTCGCCAGCGGGGCTTTATTCGTTGGTCTGTATCTGTTCACCGTGATGTTTGCCTGAAACTTCCATCTCGTTCTCCGGAAACCTGCTCGATGCTCACTGGCATCTCCATCACCGATCCTAAAAACTTCAGCTCGACAACGAGTGCTGAACAGCAGGCATTGGCCCATGCCAGGCCTCGCATGAACATTACCTGGCACAGGCGACCCACCTTCGATCAGGCTTTTGCACAATGGCGAGCCCTCGAACAACGCCTCAATTGGCAGGCACTCACGTCCACCACCCGCTGGACACAAACGTGGCTCAAGCACTACGGCGATCTGGTCTCTCCCGAGATTGTCATTGCCGAAGTCAACCACATTCCCGTTGCCGCTGTACTGGTCATCACTAGCGAACAGCAGTTCGAAGGCCCCATTCGCCTGCGCACCGTTCACCTGGGAACTGCTGGCGAATTGGACGCCGACAGCGCCGTCGTCGAGTACAACACGGTCTGTGCCGAACACTCCTATCAAGAATTGTTTCTTGAAAATGTCATGCAGGTCCTCGCGAACCGTACGACATGGGATGAAATTCGCCTCGATGGTTTCGAACCCCGCGACATCCAGCCGCTGCTCGACAACTATCCGCAGTTCACCTTGCGTCAACGTCCCTGCTACTGCACGAACTTCCCTCCGCACGCCACGCCCGACAACATTCTCGAACAACTGACTTCGCAAGCACGCCGCGCCATTCGCCGCAATCTGCGAAGTTACGAAGGAGCCGTCGTCGAATGGGGTGATCACGTCGAACTCGCCGAAGACATCTTCGACGACCTCATCCGGTTGCATCAGGCCCGGTGGAATGCCGAAGGCAAACCCGGCGCTTATGCCAGTGCTCCCTTTCTCTCTTTTCACAAAC
Organism: Planctopirus limnophila DSM 3776; assembly: GCF_000092105.1. NCBI lineage: Bacteria > Pseudomonadati > Planctomycetota > Planctomycetia > Planctomycetales > Planctomycetaceae > Planctopirus > Planctopirus limnophila. The sequence continues at coordinate 4,996,619 of NC_014148.1, read as the reverse complement.
ACTTGCTCAAAGAACTCGTTGCTCATGGCCAGGCAGTGCTGGTGCGTGTCCGCGGAGGCGATGAAGTCATCGGCTGCAGTCACTTACTGATCGATCGCCAACGCGGGCTGCTCTACCAAAGCGGCCATGCACCCCACGAATCCCAGCGCAGCCCCGGCTTGTTAACCGACTGGCTCACCTTGCTGGCTTGCCATCAACACGGCCTCACAGCCTTCGACTTCATGGCCGGCGAAACCTACCACAAACGCCGATTGACTCTCGACACCAACGAACTTCTCTGGGCGCGCTGGATTCGTCCCTCGTGGAAACGAACCGTCATCGATCGCTTGCGAGACTTCAAAAGGCTTTCACATCGACTGATCTCTGGCTCGTCACGTTCCACCAGTCCAACCAATCCATCAGCGAATGAGCCAGATCACTCCCAACCAGGCACAGCAGCCGAAGGGGCTTTGTCATGACCACCATCACCACCGACCATCGGCTTGACCAAATGAGTTCATCCACATCGACATCCACCGTCCTGCCCACCCTGCGACCTGTTGGTCAACGGTCATTGGCATCACTGGCTGGCCATGCTCCTCACACTTCCACTGTCAGCCACAACCCATCCATCGTCAGTCATACAGACAATCCGCACATCGAGGAAACTCCCTCCAGGCCACTCAAGGTCTGTCATGTCAGTCTGACACTGAAGACGGGCGGCCTGGAACGACTCCTCGTCGATTTTGCCCGCAGACATGATCACGACCGGGCCGAGCTCACCTTCCTCGCCATGCGCGAAATCGGCCCCTTTGCCGAATACATCCGCGAAACAGGCTGTGAAGTCCATCAATTGAAAACTCGCAGCAGGCTTGCCCAGTTTCAAGAAATGTCAGCCTTCTTTAAAGCTCATCAGTTCGATGTGATTCACACCCACAATACCTATCCCCATTTGTATGCGACTCTCGCGGCCCGCTGGAGTGGTGTGCCTGTCATCGTCAACACCCGCCACGGACAACGCCTCGGCCATAACTGGCGTGCCAATCTCCAGTATCGCATCACCACCCGGCTCGTCGATCGCATTGTCGCTGTCTCCGATGATGCCGCCCGCCTTTGTCTGAATGAAGATCGACTCCCCGCCAGTGTCGTCGCACGCATCTGGAACGGCATCGATCCCGCCCAGTTTGCCTGGCGAGGTTCGTCCCAGGAACTCTCCGCCATCACGGTCTGTCGCCTCTCTGCAGAAAAAGATATCGGCACGCTTCTTAAAGCGGTCGATCGTGTTCGGCGGGTGCATCCCACCTTTAAACTGATCATTGTGGGCGATGGTGCCGAACGTCCCCATCTCGAACAACTCGCTGCGCAACTCGATCTCGCCAATCACGTCAGCTTTCTTGGCGAGCGGCACGATATCCCGGAACTGCTGGCTCAGGCCGGTTTCTTCGTCAGCTCCTCATTAAGCGAAGGGATCTCGCTCACTCTGCTGGAAGCGATGGCTGTCGGCTTACCTGTCGTCGCCACAGCCGTCGGTGGCAATCCCGAGATCATTCTGCCAGGTGTCACCGGACAACTGGCACCGGCTGCAGATCCCGAACAACTTGCCAGCGCCATGCTCGAAATCTGCCAGCATCGAAACGACTGGCTGGCCATGGGGGCTGCAGGACGCGAACGGGTTCAGGAGTTCTTCCATATCGACCGCATGATCGATGACTACACACGCCTGTATGAAACCTTATTGGCCGAAAAATCCAAGCGTCGCTGAACACCCGTTGGCACTCGCAGCACAGTCATCCCGAAAACATCCGCAATTATCTGACAAGGCCTGGCATGTACGAGACCTTATATCGAAATATCCTGCTCCCCATGTTCGACGGCACCATCAAGGGCCGCCAGACCATGAAGCACTGGCAACGGGCCGAAGCCACCCAGTGGCATTCCCGCTCTGAGCTGGAACTGCAGCAACTCGTCGACCTGCGCCGGCTCGTCGCTCATGCCGCCGCGCATTCGCTCTACTATAAAAATCTGTTCCTTGAGCATGCGATTGATCCTGCCACCATCTCTTCATTCGATGATTTTCGCAGCATCCCACTGCTCCAACGGGAAACCATCGCCAGAAATCGTCTACAGCTCAGCACATCTCTTCCCATGAAAAGGATCAGCAAAAGCACGGGAGGTTCCAGCGGCGAACCACTGCACTTTGAGATCAGTGCCGAGAGCAACGACCGCCGTGTCGCCATGACTCATCGTGGTTACGGCTGGGCTCATGCCGGCCCAGGCACCAGACAGCTCTACATCTGGGGCACTCCGCCATCTCGTCTGGCCGCCTGGAAACGCTGGAAAATGTCCCTGCATCACGCCTTTGATCATCATCTGGTACTGAGCTGTTTCGAGTTCACTCCCGAGATGATGCACAGGCAGCTTCGCCGCATGAATGCCTGGCGACCTCAAGTGATTGTGGCCTACACCAATGCCGCCTACGAGTTTGCCCGCTTCATTGAAAGCGAAGGTCTCCACGTCTGGCAGCCAAAGTCGATTGTCGTGGGTGCTGAAAAACTGCATGACTTCCAACGGATTGTCCTCGAACGAGTCTTTAAGGCACCCGTTTTCGAAACGTATGGTTCTCGGGAATTCATGCTGATTGGCGCCGAATGCGAGCAGCATTCAGGTCTACATCTCAGCATGGAAAACCTCTTCGTGGAAATTCTCGATGATGCAGGTCAGCCCACACCCGCTGGCGAAGAAGGCAACGTCGTCATCACCGATCTCTTCAACGATGCGATGCCCTTTATTCGTTACGTCAACGGAGACCGGGCGATTGCTGGCTTCGAAAACTGTCCCTGTGGTCGCGGGTTGCCACTCCTCCGCAAAGTCACCGGACGGCAGCTCGATGTCCTGACCACCCCCGATGGTCGCAAAATCCCCGGCGAATTCTTCCCCCATCTCATCAAAGATTATCGCTCGATCCGCCGGTTTCAGGTCATCCAGAATGAACCACACGAGATCATCGTCCGCATGGTCACCAGCGGCGGGCTCACTCTCGCCGATCTGCATCATCTCGAAAAAGATCTGCGCGAAGGCATCGGGCCCATCGTCACCCTCAAACTCGAACAGGTGGACGACATTCCTTTAACTCGAGCCGGCAAACTGAAAGTGGTGGTCAACAATCTGCAGACCTCGCAATCCTCCGGCAGACTTCCGGAACATTCAGCCCTTGCAGCAGGCCATGACAATCAACCCGCAGCCCAAGGAGCGATGGTATGCCAGCACTGATTGAAAACCCGCCGTCTGAAAGTCACGCAGCGGGACTGCAGAAAACCATCGCCTCGTTCACATCTCATCACTCGCAGCCTGAGGTCGGGAAGCTCGTCGTTCGCCAACTGCCACTTGAGCAGGTGTTGGCCGATGCTCAGCTTCAAGCCCGCTGGATCGATCTGTTGCGCAGAGCCGAAAATGGTTACGCCGTGCTGCATCCCGAACATGTCGCCACCGAGTGGAAGTTCTGGAGCTACCGGCCTGATAGCTCGTTGTGGCAACCCCAAGTCATTTTTCAAGAAAATCATGGCCCAGAAAACCATGGACAGTGGGAAAGCCTGGCCGTCCTGCTCCCCCGCCAGATGGCCGCTCGTCGCCTGACTCATCTTCCTTTGCCCGTTCAACTCCAGGGCTGGCATCTGGTGGGCGGACAGATCCTCCGCACATCGACCAATACGGCATGCTTCGAGCCGGCATCCAGCAGCACCCGAGCCATCTTTTCAGCCATCAAACAGCATGTCGAACTGTCACGAGGCGACTTTTTACAGATCGAAGACCTCGACGTCGACGATCCACTCTACGGAGCGGTTCAATCTCTCTCTGGCACCGCGTTCGAGGTGCATGTTCCTTATGGCTACCGCGCCCGTTGGAGAATCGATCTGCGCGGAGGCTCGGCTAGCTACTGGAGCAAATTCTCCAGCAAAACCCGCAATGGCTTCAAACGCAAACAGAAGAAATGCCCCTCCCGCCAATTGGAATGCATCACTCATCCGCAGGATGTTCCCCGCTTTCTCGAAGCAGCCAGCGAAATCTCGAAACACACCTGGCAGACCCACGAACTCGGCTTGCGGATCAAAAACGATCCCCGCGATCAGGCCATCTATGGTGCCCTTGCCGAAGCAGGTTTGTTCCGCTCATACCTCTGGTCCATCGATGGCCAGCCCGTCGCCTTTCTTGTCGGCAATCAGGCGGCAGAAACATTCCATTACGAAGAGGTCGGCTTCCACGAAGACTTTGCCGACTACTCACCTGGCCTGCTCATGCTGATCGATGTGCTCAACGACATGCTCGTTGTGAACACACCCCGCTGGTTCGACTTTGGCGGCGGCGATGCCGAATACAAACGCATCTTCGGGAATGATCAAAGTTCCAGTGGCACCACCTGGCTTGTACGCCGCCATGGCTTGGCATCCGGCATGTTTCACCTGGCACTCGCCGTCAACACGATTCGCCAGCAGGGAGCCCGCCTGCGAGACTACTGCAAAGAGCGTAAGCGTTTACAGAAAAACAACTTACAAAAAGATACCACCCCGGGGACGAATCTGCCGACCGGGGATGAAAATCCAAGCTAACTTTTAAGGGAGAGCCTGTCATTTTCCATCGCGATCGCCATGTTTTTTCCACTGGCAAAACCGCTGAGTGACGGGTTTCCACCTGTAGCAAGATCTTCCTGGCTGCGGGCCGTAGCAAGGATCATTACGGCATGCGAGTTTTGTTTTTCTCACATAACTTTCCCAATCCGTGGAATCCCGGATTAGGCACCTTCAACCGCACCATGCTCGCCGGTCTGGCAGCTTCGTCGCGTTTGACGGATACCCATGCCACGTCGGATGATAGTGCCGCACAACCTTCGCACAAAGTCCGCATCGTTTCCCCGATCCCCTGGAATCAGTGGTATTCGAGTCTCATTCCCGGCTGCAAACCCAAGGCCAGCTTCGACACCTTCGAAGCCATACCGGGAGTGCCAGCCACTTACTTCCCGTTCTACTATCCACCCAAAATTCTCCGCTCTCAATATCACCGCTGCCTCGCCTGGTCGAGCCAGTCCATTCTTCCGCAGATCCTGCGAGAAGAGCAGCCCGATGTCGTCCTCTCCTACTGGTCGCATCCCGATGGTGCCGTCGCCACGAAAATGGCTCATGCCGCTGGTATTCCCTCCGTCGTCATGACCGGTGGCAGCGATGTCCTTTTGCTGGCACGCTCCGGGAGCCGCCGCCGGGCAATTCTCGAAGCGCTCCATGCCGCCGATCTCGTCATCACCGTGAGTGAAAATCTTTCCCGCGTACTCATTGAAGATGGCCTGCCACCCGAAAAACTCGCCGTTGTCCGCCGGGGGGTCGATACCACCATCTTTCAGCCAGGTTCAAAACGAGCTGCCCGAGAAAAACTCAAACAGCCCCAAGATGTCGCCTTGCTGGTCGCACCCGGTCGTCTCGCACCTGTCAAAGGTTGGGAGTACCTCTTGCGGGCCTGCCGTTCGCTGGCAGATCGCGGCCTGAGATTCCGCTGTGTCTTTGTGGGCCACGGCTCTTTGCAACAGCGTCTGCAAGCCCAGGCCGACGAACTACAGATTACGAACATGATTCATTTTGCTGGTTCCTGCCCTCAGCCAGAGCTGGTCGACTGGTATCGCGCAGCCAGTGTCATTGTGTTACCCAGCATCTCCGAAGGCGTGCCCAACGTCCTCATGGAAGCCATGGCCAGTGGTGCAAATTTCGTAGCCAGTGAAGTGGGGGGCATTCCAGAAATTGCCGATCCTTATTTTGATCGGCTCGTTCCCCCTGCACAGCCTCTCTCTCTGGCCAATGCCATTGAGGACTTGCTGAATTATTCGCCAGACAACGATACCGAATCAGGCATGGTGCGTCGCTGGCGCCCCAGCTCACTGGAAGAATCGACCAATCATCTCATCCAGGCACTGACCACCTGTGTTCACCGTTTTCACGATCAGGGGGGTTACATCCGTGGTCTGGGAGATCGCGAGTATCGTCAGCTCATTGAAACCAACGAATCGTCCATGGCAGACGAATACGCTTATCTCTCTTCGAGCCTTGTGGGAGGAACTCCATGAATCCTCTCAAGCAGTTTGCCAAACTTCTGATCACGCAGCTTTCGCCCAAAGAAGACTGGCTGATTCAGGCACGCACTCAGAAAAAGATCTTCTCGTGGACCTTCGATGATGGTCCGGATCCTATCCATACACCTTTCGTGCTGGATGCTCTCCATCAAGTTGGTGCTCGGGCCACGTTCTTTGTCGTGGGTGAACGAGCCGCTCGTTATCCCGATCTGATTCGACGCATTGTGGCCGAAGGGCACGAGCTGGGCAACCATACCTGGACTCACAGCGAGCCGGCCAACACATCGACGGCCGCTTTTCTCGATGAAGTGGATCGCACGCAGGATTACCTCGAAGTTCTCACCAGAATTCGGCCACGCTGGTTTCGCCCGCCCAAAGGGGAACTGACCTTTGGCAAATGGCGCGGCCTCGTCCAGAGGAAGCTCGCCATTGCTCTCTGGTCGCAAGATCCCAAAGACTGGCGGATGAAATCGGCAGATGAACTCGTTGCCTGGTGCAACAGCACACAGCCCACGCCGGGAGAAGTGATTCTCCTGCACGATGTCCATCGCTTTGGAGGGATTGCCGTCCGTCTCTGGGCGCGCGAGCCCTGGTATCGCGACTGGCAGAGCGTCACTCTCAGCCAGCTTGTCCCTCGCAAAAATGCCCATGGCCAACTGATTCAGCCCACCGCGAGCTCTGATTCAACAGCCACTACAGGACGCCAAGTTCCGTTCATCCCAGTCCCGACAGACAACCTCGTGATGCAAGCCATTCCCTCCGAATTGCCAGCACCACAGCCCATGCCGATTCCTGCCAAAGGAGCTTCACAGCAACGGCAGGTGGAAGAACAGATTGCCATCGACATGTTCGAGTTTTAACGCCCCCTGAAGAGATTTGTTCTAGAGAAAATTTCCCGCGTGCCGGGGAGAGATAACTGTGATCACTGCCAAACGTCCTATGCCCCCCTGGCTGCAAGCGATTGCTGAACCTGCCCCTTCGTTTCGTTTTTCAGCCCCTCCGCCACGACCTATAGAACCACCAGCTCGCAAACGAGTTTTACTGGTGGCTTACAGCTTTCCACCCGTCGGCGGCGCCGGTGTTCAACGACCTGCCAAATGGGTGAAGTACCTGCAGCAGTTCGGCTGGGATGTCACCGTTCTCACAGTCGAAAACCCATCGGTACCACTCCTGGATGAAAGTCTGCTCCAGGAGATTCCCGCTTCAGTGCCGATCATCAAGGCCCGCACGCTCGAACCCGGCTATCGCCTCAAACAGGCAATGATTGGCTCCACCAGTCCAGCGACGAACGCCACAGCATCTCAATCTCAGCCCACCAGCCATAAGCCTGGCATCTTCCAACGCATGGTCGGCAGGCTTTTGAGCTTTGCCAAACGCTGCGCGAAACAATGCGCGACCACTCTCCTGCAACCCGATGCTCAGCGCCTCTGGTTACCCGGAGCCTGGAAAGTCGCTTGCCAGGCACTGGAAGAAACTCCTCACGATGCGTTGCTCGTCACAGCCCCCCCTTACTCCAGTTTTCTCTTAGGCCAGAGGCTCGCCAAAAAGTATCACCTGCCCCTCATTCTCGATTACCGCGACGAATGGGATCTCAGCAGCAAGTACCTCGAAAACTCACCTGGCGGCTGGTATGCCCGCTTCACACAGCAGCGGATGCAGCAGGCCGTTCTCAAAAGTGCCAGTGCCGTCATTGCCACCACGAACGCCAGCAGTGCAGCCCTGCGCGGCCAGTTGCAATCCCTGGGTCTCCAGACACCTGTCGAAACCATCTACAACGGTTTTGATACCACCGATTTTGAATCCGCTTCCACATACGAAGCTTCTTCGTCAACGACGGACCGTCCACCCGCTCTTCCCCCGGCATCCGCAGATCGATACCGACTCGTCTATACCGGCACATTATGGAATCTGACCGATATCCAACCCGTCGTCCGGGCTCTCGAGCTGGTGTGCAGCCAATCGCCCGAACTCGCATCAAACATCGAACTGACTGTCATTGGCCGCAAAACACCCGAACAATCCCAGCTCCTGACACGCTTGGCTGGCTTGCCATGCCAGATCATTTCGCGTGATTACTGCCCGCATGCCGAAGTTCTTGGTTATCAGTCACAAGCCGACAGCCTCCTGTTATTACTCAGCGATGTGCCCGGTGCTGAACGTGTCGTGCCCGCCAAACTCTTTGAATATCTCGCCACGCGCAAACAGATTCTGGCAGTCGTCCCCCCAGGCGAAACCGCTGAGATCGTGCAAACTTTCCACGCCCGGAGCCATTTTCCTCCCGGCGATCCACAGGCCATCGCCAATTGGCTCATCGAACAGGTGCGTTTGAAAACCACCTCATCATCATCAGCGGCATCCAGCTTCCCCGAAGAAGAACTGCTGGCTTACAGCCGGTCTCGTCAAACCGCTCAACTGGCAAAACTGCTGTCGGATGTCTGCGTCCTGCAGGGATCGCAAGGCTTGCAGAGAGCACGAGGTGCCGTATGACCGTCAGTCTCCCGTTATTGCTGATGGCACTCTTCTGGCTGTCGATTCTCCTCCTGGGATACATCTACGTCGGGTATCCCCTCGTCATAGCTTTCCTCGCACGCTTCACCTGGCAACCACCCGCTTTGCAGGATCAACCGGCTCCACCTGCCAATCCTCGAACCATCAGCGTGCTGCTGTCCGCTCATCACGAACCACTCACTTTACCCCGAAAGATCGAGAATCTGCTCACCTCGAGTGCTGCTCACCAGATCCAGCAGATCCTCGTCGGTCTCGATGGAGCCGATGAAGAAACGCTCGCAGCTCTCCGCCAGATCGAGCATCCAGTTCTGAAGGTTGTGTCGTTCCCGAACAGACGCGGTAAACCCTCCGTCCTCAACGATCTGGCGGCACTCGCCACGGGCGAAATTCTGCTCTTCGTCGATGCGCGCCAAACCTTCGAACCCGATACCATCGAGAAACTTCTCCAGCGCTTTGACGACCCGCACATCACTGTCGTTTCCGGCGAACTCAAATTCCTCACTTCAGCCCACGAAACCACAGCCAGCGAAGGGGTTGGCTTCTATTGGAAGTACGAGAAGTTCATCCGCAAACAGGAAAGTCGCTTCCGCGGTGTGCCAGGCGCGACAGGAGCCTGCTACGCCTTACGAAAAAGTGCTTTCCAGCCCATCCCTGCTCAAACGATTCTCGATGATGTGTTAATCCCCATGCAGGCTGTCATGCAGGGTGGAAAATGTGTTTTCGAAGCCCACGCCACCATCTGGGATACACCCGCCAAAACCACCCAGCACGAATCCACCCGTAAGCGGCGAACCATTGCGGGCGTCGTGCAACTGGTCCTCTTGAAACCTGCGTTGATCCTCCCCTGGAAAAACCCACTCTGGTTCGAGTTTGTCTCCCATAAACTCCTCAGGCTGGCCAGCCCCTGGCTGTTACTATCAGCACTGGTGACAAATCTCCTGCTTTTGCCCATTTCACCTGTGTATCCCTGGCTCCTCGGTGCACAAGCTCTCGCCTGGTTTCTGGCAATCGCAGGAGCCATTGTGCAATCCACAGGCGGACAGCTTCGCTACTGCGCCCCATTCTTAATGTTCGCCACACTCAACTGGACCACCTTACTCGCCGAGTGGGATGCCCTCTGGAATCGATATCAAGTGACATGGAAGCGTGCCGGTTAAGTTCAGGCGATTTCAAACCTTTGTTGCCAATTCTCGGGTCTTAACGCCAATGGCCGGCCACCTGCCACTTGATTTCGAGCTATAGATCCGATGACGACTTGTTTCGAAAACAGGTTGAACTGCCGCGCATTTATCGAATGACCGGGTGGCTGGGGTCGGATGTCTTCATCCGCCCCCAGGTCAACTACCATTCACGATCAGATTCAAAATCATCTGGGGGCAAACGAGGACGTTTGACCCCAGCCACACATCCAACCCGCTGACTCCTCAACGACCGAGCTCGATCTTATGCCACTGGACACCTTCACCTCTGCAGGAATCGCACTCTCTGCGACGGCCGCTCTCACTTCGGCAGGCATGGTGGCTGCTTATCGTCATGCGCAAAAAATCGGCCTGACCAACTGGCTCCCTGCCTATCTGAAAAGTCCACGCCCGGCAGCGATCAACGAGAGCGAACCCATCGATCTGTTTCTGGCAGTCTGCGATCATTACGAACCACAGTGGGGCCGCCCGCAGCCAGCCGACGCCTTAGCTCGCGTCAACGCCTGGGTCGAAAACTATCCCCGGCTCTTCAGTCAGTTTTCCGATGCCGATGGAGTGGCCCCGCAGCACACATTTTTCTTTCCGCAGGATGAGTATCGCCCCGAATACCTCGATGCTCTGGCCCCACTATGCCGCCAGGGGTTTGGGGATGTCGATATCCACCTGCATCATCATCACGACACAGAATCGGGACTGCGCGAAAAGCTCTCCACCTTCCGAGATACACTCTTCGATCGACATGGGCTCCTCCGCACAGATCCCGAGACAGGCCAAGTCGTCTATGGCTTCATCCATGGCAACTGGTGCCTGAACAACAGCCGGCGAGACGGCCAGTGGTGCGGCGTCGATCACGAAACGCCCATCCTGCTCAAAACCGGCTGCTATGCCGACTTCACCATGCCCAGTGCCCCCAGCGATACACAAACCACAACCATCAACAGCATCTATCATGCAGTCGATCGACCAGGGAAGAATTCACACAATACGGGCACTCCGGCTCAGGCAGGTCACGCACCGCCACCCGCAAGCCTCCTCATGATCCAGGGGCCACTCGTGCCCGATTTTTCTCGTGCCAAATGGGGGCTCATTCCCAAGGTAGAAAATGGCGATCTTCTCGCCAGCCATCCCCCGGCTCGCCGCAGGTTGCCACAGTGGCTCAAGGCCGCTGTCACCATCCACGGAAAGCCAAACTGGCGATTCATCAAGCTGCACACACACGGCTGCAAACCCGTCAACCAGCAGATGTGGCTTGGTGATCAGGTGGTGAACTTTCATCGCGATCTGGCCCGTTTCTGTGCCCAGCAGCCCCAGTACCGATTGCACTACGTCACCGCCTGGGAAATGGCACTTCTGGTTCGTCTGGCTCAAAAGTTTCCACAGTTCTCAACCAACGAACAGATTCACCTCATGCGTCAAATCGCTCGCGGTGGGCCATGGCCTATCCCAGCTTCTCTGGCCAGTGATCAATCATCAGGCAGTGATCAACAACCAGCCACCTCTCCATCACCCTCAGAATTCATCAGGGAAGCGGCGTTGCAACTGAGTGCGAGTTGTTCCTGAATCATTTTCCATCTGGGCAAGATTGCGAAAGCTGAGCGATAACAACGGATTCAGCAGTTATTGCGATCCCACCGGAGGCTGACGAAGGTACATCCAGTGAAACATTGCCAAAGATATTGAAGCCAAGGTTCGTTCGGGTCGAAGTTCTGCAATCCCTGCCGATCGCAGGCAGTTTCAGTGCAGTCCCATCACCGTCGATCCGAACCAACCGAAGAATCACGAATCTCAAGATAACAGGGGGGCCATCAACCCGGCCCCAAAAAAATCCCGGCATGAGCCGGTGCCAGTTCCCATGGACGGGGAATTCATCCTCCGCTAGTGGTCACTGCGAGTGAGCCAGTCATTGCATGAATCTGCTGCACGCACGGGTCGCCCGACATCTCCAGGCGCCCTGGGCGGTCGTGTCTCTCGACAAAGCCACCGAGCTTCGCCCACCTGGGGCACACGGATTGTGGCCCTGCTGGCGATGGCCAATCTGGCCATGGTCATGTTCACCAGCTGGCTCGTCTGGAGTGTCTCCGAACGCTGGTGGTTAGGTTCTGTCGCCACCTACGCGCCGCGAGAATTGCTGCTCGTTTCCACAGGGTTGCTGGCACTGGTCAGCCTGCTCTGGCATCGTCCCTCACTCTTGTTTCATCTGTTTGCGGGGCTGTGGGTCATTCTGGGAGTAGTCGACTGGTCACTCGCTCCTCTAATGGAACCAGAACATGCCAGTCGTTTCATCGAAGAAACGTTCGACGATGATAACGATCCTGCACCCGAGCCGATGACGGGCCGACTCCGTATCGCTTCCTGCAACGTTCAGGATTATCAACCCGCCTTCGGAGATGTCCTGCGAGACCTCGAAGAATTACCACCCGATGTCGTCGCATTCCAGGAATCTCGCTCCATCAATCCCTTATGCGAAGACTACTTTGCCGACTGGCACAAGGTGCAGGTCGAGTACTTCTTCGTCGCTTCCAAATGGCCTCTCGAAGTCCTTGGCCATTGCGACGATTCGCCATTCGAACGCTCTTCGGGGCTCGTCGTCAAAGTCGCTCATCCTGAGCATCCCTTTGCACTGGCCAACATTCACCTGATGACCGCCAGACCCGGCCTTCGTGAACTCACCCCCGGCTCAATTCTTCGCGGCGATGGCCCTGCCGAACTGGCAGCGCTGACACTCATGCGCTCCGAAGAAATGCAGCAACTCCGCCACTTCATCGAAAATGCTCGCAATGGACTCCCTCTCATCGTCGTGGGTGATTTCAACACTCCCGCAAGCAGCCACGTCTTTCAGGAAGCCTGGGGAGATCTCACCGGTGGTTTCGAAACTGCTGCGATCGGGCCTTCCCATACCGCCCCCTGCCGACCCATCAGCTTCTGGCCGGGAACCTGGCCCTGGTCGCGAATTGACCACATCCGCGTCACCCCCGAATGGAAATTCCATCAATTCGTGACGGGCGATCGCAATGGTTCCGATCATCGTCTCGTGGCCTGTGAACTCGAACTTCTACCCTTCGATTGACGTGCCCTGCTCGAGATGAAGGCCGTGCCCTTTCATAAAGGGCCCATTGACACACCGCCTTGAGAACTACGCGACTCGGAACGAATCCGAATCCATATCAGGATGAATTATGCGTCAGACACCCCAGGATTCCGAATTGGCATCATCCTTCGAAACCGAAGGCGAAGGAGGCCTTTCGATTGACTGGATGAATCTGGTCTTCCGCTACCGCTGGTGGCTGTGTGCAGGTGTCGTGTTGGGTCTCGGTTTAGGGATCGCTGCCTACATCAAATTGGGGCCGGAGTACATGGCCATTGGCCAGGTGATGGTTTCCCGCCGCAATGCCGTCCCGCTCAAAGAACAAAGTGCGATTGGCGACTGGGGTGAACGCAGCGAGCATATCGCCTTGATCATGAGTCCCATGATTGCCAGCGAAGCCGTGCGTCTTGGTCAGCTCGACAAGCTCAAAACGTTTGCCGGTGAAAGCGACCCCACACAGATGGTGCTCGATGACCTCAAGGTCAAACGTGTGGCCGGTCAGGATCGTTCCTACCTCAACGTTCTCGATGTCACCTTTCAAAGTGCCAGTGCCGACGATGCCCGTCACGTCGTCAAAGCCGTGATCGATGCCTATGCCAGTTATCTCAATGAATCCCGCAGTGAGAAAACCACAGAAGTTTTCAAAACCGCGCAGGAGGCTCACGATACTCTCCAGAAATCCCTGCGCGAGAAAGAAGAGGCGTATCTCAAGTTTCGCGAGTCGGCTCCTTTACAGTGGAGGGCTCCCATCGGTGCCATCGCCGCCGATGGCACATCCGGCGCCACCAACGTCCATCAGGAACGTGTCATCGCTGTCGAGGAGCAGCGTCGGCTGAATCTGTTGCGACGGACAGAAATCAATTCACGCATGCAGGCGTTACAGAAAGCCCAGGATCAAGGCGAATCCACCTCCACGATGGAAATGCTCATCCGCCGCTTCATTGCCAACGATGGCTCAGGAGCTGAACTTCAACAGCAGCAACAGGAAATCTCCGCCTTCGAGAATCGTTTACTCCCTCTCATTCTCGAAGAAGAAAAGTTACTGCGAGATTTCGGGCCCGATCATCCCGAAGTCAAAGCCGTTCGCAAATCGATCGATACCACGCTCGATTTCTATCGCAAACATGGTCTCCGCATGCCCGATGACATGACGCCCGGCCCCGATGGTAAGCCGCTCATTAAAGAACGTGCGAACCTCGTCCAGAACTACATGGAGACTTTGCGACAGCAGCTCAAAGAACTCGACATCCGCGAACAGCAACTCAATGTCCTCTTTGAACTCGAATCCAACAAAGCCAAAGAATACGCCCGCTTTCAGGCCGAAGATCAGGCCATGACGGCTGAACTTAACCGCCTGCGCAGTCTCTGGGGTCAACTCGTCGATCGTATGAGTCAACTCACCATCGACAAAGAATCCAGCGGCTACACACTCCGCCAGACAGGCCCGATCAAAGACGAATGGGTCCTCAAACGACTGCTCAAAATCGTTGGAGCAGGCATGGTGGCCGGCATGGGCCTGATCATCTCTTTGATTGCCCTCAAGGAGTTCCTGAGCAATCAGGTGCGTACGGTTCGAGAAGTGCGCCAATTGCTCCCCGAAGCCTATCTGGGGGCTGTGACCTCTTTCGATCCCGAGCAAAGCCGCCTCGACCCGGTACAGAATGTTCATCCTTCACTCAGATATCTAAGGTCGCCCGCCTCCATCGAAGCCGAGAATTACCGCACCATCCGCACTTCGTTGCTCGTCACTGCCGAAGCTCTGAACGCGCAAGTGATTCAGGTCGGCAGTCCCGAGCCAGGCGACGGAAAGACCACGCTCGTCTCGAATCTGGCACTCGCACTGGCCAGCTCCGGCAAACGAGTCCTGCTCATCGATGCCGATCTCAGACGCCCGATGGCCACTCGACTGTTTGGCTTAAGGCCCGATCCGGGACTTGTCGACGTTCTCCAGGGAGAAATTGCCCTCGAAAATGCCATTGTCGAAACTGTTGTCGAAGGCTTAACCATCCTCCCCTCCGGCAGACCGCCGCATAACCCGGCAGAACTGCTCGAAGGTGGGCCGCTGCGTCAGTTGATTGCCAAGGCTCGAACTTTGGCCGATATCGTGCTGATCGATGCCCCACCCGTCCTCGCAGTGAGCGATGCCTGCATCATCGGCCAACACGTCGATGGCTATCTGCTCACTGTCCGCTTAGGGAAAAACCGTCGCCCCATGCTCAGGCGTTCGCGCGATCTCCTCCTGGCACATCACATCCCGATTCTGGGTGTGGTTGCCAATGGCGTCGAACCCAGCGACCGCGAGGAAATGGGCTACTACGCCGACTACAACCGCAATGAAGCCTTCTTTCCTCAAGACCAGTCATCGCCGGAGAAATCATCGACTCATCGAGATTTGACCATATCGGCCAGTCCCGTGAGGCAGCCGTGATTCCTCGTGATGGACCAACAGGAAATCCGTCCTTCCCGAATTTCAAAACCATCGGCATCACACGCCATCCCGAGAGTCAATCACTCAGAAATCTCTCGGAAACATCAACTGGCGACGGCTTCGACACAGAATGCGAGCTATTCATTCAGTGTGGCCATAAAGGATTCTTTTTCCTGATCGTTGATAGTCACTATGAATTGGACGGATTTACGGCAGTCACTCATTGGGAAAGTTCCCCCAGTGGTTCTGCCGCCATCACTGAAACTGCCAGTCCTCCCCACCGCCGTGATTGAATTCAATCGCAAGGCCGACGACCCGAATGCGGGAGCTCACGAGCTCGCGAAAATCGTCGAAGCGGATGCCGGACTGACGTGTGAACTCTTGAAGCACGCCAACTCAGCTTCCATGGGTTTACGCACCAGAGTCAATGGTGCCAAGCAGGCACTTTCTGTCCTGGGCATACGCAACGTCAAAATGCTCCTGATTTCGTTTGGCGTTGAAAGAGCCCTCAAAGCCTCGCAATCCAAACTGGTCAACTTTCAGGTTTTTGCCGCAGGTAATCTGGAGCGGGCACTCTTTGCACGCGAATTGAGTCGCCGGACGGGTGCCGATAGCGAACTTTCTTTTGCCGCTTCGATGCTCACAGACTTCCTGCTCCCCGCCTTAGGGAATGAACTACTCGAAACTTATCTGAGTTTCTTAAGTCTGCCCGATTCCACCCGGCCCGCACTGGTCCAGTTCGAGCGGAAGGCCTTCGGCTGGGATCATGCACTCGCCATGGGGCAGATGATGCATTCCTGGAACTTCCCCGACGACCTCGTCTGCTCGGTACTGCTCCATCATGCCGGGCTGACACTCCTCAAACATCCGCAGATGAAATCCACCAGTTGTGCAGTTGTGGCTTGTGCCTCACTCATCCCCGATCCACTCAAGCAGTCACCCGATGGACTGAAGCAGTTACTCGAACTCGAAGCGATGATCCCGAACTTATCACTGCAAGAAATGGCCGAGAACGTCCAAAAGTCATTTCAGGAATTAGGCCAGGGGCTGAAAAACCCTTTCCCACTGGTCAGACGATTGGAAAAACTGCTGGTCTCAGCGAGTCCTCCAGGCCAACTGACCACTGCCAGTTCCGGTCCATGAGAGAGGTCAACATGTCCAACATTGACTGGAGCGCAATTCGCGAAAAGGCGATGGGGCCTTTTCAATTGTCGGTTCTGCCTCCCACTCTCGAATTGCCGGCATTGCCGCATGCGGTCGCAGCATTTCTGGATCGTTCACGAGACGAACAGACCGAAATGCGGGAACTCTCTTCGATCATCGAGACCGACTCTGGTTTGACAGTCGAACTGCTGCGCTATGCCAACTCGTCGTTCATTGGTCTGCGAACGAAAGTGCGGACCGTCCTCCAGGCTCTGTCGATCCTCGGTTTTCGCCAGAGTAAACTTTTCGTGCTGACCAGTGGTGCTCAGGCAGCGATTCGCTCCCGAAAATCAAAGCTCATCCATCAGGCGAGCTTCTGGAATACCAGCCTGCAGCGAGCCCTCTTCGCCCGGGAAGTCGCCAGGCTGTTAGGTGCCGACGAAGATGGTGCCTTCGCCGGAGCCGTCATGCAGGATTTTCTACTCCCCGTCCTGACCAATGATCTCTTCGACCGCTATGCACCCTTCACCAGCGACCGCGTGGCACAACCCGATGGGCTCGACGAATACGAACAGCGGGAGTTCGGCTGGGATCACGCACTGATTGCGGCTGGTCTGGCCACCCGCTGGAAACTTCCCGACGATCTGATCTGTGGCATTCTCATGCATCACAAAGGCTTGAGACTCCTGGCAGATCCGATCCTGAGACGCACCTCTGTAGCTGCCATTGCCATTTCGTCATTACTCCCCGATGGTCTCAGGCAGCAGTACTCGGGTCTCGATCAACTGGTGTTGCTCGAAACCAAGTGGAGTGCCTTCAAACTCGCCGAGATCATTCAGAAGGTCGACACCGCTCACCAGGCCCTGGGCCTCGGCGTGCGTAACGACTACCCCCTGTCGCGGATCTGCCGTACGGCCCTGGAACATTCGGTCGTTCCCGAACTCTCACAACAGGTCGCCAGCCAGCTCCCCGCCTGAAGTATTTTTGCATCCCATCAAGCGGCGAGAACCCTCGCCCGCGTGGGAGAGGGAGAGGGAAAGGGTGGCACGAAGTGCCGGGTGAGGGTCTTTCCAAGCGATGTGCAAAAGTCACCACGACTTCCGCAGGAGCGCCAATTGTCTGGCAGTAGCCAGACCGCCAGAGCATGCTGCGAAGAGGCTGCTCGCTGATAGAACGCCCAATACGTTCGAGTTCCGCTCATCACGGCCTTCTCCCGTCGGAACGGGAGAAGGAGCAACACCCTCGCCTTCCCCTCTTCCCGGCAGACTGGACAAGGGTTCCAGTGCGGACGCATGGCGCGGCTTCTTGTCATTGTATGGAACACAACGGAG
This sequence comes from Planctopirus limnophila DSM 3776, assembly GCF_000092105.1. NCBI lineage: Bacteria > Pseudomonadati > Planctomycetota > Planctomycetia > Planctomycetales > Planctomycetaceae > Planctopirus > Planctopirus limnophila. Next base: position 4,978,837 of record NC_014148.1, on the reverse strand, counting down.
TTGGCCAGACCACCCTCCCCAGGAATGAAACGCTTTACGCACCCCAGGAATCGAAGACGCGGACACGCTTCCAGGTGGGTTTGTGCTCTTCAATAAACTGCAGGTGGCTGGGGGCGGTCTGGTAAACGTCGTGATCGGCTTTTGTAGCGAAAGCGACACAGAGGGCCACTTGAAAGTCGCGCTGGTTCACAGGTCTGGCCAGCTCGTCCACCAGGCCGCCAGCGGCAAAGTACACCACACCCGGGTGATCTTTGAGATATTTATGGCAGGCTTCGGTCAGCTTGCGTGTGTTCTCAGGAGTGGGTTCGTGCAACTCGAAGTACACGACATGAACCAGTGGAGCCATGCTACGTCTCGAAACTGAAGGACCGGGGTATTCTGTTTTTGCAGCCGCTATGAAGCTTCTGCAAGGTAAAAGTGATAACTAACTGCTGCGGACGGTCTGCACCATGGTCCAGAGCCAGGTTGGCACAAAAAAGAGTGTGATCACCATAGCCGTACAGGCGACAGAAGCGATGATGGGGGCCGGCGCGTGTGAGCCATGATGCTCGTCAAGTGGCTCACGCAGATACATAGCTCCGACAACCCGCAGATAGTACCACGAACCCATGGCGGCGTTGATGACCATGAAGAGAGCCAGCCAGCGATTGGAAACATCTCCCTGTGCCCAGGCCGCAAAGAAGAGATTCAATTTGGCCAGAAACCCTGCGGTTGGAGGCATCCCCGCGAGGCTGAACATGAAGACCATCAGCATCAGAGCCAGACCTGGCCTGACACGGTGGAGTCCGGCGAGTTGATCCAACGTTTCGAGCGGTTTGTTATCTCGTTCGGCTGCAATCAGCACGGCGAAAGCACCGATGGTCATCAAGCCATAGACTGCGAGATAAAAGAGCAGGGCTTCAATACCATCCGGAACCGATGTCGTGTGATGCCCGACATTGAGACCAACCAGCATGTAACCCACATGAGCAACACCCGAATAGGCGAGCATCCGGCGCAGATCGTTTTGCAGAATCCCCAGGAAGTTCCCGACAAACATCGTGATCACCGAGAGCCACCAGAGCATCGGGAGCATGACATCAGCCAGCAGCAGGCCCGGAGCAGCATCGACAACAGGTTCCAACAGGCGAATCAGTGCGATAAACCCGGCGAGCTTCGGGACAAACGAGAGCAGGGCAGCACCACTGGCAGCGGAACCTTGGAACACATCGGGTGCGTAAAAGTGGAAGGGGACGGCTGTCAGACGGAAGGCCAATCCCGCGACCACGAAGACCATCCCCAGGATGGCCAGCACTGGTGTTTGATTACTGTTGGCGAGCGCTGTTTGGATGGTCGGCAGATCGGTTGTTCCGGCCATGCCGTAAATCAGGCTGAAGCCATAAAGCATAATGGCTGATGAGAAGACACTGAGCAGGAAGTATTTGACACCCGCCTCCTGTGTAGCAGCATCTTTTCGAGGCAAAAACAAGAACAGATAAGTCGGAATACTGATCAGTTCGAGTGCCAGAAATAACGTGGTGAGATCGTTGGCCAGTGCCACGAGGTTGACACCCGCAGTGATGGCCAGCAGGCAGGCATGGCTCTCGGCAGCTTTACCATCTTCAATCTGAGACCAGTTGACCAGCACCAGCAGCAGGGCGGCAATCAGCATGACGCCCCGCACATACCAGACAATGTTATCGACGCGAAAAGGCCCGGTGGTGACGACTTCTGTTGAGCCTGTCCACCAGAGATAAAGGGCTGTGCAAATCGCTGCGATGGCAATACCACCCCAGCGATGCCTGAGCCCTGGAAGAGCGCGACCACTGGGTGTCACCAGAAACGGGCCCACCAGAAAATTGATGCAGACCGTCCCCAGCAACACCAGTTCAGGAATAACCTTTCCCGCAGCACTGGTCACTGAAGAAATCATTGCGGCATCTGGCTGGCTCATCGCCGCTCTCCTGTCTGAATCGAAGAAATTGTCTCGACAGCATGGTCAGACGTCACGATCGATGTGGCACTCGTCATGGCGAATGAGGGCTGTATAGCAGCTGTTTTCTGAACGATGACCTCATCTGGCTCCTGGTAAATCACGGCGAGGGCTTTGACATCCGGCTCGATAAGGTTGAGCAGTGTCTGAGGGAAGAGTCCTAATCCGAGGCAGGCCAGAGCCAGAGGCCAGATTGCCAGACCTTCGCGAACTGTCAGATCAGATACATGTGAGTGATCACCGGCGGGTTCGCGGAGTGGACCGAACAACCCGACTTGAACCATTCGCAGCAGATACCAGGCACTCAAGACGACACCCGTGGTGCCAATGACGGCATAGACGGCACTGACCTGGAACATCCCCAGCAGTGAGAGGATTTCGCCAATAAAGCCATTGAGGCCGGGCAATCCGATACTGGCAAACGAGATGAAAACAAGAAGTGCGGACAGCACGGGAATGCGACTTGCCAGACCACCCAGATCGGTCAGCGATCTCGTGTGATATCGCTCATGAATCATGCCGACGAGCGAGAAGAGAGCACCCGTCGCCAGACCATGATTGATCATCATGCAGATCCCGCCACTCAAGCCTTCGGCATTCAGGGCAAACAACCCGAGCATGCAGACCCCGAGGTGAGCAATCGAGCTGTAGGCCACCATCCGCTTGATATCTGTCTGGTGATAAGCACAGAGCGAGCCATAGACCACGCCGATCACTGCCAGTATCGCCACCAGTGGTTGACCGACGGTGAGACTGGCGTCGGGAAGCATAGGGATCGCAATTCGCAAAAAGCCGTAGCAACCCAGCTTCAGCAGCACACCAGCCAGATCGACAGATCCAGCCGTGGGAGCTTCCACATGCACCAGTGGTAACCAGGTGTGGAAGGGGAACATGGGAACTTTGATCAGGAAGCCGGTGGCAATCAGCAGGAACAGAATGGTTTGTGTCTCGACAGGCAAAGGCTGATCCTGCAGAGCCCGCGCCATATCGGGCATGGAGAATGGTGTGGAGATGCCTGTCAGGCTCTGAGTTTCGACCACCAGAGAGACCAGCCCCAGGAGCATGACAAGGCTGCCAGCCAGGGTGTAGATAAAGAACTTGCCAGCCGCATAACGTCGTTTGGGGCCACCCCAGACACCAATGGTGAGGAAGAGTGGCAGCAGGGTGAACTCGAAGAAGGCATAGAACAGAATGAGGTCATAGGCGAGAAAGACGCCAATCAGACCGGCTTCGAGAATGAGAATCCCTGCATAGAATTCAGCGGATCGCTCTCGAATTTCACTCCAGGAGACGAGGATGGCAGACACACAGAGGCCTGTGGTCAGCAGGATCATCGCCATCCCGAGGCCATCCAGCCCGAGATAAAATTCGAGATTGATGAAGTCGCCACTCGGAGAGCGGGCTGTGGAAGGATCTTGAGGCTTCGAAGTGCTCGCTGGATTCTTCGACTCTTCTGGCGATTGCCCGCGAACCACATTTTGCGAAAGAGCTTCGTTAGAGACGACAGTGGGGGCAGGTGCGGGACTGGCTAAAGTCAGCCAGGTGTGCCGCCATTCCCAGCGTGTGGTGACCGGGCCTGCCTGCTGAGAAGTCGCCGGCAACTGATAGGCCACACTCCACGAAAGAATCAGCGTGGCGACAGTTGCCACCAGAGCAAAACCCCGTGCCCGCGCTGCTGTGGCTTTGGCATCGAGCACCAGCATCAACACGGCGGCTATAGCTGGTAGCAGCAACATGGCAAAGACCAGCGTTGTCATAGTTTTCCAACCTTCACTCGAACTACTGGCTCATTCACTCTGATCGATCAGAACCCGATTCGATTCGCTTGATGCGACTAAAAATTTCCAATATCAGGTCACACTGGCGATGGCTCTTAAAACACTGGCCAATGCCACAATCACACCCAGCAGCATGACGGCTGCATACGAACTGACGAGTCCATTTTGTAATGGCCGAATCATCCCCCCCGCAATGATCGGGATGAGCCCGACGGCATCCACAATCTTGTCGAGGATCATGCGATCAACAAACTCACACACAGCCGACAAAGTCGCCATAGGCCGGACGATCAAGGCTCCATAGAGCTGATCCAGGTACAGCCCGTTGAGGGAAACATTTTCCCAAAGGCTGAGTGGTCGAGCATCTGAGTATTCGGGACGAGTGGCTTTGCCATAGATGGTATATGCCAATCCGATGCCACCCAGCGCCAGGACTGTGCTCAAAACCATCATGCCCACATTCATGCCAGCGGGTGCAGCCGTCGGGAAATTGGGGGTCATTTCAATGTAGTGAGCATAGATGTGTGTCGGGCCAAGAATCAGACCAGCAACGACAGCCAGTGCCGCCAGGATGTAGAGCGGAATGGCCATGGCCGGTGAGGCATCGTGAGGATGATGACCCGCTTCTTCTGGAAATCGTTCCGGGCCATGGAAAGTGAGATAGTAAGCTCGGAATGTATAGAACGCGGTGAGAAGACTTGTCAGCAGACCGACACCCAGGATCAGGTAGAAGTACGTTTTGTAATCGCCGGTTTGAGTCGCTTCCCAGACAACTGCGAGAATCTCGTCTTTGCTCCAGAAGCCCGAGAGGAGCGGGAAGCCCGCCAGTGCCAATGCCCCGCAGAGGAAGGTGATATGTGTGATGGGGAGTGCTTTCCTTAATCCACTGAAGCGTCGCATGTCGATGACATCCCCCATGGCATGCATCACGCTCCCTGCTGCCAGGAAGAGGACAGCTTTGAAAAACGCATGAGTCAGCAGGTGAAACATCGCAAATGTTTCTGCATGAGCCGCCAGGGCAGGACTCGCTGCTGCGGCTCCTAAAGCCATGAACATGTAACCGAGCTGACTGACTGTGGAGTAAGCCAGCACGCGTTTAAGGTCGTACTGGCAAAGTGCTGTGATCGCCGCCACCAGAGCAGTGATTGCCCCCACACCGGCCACGACGAGCTGTGCGGTTGGCGAATGGACAAAAATCGGCGTGGTGCGGGCAATGAGATAAACACCGGCAGTCACCATCGTGGCGGCATGGATCAGCGCACTGACGGGAGTGGGGCCTTCCATCGCATCGGGAAGCCAGACATGCAAAGGGAACTGTGCCGACTTACCAATCGCCCCCAGGAGGAGCAGCAAGGCAATCGTGGTGACTAAGCCGGGCTGAGCAGCAGCGAGTTCGGCCAGCCTGGCAGGATCGAGAACGGTTTCAAAATCTACTGAGCCAAAGGTGCGGTAAATCAGGAAAATGGCAGTCATCAGACCAAAGTCGCCAATTCGATTCACCACAAAGGCCTTGCGGGCGGCGGCGGCGGCGGAAGGTTTATGATACCAGTGGCCAATGAGCAGATAAGAGCACAGCCCGACAGCTTCCCAGAAGATAAAGACTTCAATGAAGTTCCCCGCCAGTACAAGCATGTTCATGGAGAAGACGAACAGAGCCATCGCTCCAAAGAAGCGGGGATAGCCTTTGTCGCCATGCATGTAGCTCGATGCAAAAATCGCCACCAGCAGACTGACAAAGTTGACCATCACGAGCATGAGGGCTGTCATCGCGTCGGCTCGGAGCACGATATCGACAGTCAACCCGCCCACAGACATCCAGCGATAGACTTCAAAAATGTAAGCCTTATGGGCTGGCCCATGATGTTCGCCGGTTGCTGAAGCAGGGGTTGCGGAAGCTATCAACGAGACAGGCTTCACCAGGCTTTCGCCAGAGCTCTCGATGGGAGTTATCTGGCTGTGAGCGGCGGGTGAATCGACGACTGAACCGGGAACGACGACGAAGAGGACATAGGCAGCCGCTACCAATGAAAGTGCCAGGGCGAGCACAACGGGCCGGTGGGCTGTTGTGCGCCGGACAACCTGAGCGACTGTGCCGCACCAGATGGCGGCAGCCAGAGGTGCAGCGGGAATCGTCGCCAGGGCGATGTCAGACCAGTTTGCCACAGCCTTACTTCCTTTATTTTTCGACTCGAAACCAGGCTTCGAGAGGACTCTGCAATCTGCTTTTCAATCGGGTTTTATGAACACTGCCTGTGAATCGAGGCCCACTCTGTGGGTTATACTCATCAGGCTCTATCTTGAGGTTAAACCCATCGGACTCATCTCAGTCGGGTCGATCGCTATGGACGACATAATGACCTGTGACCAGACAGACGCTTGGATTCGAATCTGTTCAGGCTTTGGCCCCCTTGCCACTCACCTGTGAATTTGACAATACGGGGGTCACGACATGGCCATCGGCACCAATCATTGGCCGCCGGCCGGCGGGAACAAGTTTGGGAAGTGGTTCTGCAGGAGGTTCAATTTCACGCGATGCTGAATCGGCCATCGGTGGCATGAGTTCCTCTTCGCCCAAAGTCGTCCACAGCCGAATATCGAGCGAGCGGGTTCGCTGGTAGAGAGCCAGAATAATCGCGAGTGATAAACCAGCTTCACATGCCGCAATGGTCAGGACGAAAATTGTCAGCGCCTGACCGTCATGCTGGCCATGATACTGGCTGAACGCCGTCAGGTTGACGGAGACACCGTGGAGCATCAGTTCCGATGAGAGCATCATCAGGATCAGATTTCGGCGTGTGAGAAAGCCGATTGCACCCAGGCCGAAGAGCAAGGCACCCACGACAAGGTAATGGGAAGGATCAGGACTCATAAACTCCCCTGTGGACGGCGAGGTGCAATCGCAATGGCACCAATGGTAGCCACGAGTAGAACTGTTCCAGCGAGTTCGACTGCAAACAAGTAATCGGTGAAGAGCGACCGGCCCACGCCACCTGGCGAACCGAGATCATTTTCAACGGGCAGTGAAGAAACGTGAAGTGCCGTTCGATCGACTGAAAGCCGGGAAGACTCTGGCCCGAAAGTTTTTTCGATCCCCAGGAGCATCGTCCCCACAAGCAGGCAGCCAAGCACAGTGGCGAGGAAAGGTTGTTGCGGAATGCGATCGTAGCCTGATCCCTGCTCCTGCTGAGCCAGCATGATCACGAAGACGAACGTGACGACGATGGCACCGGCATAGACGATGATCGTGACAGCCGCCAGGAATGGGGCTGAGTTGATAACAAACAGACCACAGACTCCCAGTGTGGCCACGGCAAACCACAGGGCGGCATAGACCGGATTCCGCTGTGTCGTCATCAGCAGGCCACCCAGGACAGCCGTCCCGGCAGCCATGTAAAACAGGAGATCACGAACAAGATCACCTGTCGGCTGCAAAAACACCCAGCCTAGACCAGCCAATGTGACTGGCAGCAGGAGAAAGCCCGGAATCCCTGACTTGCGGCCAGTCGATGGAAACAACAGGAGAATGTTCGCCCCCAGCAGGACGAGCGTTCCGATTAATGCGATGTTCTCAGAAACCCAGTTCATAGACTGCATTCAAAGAGAAAGAGAAGTTCCGTCATTAAAACTGTGATTCAAGCATGAGCAAAGTTCTGCAAAGCGTTCCGGGAGTCCGACAGGCAAGGGACTTAGATCGAATTCTATGCCCCAGAGTATGTTCCTCCCGCTGCTCCCTCAAGTCATCCAAGGCAATTCATTCGCCAAATGAGAAGTTGATTCGAGAAATCAAAGGCGACTTGGCCACATTCAGCCCTGCTTAATCACATCGGTGGATACGGGTTCGGAGGCCTTGTCACCTTGGGGAATCTGGGTGGCAGGGCCCACTTGAGGTAAGGAGGTGAAGTCTGAAGCAGGGCCCAGGATACCACGATGAGTGCGGATGGGGTCTCGGGGGTTATCTTTGGTTTGATCAAAGACTTCGAGCAGCTTTTCTTTATTGAACTTCATTTCCTGACGGGTCATCCCCGTCAGATCGTAGATGTGGGTCAATTCGATCGAATCGACAGGACAGGCCTCTTCGCACATCCCGCAGTAAATGCACTTGAGTTCGTCGATGACGAAAGATTTGGGACGCTTGTCGCGGTCGGCCCAGAGAGGATCATCTTTGGGAGCTTCTTCGGCCACAATCTCAATGCAACGTGCAGGACAGGCGGTCGAGCACATCATGCAGGCGACGCATTTCACCCGGCCTTTGTCGTCGCGATTCAGGCGATGAACACCACGGTAATTCAGTGGCAGATCGGGCTTTTCCTCGGGGTATTGCTGTGTGACGGGTTTGAAATCGGTCACATGCCGCAAAGAATTCTTGAGGCCACTGAAAATGGCTGGCAGAAATGTCGATTCCCAGAATCCCATTTCTGGCTCTTCCATCCAGACGACATCGTCATTCGAGATCGGTGTGAGTTGATCAGCCATGGGGCACCTGAAAAATGTCTGCCTGTGGTTATGAGCAGGTTGATGTCAAAAAAAGATGACTGCGGAAATTGAAAATTTGCCATCAGGAGTGAACGTGGACATACCCTTCGGGTGATTCACTGAAATCGACCGTCTGATCGCTGACAACGAATTTTCCACTGGTGCCAATCAGACCTGCGGCCACGAAGATCGCCAGCGAACCTAACGGCAGTGTCCAGATGGGCCAGTCGAACTGTTTGGCAGTCATGACCACCAGAATGTTCATAGCAGCCATCGGAATCAGGCCCAGCCACGCCAGATTCATCAGTTGATCGAAGCGGAAGCGGGGAATTGTCCAGCGGATAAACATGATCAGCAGAATGATCATCAGAACCTTGGTCAGCAGCACGACCACTTTGACCAGAGTTGCTCCCAGATACGCACTGTCGGCTTCCGCGATCAAAGGGAACTGCCAACCACCGAAGAAGAGAATGGCAGTCAGGAAGCAGACAGTAATGATGTGTGCGTATTCCCCCAGGAAGTAGAGGGCGAATTTCATCGAGCTGTATTCGGTATGAAAACCGCCGACAAGTTCCTGCTCACATTCAGAAAGGTCGAAGGGGAGGCGATTGGTTTCGGCCAGAGCGGAGACGAAGAAGATCAGCAGCGCGAGTGGCTGTGTCCAGACATTCCAGCCCAGTACGCCCTGATTCGCCTGATGCATGAGAATATCGTTGAGACTCAAAGAGCTGGTCATCAGCACGACACCAATGATCGACATCCCCAGGGGAATTTCATAACTTACGACCTGAGCACTGGCCCGCATGGAGCCTAACGAACTGTACTTGTTGTTCGATGCCCAGCCGCCGAGAATCACTCCATAAACACCCAGGCTGCCCACACAAAAAATGTAGATCATCCCGATGTTGACATCGGGAGCGATGACAAACCGCATCCACGAAGGAGCCTGATCGACAGGTCCGAAGGGGACGATGGCAAAGCCGGCCATGGCAGTAAATACGGCGATGCTGGGGCCCAGGATGTAGAGCGTTTTGTTAACGTAACCGGGGATCACGTCTTCCTTGAGCAGGAATTTGGCACCATCAGCAATGGGCTGCAGCAGACCGGCCCAGCCGACACGGTTCGGGCCATAGCGGTCCTGAATAAAGGCGGCCAGACGTCGCTCGACCAGGATCAGATAGGCAATTGTGCCCATCAATCCCCCGAAGGCCACACCAATCGTTATCAACGTGACGAGGAAGAATTCCCAACTCACGATCGGCTACCTCCTGTAACAGGAACCTGTGTTTCAGAACCGGCTGCAGAGGCCGTCTCACCTGCCGATTTCAGGAAAATCCCTTCATCGCCCAGGTCACCCACAATCAGTGCGGCCAGTGCAGGAATCTCACCCGCAATTTCCTGACGGATGGTGGGAGCGTGGAATATACCTGTCCGACCTGCCAGCTCAAAACAGATCCGCCCATCGGGCCAGGCATCGCCCGGCGAACGTAAGCCGCGATGAATGGCTTGTGCCAGACCTGCGTGATTGACGAATGTGCCATCACGCTCGGCCCACGAAGTGCCAGGCAACACAAATGTCGCCCAGGGAAGAGCGGGGGAATCGAGCAGATCCTGCACAATCACCAGTTTCGCCTTGGCCAGTGATTTGGCCTGCTCATCGGTGATCCAGCCTTCAGGGGATCCTGCAGTCAGATAGACCGCTTCGAGAGTTCCCTGAGAGACCTGCGCTAACACCCCGTCGAGCGACTCGACTGTTCCTCCAAAGTGATGGAGTACCAGCTCGACACCAGTACGGTTCGGGGCTTTTTCGGCTCGAATGGTGAATTTGGGTTGAGGAGCGGCCTGCCCGCGCAGATCTTTCGGATACGAATCATCTGCACCCACAACGGGAGCGGGTGTCATCAACAACCTGGCAGCAGGTGAGAGAGACTTCACATACTTGCAGAGTAGGTAAGCCTCTTCGACCGTCATGAAGGGGGTCAGCACGACAGCCAGTTTTTCAGGAGCTCTTTTGGCAGCTTCTGTCAGGGCCTGTCGCAGAGCAGGAAGAATTTGTGGCCAGGAAACGGGGGTGATCCCTGCAGGGAGTTTCTGCATGGGGAACTTCAGGCGATGCTCGGAATGAATGTACTTCCAGCCGAAGCGACCTTCGTCGCACATGAACTCGCCCTGTGCGAGCGGGTTTGAGCGTGGCTTGAGTCGGTAGACGACATCTTTGTTCTGATCGACGCGAATGCTGCAACCTGTGCTGCAACCGGCGCAGACCGAGTTCTTCCCTTTCAGCCACCACACACGCTGCTCATAGAGAAAATCTTTGCTGCACAGTGCACCGACAGGGCAGAGATCGACGACGTTGCCAGCCAGTTTGTTATTGCAGGGCTTGCCGGGGAAGATATCGATTTCTTCGCCCGAGCCACGGCTGACAACCTGAAGCTCAGCGGTGCCGGAGATTTCTCTGGTGAACCGCACGCAGCGGGTACACATGATACAGCGATCAGTGAAGAGAGTGATCTGATCGCCAATATAAGGCTTGTCTTTTTTCTGGTTTTTGGGCTCTGCCAGACGACTGTATGCCCGGCCGTACTTGAAGCTGAAATCCTGTAGACCACATTCGCCAGCCTGATCACAAACGGGGCAGTCGAGAGGATGATTCAGCAGCAGGTATTCGAGTGTCCCTCGCTGGGCGGCCTGCACCTTGGGGGAATTGGTCACGATGACAGTGCCATCTTTGACGGGAGTCTGGCAGCCGGGGACGACCTTGGGAACCATGGCGACGGTTCCATCAGGCTTTTTGTCGCCAACTTCCACCAGGCACATACGGCAACTGGCGACAACTGACAAGCTGGGATGCCAGCAGTAGTGCGGGATTTCCACACCCGCTTTCTGAGCTGCCTGAATACAGTTCAGCCGTTCGTCTGGCTTCAGTTCGACAGGCTGATCGTTGACATAAACTGTGGGCATAGTTCTGACTTGTCGAAAGGAAAATAATATTCAGACAAAGTTCTCTACTGAATTTCAGTAGTTAAATGTGTGACTTACAATTTGTGGTTGTTAGCTCTTCTCAGTGTGCCCCGATCAGTTCACATGGTTTAATCGTCGAGCGGCCGCTCTGGATGTACTCTTCGAATTCACTGCGAAATTTGCGGATGGCATTTTTCACAGGCCATCCGGCACCATCGGCCAGACCGCAAATCGTTGTACCGGGCATCATCCCGATTCCACCAGAAACTTCCAACAACAGGTCGAGATCTTCCATCCGGCCCTGACCGCTGCGAATCCGATGCAGAATTCGCTGCATCCAGTTGGTTCCTTCCCGGCAGGGCGTGCACTGCCCGCACGATTCGTGAGCAAAGAAGCGGGCCGTGTTATAGACCACATCGACCATACTGGTCTGATCATCAATCACCACGACGGCAGCGGTTCCAAGACCCAGGCAACCGACCTTTCCTGGACCGTTGAAATCCAGTGGAGTGTCGAGTTCGGAGGGAGCAAGAAAACCCATGCTGATCCCACCCGGGACGACGGCTTTAATCCCGCGCCCACCGGGAACACCCCCACCATACTCTTCAATCAACTGACGAGCAGTGATCCCCAGCGGAACTTCATAACAGCCCGGCTTATTGACGTGGCCTGAGAGGCAGTAAAGCTTCGGGCCATAGCTGCCGGCATCGCGAGGATTGTTCGGGTCAGGCGGTACGCCAATCGATTTGAACCAGTCGATGCCACGCTTCAGAATTTGTGTCACGCAAGCCATGGTTTCGATATTGTTGACGATGGTTGGCTTGCGGAAGAGGCCTTCGATGGCTGGGAAAGGCGGCTTGATGCGTGGCCAGGCGCGTTTGCCTTCGAGGCTTTCGATGAGTCCGGTTTCTTCGCCGCAGATGTAGGCTGCGGCACCACGGTGCAGGCGGACATCCAGATCGAAGCCCGAGCCGAAGACGTTCTTACCGAAGATCCCTCTTTCATAGCATTCAGCAACAGCTTTTTGCAGGGCTCGCCAGGCAGCTCCGTATTCGTAGCGAAGGTAAAGGTATGCCGTGTTAGAGCGAATGGCGTAGCAACTGATCGCGATCCCTTCGAGAACCTGGTGAGGGTCTTTTTCGAGCAGAATGCGATTGTTAAATGTGCCGGGTTCGCTTTCGTCGCCGTTGACAGCGAGATAGATCGGGCCGGGATGATCTTTGGGGAGGAATGTCCATTTCAGGCCAGTGGGAAAGCCTGCACCACCGCGACCACGCAGGCCGGAATCTTTGACCAGAGTGGTGACTTCGACAGGCGTCATACCGAGCGCCTTTTTGAAGCTTTCGTACCCCCCATCGGCCAGATAGCTGTCGAGAGTATGACTCTGCTCTTTGTGGATGCGAGCCAGAAGGACAGGTTCATAGGTGGACATGGGAAAGCATCCGTGTATCGATAAAGGACAATATTTATTGAAGCGACTGGCGTTGATTACTCGTGCGGAAGGTTCTGGATAGCGAGTTCTCGTTTCACCTGATTAGCAATCAATTCGTAGCAAGGCAGGTTTTTGATCTCTTCGTCTGAGGGCCAGACATACACAATCTTTCCCTCTTGCCAGGTACTGGCTGGAATTCCGTGCAACCAGTTCTCGCGAACTGCTTCTCGAACTGCTTCAAAGACAACCTCATCAAAAATGTCGTGGGTATTTTCAGGGTAACGCTCAATCAAATCGATGTGATCTTGCATTGAAAAACTCTCGCCAGAGATGAGGTTCAAAAACTTCGATTTGTTGAACTTGGATCCGCGCTATCAGTTTTTGAATACCAATGTTCCGGTTGTCATGAATTCGCCAAACACCACACATTTCAGTTGATCTGGCGGAACCATCACTTGTTCCCTTGACGATGTTTTCTGTAGCTATGCCTTCAATTCACTAATCAGTTTATCTGCCATTTCATGAGTGACGTTGTGGACACAGTCTTCATCGACCAGAACACAGGGAGCCCCATCGCAGACGCCGAGGCATTCCGCGAACTCGAGTGTGATCTTGCCATCCTCTGTAGTGCCGCCTGGCGTGACGTGGAGTTTCTCGCACATGTGAGCGAGAAGTTCTTCGCCGCCGCGCAGACCACAACTGATACTCCGACAAACCCACACGCGATGCTTGCCCAATGGATTTTCTTCCGTACGGAAGAATTGGTAGAACGTCATCGTGTCATGAACTTCGGAGGGGTGCAGTTCGAGAAGTTCTGCAATTTCTTCGATCGCACCCGTCGAAACATGGCGGAGTTCATCATGCACTAAATGCAGCGCTGGGAGAGTGACCGCCCGCTTGTTCGGGTATTTCGGAAACTCCGCAACAATGCGTGCCCGTAAATCATCCGAAAGTACCGTCATCGATCCAACTCCGCAGCAATGATATTCAAACTACCCAGAATGGCTGGCACATCGCTGAGCATATAGCCCGGCATCAGGTGCTGGAATGTCGCAAAGTGGATGAACGAGGGTGGCCGGCATCGAGCCCGATAGGCACGCGGTTCTCCATCGGCGACTATATAAAAACCCAATTCCCCATTGGGAGATTCCGTACAGGCGTAAAGCTCTTCCACCGGAACTTTGAAGCCGCGATTGGGCATAATCATTTCAAAGTGGTGGATCAAACCTTCAATACTTCGATAGACAGCGGGTTTGGAAGGAAGAACGGACTTCCCCTCCAACTCGACATTCACCGGGCCTGCGGGGATGTTTTCAATCGCCTGGTTAATAATTTTGATGCTCTCGAGCATTTCCTGCATACGGACTAAATAGCGGGCATAGCAATCGCCATTTTTAGAGGCAGCGATCTTGAAATCGAGATCAGCATACGCCAGGTAGGGTTCATCTTTTCGCAGGTCCCGCACCACACCAGAGGCGCGGGCAATAGGGCCAGTACAGCCCATGTTGATGGCGTCTTCGCGGGAAAGAACACCCACACCTTTGACTCGATCCACAAAAATGCGATTCTTCGTCAGCAGACGATCCACTTCGCTGTGAATCTTGGGGAAGTTCTTCGCGAATGAGCGAACCTTATCGGCCCATAAGTTATTCACGTCGAAAAGCACACCACCGACACGGGTGTAGCTTGTGTGAAATCGCTGGCCTGAGGCATATTCCACAATGTCGTAAATCAATTCCCGCTGCTGGAAGAAATACAGAAAGGCAGTAAATGCTCCCAGGTCGAGGGCCACAGCGCCCACACACAACAGGTGGTCATGCAGACGCATCAGCTCGGCAAGGATTGTCCGCAGATAAGTACAGCGGGGAGTGATCTCGATACCGAGCAGTTTTTCGACGGTATGGTGCCAGGCAATTTCATTCGCCAGTGGCGAGATGTAATTCATGCGGTCAACAATGGTGACATACTGATTGAAATCGAGTGATTCCCCCAGTTTTTCAAAACCACTGTGGAGATAACCAATATCGGGTTCGGCCTTAACGACCTTTTCCCCATCGAGCGTCAGAACCAGTCGGAGCGTGGTGTGAGTGGCTGGATGCTGAGGCCCGAAGTTCAGCGTCCATAAATATTCAGAATTCGCCGCTTCGGCATGTGATGAGGCCGGCCCGCCAGCCGCATTGCGGGACGTCGCCGGGTGGAGCGAAGAGGCAACAACGGGCATGGTCAACCTTCAATGAGTGAAGTTTCGCGAATCAGGGATGAAACAGGTTTTATGGCTTTGATCAATATCACCGGCAAGTCGTCAGGTGGCTGGCAGCGGGTGGTTAACTTTCGGCTCTGGTGATCACCGGGAAGTTATGTCGTTCTCCACGCCCTTTAAGCGGGTAATCTTTGCGGAGTGCGTGGCTTTCAAACTCAGGGGGGCAAAGGATTCGCTGCAGATTCGGGTGGCCGGCGAAGTGAATGCCAAACAGGTCATAAACTTCGCGTTCCGTCCAGTCTGCAGTTTTCCAGTGGCGGTACATGGAGGGCAAAGTGGGCGATGGATCATTCACGAAAGTTTTGACGACAAGCCGCTCTCGAGTCTTGGTGTTCACCACGACATAGATGACGCCATAGCGATCTGTGGCACCGGGGTACTCCAGGTAATCACAGCAGGTGACATCACTGAGCATGTCGAACCCCAGGTGATGTTTGAGGTGAGACATGAGATCATCGAGTTGAGCTGCCGGGACGATCAGGCGTGTGTTGTCTCGGAAAGATTCCGATTTCAGGACACCGCCCAAATGCTCATTGAGTGCTGCGAAGTCCACCGAAACCTACCCTTCTCAATGACGACTTTCCGAACAACTGTCGAGATTCATTTGGATTTGAAACTTCAGCGCCTGCTTTAATTTCAGATAGACGCTACTGTGCTGAACAGAAAACCAATCTGCTCGATTTCTTTGGATTAAGCAGACCCCTCAAGAGCTGGATTCCCCCTTTTCAACGATGCGGGGAGCTCCAGTGGAGTGAGCTGCATCTGACCTTCTCGAATCCGGATAATCTCATCGGCATCGAACGGAGCGGGGCCCGTTGGTCGAGTTCGATACTGGAATTCCGTCCCCTGCATGGTTCCCGTCTTCTGCACCAGATCCTGAATCTGCATGATTCCGGCAATCAACTGTTCCGGGCGTGGTGGGCAGCCAGGAACATAAAGATCGACCGGAATAAAGCGGTCAATTCCCTGCACGACAGCATAAGTATCGAAAACTCCACCCGTACAGGCACAGGCGCCCATCGAGATGCACCACTTGGGTTCGGGCATTTGCAGCCAGATGCGTTGCAGAACAGGCATCATCTTCATGGCGACGCGACCAGCGACAATCATCAGGTCGCACTGGCGGGGCGAAAATCGCATGACTTCAGCACCGAAGCGAGCCAGGTCATGCCGGGATGAGGCAGTGGCCATCAGCTCGATCCCACAACAGGCTGTGGCAAAAGGCATCGGCCAAAGGCTGTTCTTTCTTGCCCAGCTTGAGGCGGCATTGAGCGTGGTGAGAAAGACGTTATCAGGCAGGCCCTTTTGCGGATTCACGAAAGGGGCTGAGGAACCTGGTGTTGCCGAGGCTCCACCTGATCCTGGGGGTTGAGCTATCGCCATTTGAACACACCCTTTCGCCAGGCGTAGATGTAGGCAATTGCCAGAGTACCAAAGAAGACGAGCATGACGCCGTAAACTGTCGAGGAAAGTTCCGCAGGAACTCCGCCATCACCCTTGTAAGCAGCCACCGCCCAGGGGTACATGAACAAAAGCTCAACATCGAAGATCAGAAACAGAATCGCGACCAGATAAAACTTCACATCGAAGGGCTGGCGGGCATCGCCCACAGGATCCATGCCCGATTCGTAAGGCATCTGCTTAACGGCCGTCTTTTTGGACGGCCCGATTATATGAGTCAGAATCAGATTCGTGATCACGAACCCGACCAGCACTCCGGTATAGATCAGAACTGCGAATAAGCCGTCCATTTCCATCCATTCTGAAGACCGTGAATTGATCCATTCCGAGGTCAATAGTACAGAGAAATCGAGAATGCCAAGCCGTGTTTTTGAAATCCTCGATTCAACTGCAGAGATTCATTCGATCAAGGTCTTGCGTGTCATTAACCTGTTAATTTGCAGTGAGTTCGCACAATCTCAGTGAGCTTCAAGTTGTCAGGCGGATTCTAGTTGGAATCTCCAGTAACTTCAACCACCTGTGAGCGTAGCGTCTGAGAGGACGTGCCAGAAGATCAATCATTTTCAGGCATTTGCATGCGTCAATGGACAGATTCCTGTCGAATTTGTTGGCCAATCGCAGCTCTGTTGCTCAAATTGAGCGAGTCGTTTCCGGCTTTGCATATGGAACCACGATTCCCCTCAGGAGCACGGTTGGAGAGTTCCATTTGTGATCAACAGCTCGTGGAATCAACGCCTGAGCGGGAAATCTTGGTGGCGGAAGCCTTTGACCGCGGTTTCGATTGCAGTTGAATTGGTGTTCAGCCAGACTGTTCGTGAGAAGACCTGCCCGGTGGTGGGTGACAAATGGTTCCGTTGAAATTCCTGCAGATGGTGGATGACCCACGCCATGATATCACCCCGCGTTTGTGTCTTGCGTGCCCCGGGAACAAATTGCGATCAGGAAACGGCCCACGCGTTTAAGATTTGCGGTGGCGAGCCAGAAGTGCTGCACCTCAATCGAATTCTGGAAAACCCGGGGCGACTTAAGGATTACCAGATCCTCTGCATTCCCGGTGGATTCAGTTATGGCGATGACATTGGCTCGGGAGTGATTTTTGCCAGCCAGCTCAAAACCGCTCTCCGCGAAGAAATCGGAGAATTTCTGGCCGGTGACAAGTTGGCACTGGGAATCTGCAATGGCTTTCAAACACTTTTGAAAGCGGGCGTACTTCCCGATGGTGACGCAGGCTGGAATCAGCCAGATTTCGTCAATCAGCCTGCCAAAGCAACACTCACCTGGAATGAAAATGGTCGCTATACCGCCCGCTGGGTGAGGCTCAAAGTGACCTCCACAAATTCGATCTTCCTGCGCGGCCTAGATGAAATCGACCTGCCGATGGCACATGCCGAGGGTCGGATTGCCGTTCGGGATGCAGCAGTGCTGACTGAGTGGGAATCGCGTCAGCAAATGGCACTGGCTTACATTCCCTGGCGAAAGTACCACAACCCGGATCAGGTGACTGTACTCACCGCTCAGGCTGGTGGCGCGATCGAAACCCGGCGGGGAACTTCGGCTTTGATGGAACAGGCCAACCCGAATGGTTCAATCGCGGATCTGGCTGGGCTCTGTGATCCCACTGGGCGTGTGCTGGGATTAATGCCGCACCCCGAGCGATTTCTCTTCGCGACTCAGCATCCGAACTGGACTCGCATGAATCTCGCAGGGGATGGAGCTGGCAAGCAGATCTTCCAGAACGCGATCGATTACTTTGCATAGTCGTCTTCCCGGCGATCGTTCGGGTGTCGAGAGCTGTTCAGAGGCCGCCCGTCGCAGACGCAGGCGAGGGTTTTTCTCCTTCTCCCGTTCCGACGGGAGAAGGCCGGGATGAGGGTGAGCTCGAACGTATTAGGCATGCAATCAACGTGCGGCCTCATCGCAGAATGCACTCCCATACAGTCGCTGATGACGGTTTCAAAAGAGGCACGCGTGGGTCGGGATATGTCTCGCATATCCTATTTCTCCGACTTCATGGTACATAACCTGCACGAAGTTGTTCTGAGGTCATTTTTTAATTGGTAATTGCCGAACAATCGCTGTGTCGTGGAGAGTAAAGACTGTCAGAAACGTGAGGCTCAGGTGCAGAAATGAGCATGTTCTCGACAATCACTGCCCGGCAATCAGGCATCAAACGCCTCGAACCTGCGTTCGTTCTGTCGGCGTTTTTCCCGTCTGTGATGGTGGGCTTGGTGCTGTTGTTCAATTTGAGCTGCTCGCCCGCAACATCATGGGCTCAAGAGAACCAACCCGCCGTACAGCCGGGCGAACTTTCTAATGACAATATGACGGTTAGCTCCGCACCAGAAAGTTCTCTTCAAGCGACGCTGGCCCGGCAGCTTCGCCCGGAGATCTCACCAGCCACCACACGTCAGTTGCGAGAACTGACCAATGCTCTGCGCACTGGAAATCGAGAGCTGTCGATTGTGATTGCCGACCGGGTACTGGCCATCGATCCCAAAGCAGTCACGACAATTTCCGAAAACAGCTCGACTTTTCACGCCGTCTGGCGCCTCCGGCGGGAGTGGTACCATCAGTTGTTGCCGTATCAACAGCAGAAGTTGTTGAAAGATTTCCAACTCGCGGCTGATCTGGCTTATCGCGAGTTGCCTGTGGATGAATCGCGGGGAGAACGACTGCTGCAATTCTGTATGCAGTTTGACTTATCGGCCGCTGGGATCAAGGCATGGGAAGAACTGGCTGCCAGGGCTCGTGATCGTGGTCAGGCTGAGCTGGCAGCTTCGATTTACTTTGACTTGTCACAGCATCCACTATTGAAGGTCGAGAATGTGGCCCGGCGAACGCAACTGATGCGAGCCAGTGGAGTGCTGAATGAACAGCCGAGTTTTGCAACTCGATCAGGGCAGCGAGAACGTCGAGGCCATGGGCTAAGGCTCTTGAAAGAGCGTCTCAGCGACGAGATCTGGCCTGTACAAAAATCTGAGCAGATAGTTCCCTCGCGCATCGAGACAGTTCCCGACCAGCGTGCGGTCATGAGCAGGAGAGTGATTGACGACGGTTCTCAGCAGCCTCATTTATGGGAAAATCGAACGGCTCAGGTCCGGCATTATCTGCGATCCCGCGGGATCGCTACAGTTTCGATTTTGCAGCCCCTGATCACGGAAGATCTGGTGATCACACGCGATCCACTCAAGTTTGTGGCAATAGATCGACGGACTGAAAAAATTGTCTGGACTCTGCCGGCACCATTGATCCGGAATGAAACCTGGGAACGCGGAGCGTTATCACTCCAGGACTGGCAAGCAATCGTGGGGCTGGAAAACTCGCAGACGATCTATGCCCAGATGACTCCGGATGATGATCGACTCTATCTGATTGACCGCATTCCTTCACGCACAGATGGTCGCCCTGCTCATCGACTGCTCAGTGCAGTGGAGATGACGACTGGGAAAGTCCTCTGGCGTCTGGGGAGCCAGAGCAGTGGCTCGACCTATCCGTTCAGCGAGACCATGTTTTTGGGCCCTCCACTGCTGATTGACGATCAGCTCCTCTTTCTGACGGAGAAAGACCAGAATCTCGGGTTGTATGCGGTGGATCGGGAGCATGGGCGGTTGGAGTGGTCGCTGGGTTTAGGTCAACTTTCCCAATCGCCGGCTGTTCATCCCGTGCTGCAAAGAAGTGCTGTCGCGATGGTCTGGGATGGCACGAACTGCATTGTCACCACCGGCGTGGGCGAAGTGATCTCGATTCATCTGGCTTCGCGATCGATCGACTGGCGAGCTTCACTGCCGATTCATACTCCGACCAGCCCATTTCAGCGGGCCGATCTTCCGCCGGGATATCTACCAGATGAATGGTGGCGAAGTTGGCGCGAAGCCAGGCTGCTCATCTCGAACAATGTGTTGATTGGTACTTCACCAGAATCCAATCAACTGTCGGCCTGGTCGCTGACTGGTCGGCAGCTCTGGTCAAAGACGGTTCCCGATGGAGTTCTCGTGGCTGGTACGACGAAAACCGGGCCGCTGAATCAACAGTGTGTGATCGTGGTGACATCGCAGGGAATCAGGGCTTATCGGCTCCATAACGGAGAGCTGATGTGGAATCGCTCCTCGCTGCTGGCCACACATCCGGTAGCAGACGGCTGGTGGCTTTCCGGTCGCCCTGTCCTGCTGCAGGAAGCTGATCAACAGGCATGGCTTCTGGCACCACTGACGAACGGTCAGAAACTTCTGATATCGGCCACAACAGGAGAAGTTCGTGCTGTTTTTCCCGCAGAAAACCACGAGGAATCAGCCGCAGCGCTTTTCATTAAAGATCAGGAGCTGTGGTCGATCAGCCCGCAAGGATTGACTGTCGAACCTCGACCTGACTTAGTATTCACTGCCAAAGAAAGCAGAGCCACTCAATGGTCGCGAGCTGTCGCTCAAGGTGACTTTCAAACAGGGTGGGAGATTCTTCAGCAACTGGCCGATGAAGACTTGCCTTCCCAACTGGGGCCATTGGCTCGGAAAAAGGCCATTGAACTTTTGCAACAGAAATTGTGCTGGGGAGATTTTTCCTTCCATCCACAAGAATTCAGAGAGGTTACCCGCAGACTCAGCGAACTGCTGGCGACGGCACCTGATCAGCATCTTGCGCTGCGGATTGAACTGGCCGGGTACTGGCTGGCATGTGATCTTCCTCAAGAGGCTCTCGCGACTTTAAAGTCGATCTCACTCCTGCAACTTCGTGAGGCTGATGCTCTGGAATCTTCCGGAGCGATGACGGAAAAATCTTTCCCGGGCCAACCACCCGCTATGAAAAATCCTTGGGGGCCTGTGATTTCAGGCAACGGGCCAGTGTTATCCGGCGATAGGCCAGTGTTATCCGGCGATAGGCCAGTGCAGGGCATCATCGATGGTGATGGGCGACGCGGGTTCATCGATGAGCGTGGGCAGAAGAGTCTTCTTTCGTCAGCTCTGCAGGTTAGGCCTTCCCACAGGGCCTTGGCAGTGGCCATGCGAGCTTATCACCAGACCACCAGAGATCGAGAAGCCAATTCAATTCGTGGTGAGCCCATCGATTGGCCGGGATGGACTCACACGTTTGCCGATTGGTGCCAGTGCGATTCGTTCGATGCAGCCGACTTCTGGGTGGGGACAGCACTGGGAAGCTATCTGCAAAACCACCGGCTGACTTCAGATAATTTTCTCGCTGAAGCACAAGCTTTGGCGGACGTTGATCACCTGCGGCGAGAACTGGCTGCTCTGGCCATGATTGAGCGATTGCAGGTGACTCCCGCAATCTCGGCCAAGTTGGCGGAAGCACCGCTGACTTCGGTCTGGAACCAGCTTGTCGAAGACTGGAGAAAGCGCGGCCTGCTGGAGGATGCCAATGCCGCAGAGATGTTGAAGCACCGATCATTAGCACGTCTGGCGACGAAAAGTTCTCGTGAGCATGACTTAACTTTGCCCAGGAAAGTTGAGCCTGTCTTGGGTGTTCCTCAAGTCACTCGTGAAGGTTTTGTGCTCCCTTCGATTCGAGAGCGGAATGAAGAGGTCTATCAGTTTCCCATACCGGCAACCTCGTGGCCGGGACTGGTTGCTGACCGTCTCGATATTTCGTTAGCCCGCCCGGGGACGGCCATTCGCTTTGCTGGAGAGCATGTGGAATCGCCCTGGATCTTTGGTCTGAAGCAACAGGAAGAGGATGAAATTCCGCTTTTGAGGCAGGCATGGACACTCCATCAGGCGACGGGAGTGGGTCGTCTGTTGATTTTGCAGGTGGGTGCCGAAGTGATGGCCATTCAACCGCTGAATGCCACCGGTGAGCCTCAGCCGCGCAAGTTATGGTCATACGAACTGGCGAGTGAGAGTCGGCATCCACTCGATCAGTGGGTGCCGGCAGCACAGGCGCGTCGTCATCTGGCAGATCCGATTTCGTTTGGTGTGGCCGATCCCTACGGGAATCTGATTGGTCAGGCAAAACTGATCACCCCGGAATTGACCGCCTGGATTCGCGGTGCAGTGCTGGAAGTGATCGATACAGCGACCGGTTTACCACGCTGGTCGCGTGACGACATTCCTGCCCTGTCATTACTGGCGGGGGATTCTGACACCATTGTGCTGATTGATGTCGCTCGCGAATGGATTTATCGACTCGATGCACTGGATGGCACAGTACTGGAGAAACAGGCGATGCCAGGCCGTTTTCCTGCACAGGCGACGCCGAAGAGGCGTCAATTGAGCAGCCCAACGATTGTCGGAGAAGTTCCCCGGGGCTGGTGGATCGAAGGCCGCTATCTCTTTGAAGAACGGGTGGAAGCCCTTCAGCAACCCATACCTGAACAACCCATACCTGAAGGAGCAATGGCTCAGTCTTTGCCGGCCATACGCTATCAATTGATCTGCCATGATCTGGTGACGGGAGAGAATGTCTGGGTGCATGCAGCCTCACAGATCTGCTATGCGTTTCCGCTCGATGCATGGACGATGGGTTTGATCCGCCGCACAGATTTATCGGGAGGAGGTGAACTGTTATTGCTCGATCAGCAGACAGGGATGGCGATGGCACCTGCGATAGCCATCAGCTTGCCGGAGAAAGTGAGCCGGATAGTGGCCACTTTCGACAAGGATCGATTTTATGTCGGGGCTTCAAATGGCAGCCAGATGCGGCTGGAAGCTCCTTCGCTGCAGCTTAGGAATGGTTATCGACAACCTTATCTGGCGGGTGAGATGACTGCGATTGATCGAAAAACAGGCCGGGTCATGTGGCGGGTGGAAGTCGATCAGGAGCCCTGGCCATTGGATGTATCGCGGGCTTACCCGGTGATTGTCCGCTGCTGGACAACTCCCGAAACAGCGGGGAGTCGCGGGGCTGTGGGACACCAGAGAATTCACTGGGCGACGACAGGCGAGATGGCAGCGGCTGATGATGCGCTGTTTCTCAATGGTTATGTCACCATCGAGGCTGGCGAAGGAGATGAGCTGATTCTTCGTCGCGAGTTCTATTCGACGCGGATCCTTCCCCCCGGAACAAAGTGACCAGCGGCTGGCTATGGCGAGTTCCGATTGCGTAAGGATTCCATCCCCAAGAGATTGTGGTATCCTGCGCAGGCCTCTGGTACGAATGACGAGTTGACATCATGCGTTGAACGTCATTTGAGAATCCTTGACCAGATCCATTGGCCAAGGGCTGAATTGTACTGGTGTGAATGTTGATCGCGTGGCTGGGGTCAAACGTCCTCGTTTGCCCCCAGGACATGTGACCTGGGTTTTTCATAGCGAAGTTCGTGGTCAAACTTGGGAATCATTACAGTTGCAATGAACGAATAAAGCGCTGCTGGACTGGGGGCGGATGAAGACAGCCGACCCCAGCCACCCCGTTACGACAAGCTGTTCGGCACGCAAGCGTTGTTTCGCATGGCAAGGCGTATAAGTTCCTGAGAATGGAGGCATGCCATTGATTCTGCTCCTGTGAAGAATGAGAACCTCCTCTGGGTGAAAAGTGTGGCAAAGCGTCTGCTTCAACCTCTTGGCCCTTTGGCGGGAATTGTACTGGCTGGCTTGTTGTTTGCGATGAGTGCCACCTGGAGAGAATGCCTCGCTTATGTGCAGGTGTGGGTGGCTCCGCTGTTGTGGTTGGGGCTGACAATTGTCGTCTGGTGGTCGATTCGGCGAATTGACCCGTGGAATACAATTCGTGGCGCGAAATCACATCTTGGGCAGCATGAAGACATGCTTGCCCAGGGCTGCAAGCATGGCACGCAGCAAAGCACGCAAGGGTCGCTTGCGGCATGGCAAAGAATTGTCGTCGCGTGGGCCATGTCCATGCTGGTCCCTGCCATCGTGACGACCATCCTTTTAGTCCCTCTGGCCGAAGCGTGGGTAAGACCGTCGCCTCATGGCAGTCTGATTGGTGGCATCCTGCCGTGGAGTGATGCTTCGGGCTATTACCAGGGGGCCGTCGAGTTTCTTCAGGGAGAAAAGATCAGCTCGTGGCCGAGCCGAAGGCCTCTGAATTCAGTCTGGCTGGCTGTGCGCTATTCATTAGGCGGTTCGTGGGAAAGTGCGATCCTGATGCAAACCATGTTGCTGGCGATGAGCTGGTGTGTCATGGATCGAACGTTTCAGCTGGCGGGATTCCATTTCAGTGTGCGCTATGCCAGTTTTGTGATGATCGAACGTTTTGCATTTGAATCGACTCCCACCATGCTGTCGGAGCCGCTGGGGTTAGTGCTGGGAATGCTGGCCATCCCGTGGATTGTGCCCGCTGTGCAAGCGGGATTGAAACCCGGTGCGATGGGCGTCTGTTATGCCATCGGGAGTGGCATCCTGGCACTGGGATTGTCGGCCCGTCCCGGGGCAATGTTTGTTCTGGTTGGTCAGGCCTTGTGGCCGCTGGTCCTGCTTTTTCCGGGATGGTCGTGGTTGAGAAGCCGACTGAAAGTGGGCGTGGGGAAGCACACCCTGCATCGTCATGAGGCGGGGCTCTCTGTGCCGCATGGGGCGCATCCTGCCATGGTGACTCATGAGAGTTCGAAACCAGGAGCATTGGTGATGATTGGCACCAGTGCGGGAGCCTTGCTGGCGATGCTGATTGCGTTATCGATTCAACCCATGCTCAATGGCTGGTATGGGCCCGGTTATTCGGTTGGTCAGGGAAGTTTTGCACATACATGGTATGGGCTGGTGACTGGTCAGCCGGGATGGAATCGAGTCCTGATCGAGCATCCTGAAATCCGGGAACTGCCGGATGATCGTGCGCAGGTGGCGAGAATCTATCAACTGGCAGATGACGCTTTTCGCGAGCAGCCCTGGGGGCTCTTGATTGGCTATCTGAGAGGTTTGCAGATTTCGGGCAAATGGATCGTCTTTTCGATGATTCACTGGATGAAGCTCCCTTCGCGATGGCTGGGTTTAATGATCGTGCTGGGTGTTGGCCTGTGGTTGATGTGGAAAGCAAGAATCCGGCCACTCGACAAACTCTCGATCTACCTGTTGCTGCAAACCGCTGCCACGATCGCTTCGTTGCCATTCTTTCTGCCCGATACGGGGATCCGCGGTCTGGCAGCAACATGGCCTCTTTGCCTACTGATCGCGTTCCAGGGGCTGCTTCCGAGCCGTCTGGCGCTGAAAGCGATTCATGCGGATAAGGGCGAGGGACCTGTGGTCGCTCAGATTAGCGAACATCGCCACCCGCAATTCACAGGGCCCTGGCTGGTTTCGAGCGGGTTCGTGATTTTCATCTCTGCCAGTTCGTTGATCTGGCCGCGCTTCTGGAGTGACGGGCAGGAGGGGACGAAGACTGTGGTGTCAGTCCAAGTGTTTGATCCGGAGCGATTGCCTGAGTTTATTTCGGGCGGTGTGTTAAAGGCGGAATTCAGTCCCCTCTGGATCACTTCTCAGCAACTGGTGGACACATGGCCTGACCCCGTCCCTGATGAACTGATTGATGCCTTACTGCTGCATCCTGTCTGGGAATTGAACGTTCAACTGGCCAGAGAGGCGACTGATCCTGCCCGAACTGAACCACGACTTGAGTGGGAACTCACCCCTATTGCGCTTGTAAATGTGGGAGGATCAACGCAGTACGGGACGCGAAAAATTCGCTCGCGCGAAGAGCAGCGAGTTATGGTGCGGGGGTTGAATCATGCACTTCTGGTACGACTGCCCGACGAGGGCTGACGAGTGCGAAAATGACCGCTCCGACGGCTTCTCCCAGAAAGCTGACGAGTCTGGCCAGAATGGTGATGACAGCAATCTGTGAGGAACTCAGACTGCCCGGTTGAGAAAAGACTTCGATCATGAGCCATTCGCGCGGGCCCAGGCCAGCGGGTGCAAAGAAGACGAGAAAGCCGCCGACATTCGCAATAGTGGCCGCTGCCAGACAGGTGGGCATGTTCGGGAGATCTGCCCCTGCCGAGCTGACACCCACCCATAAACAGGCCAGGGCGATGGCTTTGATAAACCAGGCGATGCTCAACTGTGCGAGAAGTGCGAGAAGCTGCCACGGTCCGATGGTTAATGGCGGCGTATCGGTGATCTGTGAGGCCATTTTTCGTGAAAGCTGGTTCATGAGCTGCGCAACAACCGGCAGTGAGATGAGCAGCAAAGTGACTATCAAGAGAGGCCACAGCCACCAGAACCAGTCGGGGATCTGCCATTCATTCAGGAGACGTTTCATACCGACGGGAAGAAAGATCATCGCCCAAAAGGAACCAGCGGCCATAAAGGCAATGGCTTCGTAGCCTGCGGTCAAGACACCAATACGCATGGGAACACCGGCTTCATCGCGCGCGAGCCAGCCGCGAATAGCCAGTGCCATGGCTTTGCCGGGAACATACTTGCCAAAGTGACCGATGTAAAAGGCTTTGGCAATCACCGTCAAGTCGGCCTCCTGATGACACGAGCGGAGGAGTTTGCGCCAGACAAAGATCGAAGGTGTCCAACTGAGTGTGAAGAGCCCGATCGCAATGACGACATAACCCCAATGCACCGTGATGGTATGTGCCTGGCCATCGCGCCACATTTGCCAGAGATGCCGACTGACATAAACCAGCACGACTGCAAAAAGCACCCACTTGAGGATCTTTTGCCATAAAGGCTTCGCGACTGGAGCCGCTTTTTCAGGAAGTGAGGCTGGAGCAGTCGTATCCGACACGAAGTATTCCCTGACATGAAGGGCCAATCGTTGAGGTTCACTGGAAAACCTGAGGTTGAAGACCTTCACCGAATTGTACGTTGATTCTTACCAGAATTTGTTAACTCAAAGCTGCTGTTTGATATCCACCACACAGCACGATTCACCCAATGGTTGTTCTGCGTCAAACGTCACCTGGGGGTGGCTGGGGTCGGATGTCTTCATCCGCCCCCAGTTCCATGGCGCTGCCAGCACAAATGCATCCTTAATATGTTTTTCTGACGTTCAAGCATGTTTGCCATTAACAATCAAAGTCAAATGAACTGGGGGCAAACGAGGACGTTTGACCCCAGCCACGCATTTGGTCATCCAGCATGAACTATCACAGAAGTGGGTATCAGAGCTTGCGGGGTGGTTTCATGCAAGCTCTTCTGCTGGTAACTCGCCCACTTCGATCCCTGCAGGTCGCTGGCCAATCGATTGAATGGCGTCACTCGTGAGAAACACCGTGAATGTGGAACCCGATGAACTGGATGCCGTTAGTTCAATACGACCATACAACTGCTGTTCGATAATGTTCCGGCAAACGAACAACCCCAGGCCAGTCCCTGTCGATTTGGTGGTGAAGTAAGGCTGAAAAATTCGCGAGCGGGCGGCAGGTTCAATCCCATGCCCATCATCGCGGATATCGATCCTCAACCAGCCGTCGGCAATCGAGGTCGAAATATGGATCTGGCCCCCTTCTTCTGTGGCGTCCAGCGCGTTAAGAATCAGGTTCAGGAAAACCTGCACCAGTTGATCGCGGACAGCGCGAACCCGGGGAATGTTCTCGGCAAAAGCCGTGACAATTCGCTTACCCTTTTTCCGTTTGTAATACTTGGCAATACTGAGAGCGGCCCCCAGGACTTCGTGAATGTCGCAATTGGTTTCAACGTTCGTGGCAGGGCGGCTGAAATCGACCAGTTCGCGTAATGTTCGCTGAATGCGCCGCAATTGATCGTCAACGAGATGCAGCTTTTCCCGCGTGTGCGCATCGATATCCCGGCGATTGAGCAGTTGCACAAGCGAACTGATGGCAGCCAGAGGATTGCCAACCTCATGGGCGATGCCTGCAGCCAGCAACCCGAATGCGGCCTGTTTTTCGTGCTGCACCAGCATGGCCTGCGATTCCTGCAATTGCCTGGTGCGCTCGTTAATCCGCTGTTCGAGTTCGCCCTGGTTTTGCCTGAGAACATCATTAAGCATGGCCAGCCTGCGCCCGGCCCGCATTAACAGGTCGGAAAGTGAGACCGTCGCCCATGTCACCCAGAGCATCAGCACGAGCATAAACACCAGCGCCAGCATCCGCTCATTGGTGAGGGTGACACTGAAAGTTAAAGCGGCATAGCTGGCTGTGTGAAACAGAAGTGAGATGTAGGTCATCCAGGCGGGATGACGCAGCGCACAAACCAAAAGTGATAAAAAATAGTAAAATCGAAAGGGACTGAGCAGGCCCTCATCAAAGTAACAGAGCAATCCGATAAAGACGGCTTCCATCATCGAGATCAGTAGTGGTGCGGCATCGAGAAAGACCAGTCCTCGCAAGCTGTACCAGGTGTCGACAATCGCGTAGATCGCACCAAGAGTGAGAATGGCATTGAGGATGAACTGGTTCTCACCACTGCCCACGAAGTTCACCAGCACGAACCCCACGAGAACACCGAACCAGCGAATGCGAACAGTGATACTTTCGGCAGCGAGATCCCAATTGAATTCCTGATCGCGAAGAGCCAGATTCTGCGGAGTTAAAGGATTAAAGAGCGCCTTGGTGGAATCCGGGCGGGTTCCTGGAGTTGGTACGCTGGGTGATGAGCCATCTTGAGCCGACATGGGCAGTTCTTTCCACCGACTCCGTGCATGAGCAGGGTGAGGCCTTCACAAAGACTCATCTACAAACAAAGGATTGTTTTATGAGTGTGTCTGACTTCATGAAAAAGTGCTTCCTGTGAGTCGTTCGTAGGCTTCGACGTACTTGGCCCTGGTTTGGAGTACGACATCTTCCGGGAGTGGAGGAGGTGGGGAGTTTTTGTCCCACGGCTGGGTTTCGAGCCAGTCGCGAACAAACTGCTTATCGAACGAAGGCTGGCCATGGCCGGGCCGATATTGATCGAGAGGCCAGAAGCGCGAACTGTCGGGCGTGAGGACTTCATCGATGAGGATGATTTCTTCGCCCAATAGACCGAACTCGAATTTGGTATCGGCCAGCACGATTCCCTTTTTCAAGGCGTAATCGGCTGCCTGCCGGTAGATGGAGAGGCTGAGGTCGCGAAGCTTTTCGGCGAGCTGTGGATCGATATCCCGCTGCATCTGTTCAAAGGAGATGTTCTCGTCGTGGCCACTTTCGGCTTTCGTAGCGGGGGTGAAGATTGGCACGGGGAGTTTGTCACATTCGACAAGTCCCGGTGGGAGTGAAATTCCACAGATTGTCTGTGAAGCGCGATATTCCTTCCAGCCACTTCCGGCCAGATAGCCACGCACGACACACTCGATGGGAATGACTCTGGTTTTCTGTACGACGAGGCTGCGACCTTCGAGCAAGGAAAGGTCTGTACCGGCGGGTAAGGGCAATGTGGCCGGGTTGGTGGAGACCAGATGATGGCGAACCTTCAGCAGATCGAACCAGAAGCAACTCATCTGCGTGAGGAGTTTTCCTTTATCGGGAATGCCTGTGGGGAGGATCCAGTCAAAGGCACTGATGCGATCCGTGGCGACGAACAGGAGCTGATTGCCAAAGTCGTAAACATCTCGAACCTTGCCCTGGCGGGGTGTCATGCCAGGGAGATGGCTTTGGGTGACCGCCGGGCGAGAGGGGGAGTTGAAAGGCTGGGAATTGTTGGTCATACAACCGGCTTAATCGATGAATGATGATCAGATCATGGACGACATGGGGGCAGTACCGAGCGAAAATATGTTCGAACTGCCAGTGAGAGTTCTCTCTTCAGCATGGTCACAGCTTGAACCAACTGCCAGTGAGGACTAGACTTTCGCAATATGTTGCGAGGATTTCAATTGCCAGTGATCTGGCTCAAACAGCACTGGTCAACAATTTTTAGGTGTTGATTCATTTCCACACGAAAAGTTTTGCCACTTTCGAGATCGACTGCAGAAAACACAGCGAGCGGCCCGTTGACCGACTTCTGCCTCACGAAAAGAGAATGCTCATTCGAGACTCAGCCAGCGAGGATGATTGATGGGGCTCCTGAGGTTTGTGGTTGATTCCGAAGAGATCCTCAAAGACTGGCCAGAAGTCTACCACGGTTATCTGGCTGGCCCGGATGGTCGCATTTTCCCTTCCCGCATGGAAGTGGAAGGAAATGTGCTTGGGTGCCGCAGGAATACTTCTGAAAGCGGTAAGTTTCATATTGCCTGGCCTGTGCCGGGGCACGGTCGTCTGCTGCTTTGTACAGGATCGTTACCGGAACGGCAGGAACCTTATGTTCTGGCCTTGGAACTGGCTCGCGGCAAGATCGTACTGTTGCGCGATCAGGCATCTCAGTGGGAGTTATCCGGGCTGCGAATTCCTGTCAATTATTATGATCTGCTGAAGCAGGCTCAGGCTCATTTTCGGCAAGCAGTGTTAGAAGACGACCTGGGCCGCATGTGTGAGCTGGCTTCTCAAGCAATTGTGAACGCCTGTGATGCTGCGAAGGAGTTGGGCCAGGCATATTCACGACAGGCACTGGCCAGTCGCCAGCAGCGGTACCCTCACTTGCCGGCGATTCTTGGAATCGAGCTCGAGCATGCGGCTCCCCATGAGAACTGGTCGTTGATTACGAGTCCTTTCAATTCCGCCTGTCTGCGGCTGAACTGGAAAGAAGTCGAACCCCAGGAAGGTGATTATTCGTGGGAGTTGACCGATCAGCAGTTGGAGTGGTGTGAATCGCGCAAGATGGTGGTTCGTGCCGGGCCGCTGCTCGATTTTGGCCCGGGGGGATTACCCGGCTGGCTGGCTCCATGGGAACATGATCCGTTCAATCTGCAGAGCTTTATCTGCGATTTTATCGAAACCGCGATGCTTCGATACCAGGGCCGGGTCAGACTGTGGGAAATCGCGACTCGATTTAATACGGGTGGAGCATTGAAGTTGCCCGAAGATCAGCGACTGGCACTTCTTGCCAGAGTGCTGGATATTGCCCGGCAGGTTGATGAAGAATCCCAACTGATTCTGCGAGTCGATCAGCCATGGGGAGATTATATGGCCAAGGGTCAGCATCGACTCTCACCCATCCAGACCGTGGATGCCCTCGTTCGATCGGGAGTGGGTCTGAGTGGTGCCAACCTGGAGATCGCGGTCGGATATCAGCCGGCTGCCACCCAGCATCGAGATCTGCTCGATTTTTCCAGGCTGATCGATCTGTGGGGTGGGTTAGGGATCCCTTTGCACGTGACACTTTCATGCCCATCGGCAGGAATTGCAGATCTCGAAACCACCACCGAGACCGGAGTTGATCCACGATTGTGGAAGAACGGCCCGAGCGAGAGTGAGCAAGCCGAGTGGGCGACTCAGATCATGCAGTTATTGATTGCGAAGCCTGCCGTCGTGGGTGTGACGTGGAAGCACCTGAACGATGCGACCCCGCACTCGTTGCCACATGGTGGCTTGTGGGATGCCAAGTCTCAGCCCAAAGAGATTTTTCAGCGGCTGAAGAGTTTGAATTCGTAGCTCTCGCTTCTGGTAGCCAGGCGTATAAAGATCGCCTCCCTTGATAGTGTGACTGGCACTTTTTGCCTGTGTCCCGCAGACGCAGATTTTGCAGCAAGAGTCGCATCGGCTTGCTGAGAATGTGCATTTGGAGAGCTTCCTGCCGATTTCGCGCATTTCCCACAGGTTCAAGGCCTGTTGAGTTTGCGGGATGTAACGAAATGCCCGGTAGTGACGGCACAATCCCTCAACCTTGCAACTGGCATACGCCGAATAAACAGGACAAGTGCGAATAGCGTTAAAACCGCTACGCCCGATACCGGGGGCCTCCCCGGTCGATCGCACGTGTTGCAGCCATGAACGACGACTCGATCTGGCAGGATGCTGGAGCAGCCGATGAACGTTTTAACGAAACGATTCCTGTGTGGTTTGGCAGTGTGCGGCGCTGTTGCCGGACAAGCCCAGGCGCAGGAGAGCGGAACGGTTCGACTCTCGGATGATTTCTCACCCGAGACTAGCAGCACAGAAGCTCCGGGGGTGGCCACATTCTCGGCTCCTCTGCCCGAACCTGCTCCTTATGGTGTCGCCCGGACACCCGGCAATCAGGTGCCACCTGGCTTCCGGAGTGTGGATGAGATTTTTAATCCCATCTTCCGCGTCGATGCTCGTGGCGGTCAGCTTTACGGGTACGACGAAGGCTATACCAGCGTTGGCGGGTTCCTGCCCTTCTTCCGTGATGAGAACTCACTGATCTTTACTGACATCCGTGGTCTGATGACCAATGGCGGTAAAGGTGGTGCCAACGTCGGTGTGGGCTATCGGCAGTTTGTGCCAGAACTCGATCGCATCTTTGGTGTTTCTGGCTGGTACGACTTTGACAACGGTCATCGTGAGGCCTTCAATCAGTTTGGCGTGAGCTTCGAGTCGATTGGCCGTTACCTTGACTGGCGCGTGAACGGCTATTTGCCTGTTGAAGATAATGAAGAAATTTCCAATCAGATTTTGGGTGCTGCCGGATTCCAGAATAACTTTATTCTATTGAATCGTGGGCGCTCGGTAGACAGTGCCTACAAGGGTTTTGACACCGAAATCGGTGGGCCATTCCCAATTCTTGGTCGCTACGGCATGAGCGGCTACGTGGGGATGTACTATTACGCCAACACCGATGTGGGCAGCTTTACGGGTGTGAGTGGTCGCTTCCAGCAGCGTGTGAATGAAGATCTCACGATCAACGTCACCGTCACTGACGATCATACCTTTGGCACCAATGCTCAAATCCAGGTGATTGCTGATATTCCGAATGGTTTCCCCAGCCGATGGGCACGGGAGAAACGTGTCCGCGACAGACTGCGTGATCCTGTCATGCGTAACTATCGCGTGACGGTGCAGGAACGTCTGCTGGTTTCGCAGGAATTTGCCATCGATCCTGAAGATGGTAATCCTTACTTCGTCTCGCACATCAACCCCAATCTGGCGGGCCCAGGGAACGGTACGTTCGAAGACCAGTTCAGCAGTCTGGCGAACTACACCGCTCTGCAGGCTAACAAAGGTGATGTGGACTTCATCTACGTCACGCCACGAACAGACGGTACAAGCACTAATCTGAATACCGGGATCACACTGATCAACCCTGCGGCTGGTGGTGACACCCAGCGGCTGTGGAGCACCAGTGTGACCCACACAGTTGCCATTGATCCTTCCCAGGGTGGCGGGACATTCCAGATGCCCGGCTTCACAGGCGGGGCACTGCCAGTCCTGACGAACACTACGCCCGGTGATGTGGTCACTCTGACAACGGGTGATGTGCGGTTTGATATCTCGGGCTTTGATATTCAGGCACAGCCAGGCACCAACGGCATTGCTGGTATCAACAATCAGGATGTCGTTGTTGATCGAAATACGATCAGTGGTGGTTTGAACGGTGTCCTGCTCAACAATCTGACAGGGACTGGAACAGCCAGCAGCACCTTCTCTGAGAACACATTCCGCAACAACACGGCTGATGGTGCCTTCATCGACACTTCTGGGCCACTCGAAGTGGCTGTGACGGACAACTTTGCCTTTGGCAATGGCGACGATGGCTTCCAGATGCAGTCCAATGGTGGTGGCCAACTGCAAGGCGTGATCTCTGGAAACAGTACCATTGGAGCCTCTCGTAACGGAGATGACGGCTTCGTACTGACTGCCAATGGCGGCGACATCAACTTCAATAATCCAGCCAGTGGCTTCGCGATTACTGATAACGTCTTCTCGCAGAACAATGGCGACGGCCTGGCCCTGGAGATCACAGCTGCCGGCGGGAATCTTGATGCGAACATCTTCGCCAACACGTTTGCGAATAACACAGACGGTGTCGTCGGTACCGATTCGAACGGTCTGCACTTTGAAGGACTCAACGGTGCTGCCAACCTGATTATCGGGTCTGCTGATCCGACTGTGGCACGCAACCAGTTCACAGGGAACGAAGATTCGGGCATGTTGCTGGAAGCTGCCGGGACGACAGTTCTGGCTGCGACGGTCATCAACAACGATGCTTCCGGCAATGCGAATGGCTTCGCGATCACCCAGGATGGCACTGCCACCGTGGGAACGCTGGCGAATCCGATCATCGTGACTGGGAACAACGCTTCAGCCAACCAGAACGGCTTCCTGTATGCGACCGACGGCGACGCCGGTGCGCCGATCATGCAGGTTTCGTCGTTCGACAATATTGCCATCCAGAACACAGTCGCAGGGATTGCGATTCAGGGTAGCGATGATGGCCGGATGAATTTCGAGAGCAATCGAGACATTACTGGTAATGCCATCCTGGGTGGTAACACTGGCGATGGTGTAAATCTCGCACTCACACAAAACTCGATTGTGACGGCTCAGTTCAACAATCTCACCAGCAGCCAGAATACCGGGGACGGTCTGGATGGCAGTGCTGCTGACAACTCCTTCCTGACAGTGGGAATTGCCAGCCCGGATGATCCTGATTTCAACGTGGCACCTCTCCCTGTGGGGAACCAATCCACACTCCAGAACAATGCCAACGGCATCGTGCTGGGCTCGACGATCAATGGCAAAGTCAACGGCTTCTTTGATCAGGTGGCCGCGACGAACAATGCCGGCAACGGTATGCAGATCAATCGTGCCGATGCTTCGCTGATGGAAGTTTCGATCACCGATTCGAATACTGCGAACACCCGGTTGTCGACCTTCTCGAACAACGGGAATGACGGTATTCGGTTCAACTACACGGGTAGCGATCCTTCCGATCCTAACCAGCCACTTTCGACGAACTTCCTGGCTGCCAACCCGAACTCGGCGAACTTCCTCACCATTTCGAATACCCAGGTCAACCTGAACACGGGGAACGGTCTGGAGACCAATGGTGATGCCGATGCAGTCCTCCTGACGAATCTGCTGACCAGCACCTTCAACCAGAACACGGCCAACGGTATCTCGGTCACGACAGACAGTGCCTCGGGCTTTGGCGATATTGCCGGTGCAATTCGCTCGACATTCGATAACATCACGGTCCAGCAGAACACGGGTGACGGCATCCAGTTCAATGCTCTGGATGGGTTGGGTGTCGGTTCGCAGATTCTCGCCGAAATCAACTCGGTGACGGGTCAATCGACAATCCGTGGCAATGGCGATGACGGCATCGCGATTGTCGCAGGCTCTGTAGATCCTGTGGGAGCCACTGGAACAGGAATTGCCAACATTAACGTGGTGGGCGATGGCTTGCTCGCCGGTAACCAGACAGTGATCGAAAGCAACGTGGGTGACGGTATCAGCGGCCTGTTGCAGGGCGATACGATCATTCTCAACGTGAACGATACGTTGATTGGTGGTACAGGTGCACTGCCCACGGGGCCAAACGCAATTGTTGGTCGTCCCAACGGTGGCAACGGGATTTCCATCGTTGGCGGTGGCACAAGCTCTGTCTCGGTGGGTGCTGTGGGTGTGAATACCACAATTCAGAACAACGGCGGGGATGGATTCGAGTTTGATACCACCGGCAGCAATGGTCTGCAGATGGTGAATACACTGATTACCGGTAACGCGGGCAACGGGCTCAACCTGCAGAACACGGGTTCGAACAGCAAATCGGCAGGCTCATCCATCATGATTGCGGTTGTCGAAGACTCCATCATTCAGGATAGCGGCCTGAATGGGGTGAACATCGACATCTTTGGTAATACCGCGAACAGTTTCACGTTTGATGGCAATACCATCGAGCGGAGTGGTCGCCATGGTGTGTTCCTCAACAGCAATGCCGGAACAGATACTGCAGCCTTTAACAACGTCAACGGATACCGCTTCTTCGATGTCGATCTGCCACAACCGACAGCACCTGTTGCTACACCGTTTAACCCTGCCGCGTTCTTTGCGGCATCGGCTGGTGCACGGGCCACAGGGAACTCGGCAGCTAACCTGCCAATTGGTGCGAATGCAGCGATTGGGTCCTACAGCAATTACATGGATGTGACATCCAGTGCGGTCACGACATTTAACTTCTTCAGCAACACCGTTCGGTTTAACGGACAGAGTGGTGTTGATGGCGATGGCTTGTTCATCAACGTCAGTACCGATTCGCTCGTGGTCGCTGATATCGGCGGTGCCGTCGGTTCTGGCCAGGGGAACACCTTTACTGGTAACCGCCAGTCCGACTTCCGCACGGCATCCTTCCGTAAGACAGATGCGGCTGGCAACGTGATTGCGAAACCCGCTTCGACGGCGGCGGGCAGTCCAGCTCTGGATCGAATCTTCCTGGATGATACGGCCCAGATGGATCTGCGGTTCTTCAATAACACGGGGAACAGCATCAACGCAGGGACTGGATTTGCCACATACGCACCGGAATTCCTGCTGGGACCGAACACCACACGGTTTGCACAGCTCTTCCAGATGGAAGGTTCAGCAGCCGATATCAATGCGAACAACAACTTTATCAGCCTGGGTATTCCGCAAGCGGTGGGAACCAATCTCGATGGTGCCGGAGCATTCACTCCGACAGCCAACGATGGGATCTTCCCGAATGCTGGTTTCCCCAGAAACTTCAATGCTTCGCCAGGCGATCCCTTCACGCCATAATCAACTGGCAGTCTGAATCGAACACAAGGCCATCGGGAAGAATTCCCGG
Organism: Planctopirus limnophila DSM 3776; assembly: GCF_000092105.1. Classification (NCBI taxonomy): domain Bacteria; kingdom Pseudomonadati; phylum Planctomycetota; class Planctomycetia; order Planctomycetales; family Planctomycetaceae; genus Planctopirus; species Planctopirus limnophila. The sequence goes on along the minus strand of NC_014148.1, from coordinate 4,942,068 downwards.
TGGCCTTGTTTCATTTGGGGATGCGATCCGATTTCGGATCCTTGTCGCAAACCCGGTGTAATACTCTTTCCATGAAATAAGAGCGCACTTTGTGCCATGCTTGCAGCTCTGGGCAAGCATGTTTTAATAACCAACACCACACACTTAATTTCTGCGAAAGTTGTGCTAGCTCAAGCTGGAGGGCAAAGTAGGCTTTAATGTAAAACATAGCCAAGAACGCATCAGGCATGCTCGCCGGGTGGCAGGGGACGGATGTCTTCATCCGCCCCCTGGTCAACAAAGTTCCCCACCGCAAATGCATCCGGCACATGAATCTTTGACTTTTCACGCTGTTCGTCAAAAACCATCAGAGTCCAATGAACTGGGGGCAAACGAAGACGTTTGACCCCAGCCACCCCGTTTTAAGCCTCGCAGTCTCCAACCACACTTCAGCTCAAAATGAATGCAGAGTTGTGTGTAACAGACAGCAGCTCTGGTCAAGCATGATTTCGCAATCAACACCGCGCACTGATTTTCCACGAAAGTTGTGCTAGCTCAAGCTGGAGGGCAAAGTACGTTCTGATGTGCAACATTGGCAAGAATGCATAAGACATGCTCGCTCAAAGCCGCGAGACATGGCACTTTGCATATGACATTCAGCGATGGTTGAGCGGCTAATTTTTGCTCTCTTTGAAGACCGTATCGATCGCCAGGCCGGCTGCCAGCAGTAAGGTGGCGAGGCTGCGATTGGATTGAATCGTGGGGCTGAGTGCGACGATGTAGTTATCTGCCGAGGTAAAGATTTCCTTGGCCATGCCAGCCCATTTTTTGGTGACAGTCCCCAGCTCTTCGCCTGAGGTACTGAGCAGTTTGAAATTCCAGCCTTTCCAATCCCCTTTGACATCGCCGACCTGCTGATCGTTCGCATCGAAGAGTAAAAAGCCACCCCCCAGTGAAAAGAGCTTGGCCCGGAAGTAACCAATCATTTCACCTTGCGGGCTTTTGACAGTCACTTTAGGGCGGAACAACGACACCCCACGGTGAATGATAAAGAGCACGCTGTTGTCTGTAAGATCACTCACGACAATCGTCGTAGGCATGAGCTGTTTATTCACCAGCAGCCTGAGGTAAGTCACAAGCTGCCCCGGCTGTTCTTCGACGAAGCCAATTTTTTCGTTGGTGTCGGGATCGTGAATATCGTAGCGATCGACAAGTTTCATCATGCCCACATGCTCTTTGATGAAAAATGTGGAGCGGTCGAGAATCGACATGAAACAACCTTTGATCCGTGAGGTTTCGAGAAGACTTCAGTGAGTTTTGGAGGATCCATCAAGTCGGGGCGAGCCACGAAGATCATAACCATCTGTCGAACTGGCCAGCCAGATGTTCATCAGGAATTCGCAGAGTGACGCCAGAGCCTGGTCTCTTTCCAACAGGAACAAACTTCCTGCCAGATATCTTCAATCCCTTGATCGCAGGGTGGATGGACTTTCCTGCAAATGGAAAATGATTTCCCAGCGGTGAATTCCTTGCTGAGGAGAGGCGCGAGAGGCTGGAAGTTCGGGTAAACTTTCCCTGATGGGTAATTGACTCAACCTACCGCTTTCGCAGGGATTGTTATCCAAATGATTTGCCGCCTCGACGACTCGAACCGCACTGCCTGCCGTATTTCCGCACTTGCTTCACGGGTCAGCCTAACATGGCTGGCACATACGAAATTGTTGGCCGGGGCTTCGCTGCTGCTGACGATGGCGACATTGTCGGGCTGTCCCAGTGCTCCGCCATCGGCACCAACATCGACTTCCGCAACCAGCGAACAGGCAGCGCCACCTGATGATCCCAAATTGATTGAACAGTTGCGTGCCAGAAGTGGTCTATTGACGGTGGACGCTAACGGACATGTCATCAAGGCTGATTTCACAGTCAAGGGAACGAAGGTCGCTGGTGAAGGAGAGACGGCTGCAGAAACTTCGATTGGAGATGACGATCTGGCTCTCGTCGCCAAGTTGACTCATCTGACCGAATTGCGGCTCGAAGGCCCGAAGATTACCGACAAAGGTGTGTTGCTGCTGAAGCCGTTGACCAATCTGGTCGTGCTGGGGTTGGAGAACACACAACTGACAGATACCGGGGCTGAGGTGCTGGCGAGTTTTCCCAACCTGGAAGTGCTGTATCTCAGAAGAACAAACATTCTCGACCCGGCTCTGGCACATCTCTCGAAGCTGGCCAAATTGCGAGCACTCGACTTGCGATTTACGAATGTGACGGATGAAGGAATGAAGTCGCTGGCCGGACTGTCTCAACTGCGCGATCTGCGCCTGCAGGCGACTCGTGTAACCGATGCATCGCTCCCGCTGATTGCCAAACTCCCGAACCTGCAGAAGCTCAATGTGTGGGGCGAGAACTTTACGGATGCCGGTCTGAGCCAGTTGGCTGATACGAAGACGCTCCGCATCCTGGAACTGGATGATACGAGACTGACCAGCGAAGGGCTGATCAAGCTGGGTGGATTGACCAATCTGGAAGAGCTGCATGTTCGCCGCACGCGCATCAAAAACGATGGCCTGGCGGTGGTGAAGAACATGCCCAAGATGCGCCGGCTGCTCCTGCGGGATACGTTGTGTACCGACCCCGGGCTCGAGGCTGTGAGTGGGCTTAAGAATCTGGTGGAGCTTGATCTCACAGAGGGGATTTTTGGTGATGATGGTGTGAAGAATTTGGCGGGGCTGACCTCATTGGAAGATTTGAGCCTGTGGGCCACAACGACGTCGGATGCAGGGATTGAATCGATTCGAGATTTAAAGAAGCTCAAGGCGTTGAATCTGGAGCAGACCCGCATTACTGATGCCGCCGCTAAAACGATTGCAGGGTTCGGTGAGTTAACCGAATTGAATTTATCGCAGACAGAAGTGACCGATGCGACGTTGAAAGAACTGGCTGCTCTGAAGAAACTCAAGAAGCTCTCTGTCAATAACTGCATCATGCTGAGTGGTGGGGGTCTGGACGAGTTGAGGGCTGCGATTCCCGGGCTGCAGATTGTAGGCCCCTAGTTCAAGTCAAAAAGTAAACGATGGATTCCACGGCAAGCCTTGCTGACAGACCAGCAGGGCTTGTCGTCTCTTGACAGATCCCTAACGAGAAATTGGAAGGATATGAGGATGACGATGTCTCAGACACTCGTTCGGTTATCGGCTGCACTGCTGCTGGCTTGTGGCTGGTTGAGCACAAGCGAGACGACACAGGCTCAGGAATGGGCACTCAAGCGATTGGAAGATTCTCCCCGGCATCTGGAATATGTGGAAATTCCGGCGGGCTCACGAAAGGTGAATTCGTTTATTGCCTTTCCGGAAGTGAGCAAGAAAGCCCCGGTGGTGATTGTCATCCATGAGATCTTCGGGCTTTCGGATTGGGTGCGGGGTGTGACCGATCAACTGGCCGAACGCGGTGTGATTGCCATCGCTCCCGATCTGCTTTCAGGCAGTGGACCGGATGGTAAGGGGACGGCTTCACTAGGTGGAGGCGATGGTGTTCGCAAGGCGATTTCGGCCCTACCGCCCGATCAGATCACAGCCGATCTGAAAGGGGTAATCGAGTATGCCAAAGCTTTACCCGCTGCGAATGGCAAAGTGGTGGTGATCGGCTTCTGCTGGGGTGGTGGACAGACATTTCGTCTCGCGACCAACGTCGAGGGAATTGAAGCGTTCTGCCCATTCTATGGGACAGGGCCGACGGAAGTTAAAGATCTGGCCCGTATCCAGGGACCTGTGTATGGGTTCTATGGCGAGAATGATGCCCGGGTGAATGCGACGATTGCCGGTTCGACAGCCAGTATGAAGGAAGCTGGTAAAATCTACGAGCCCGTGCTTTACAAAGGGGCAGGTCATGGATTCATGCGAGCTGGTGAAGCCCCCGATGCCACCGATGCCAATAAGCAGGCCCGTATGGATGCCTGGAAACGACTGGACGGCATTCTGGCGCCTCTCAAGTAGCTTTGATAAGCACTTTCGACTTCTGTCAAACTTTGAGAATGCTCACGTCGGCCAGAGGAAGAAACTCACGACCCACCCTGCGGCGACCCTCTCTCCCACGCAGACGCGGGCGAGGGGTTTTTACCTCTTCTCCCGTTCCGACGGGAGAAGGCCGGGATGAGGGCGAGTCCGAACGTATTGATCGAGCCATTCACCAGCGATTTCATCGCAGTATGCTCTTGATCTCCGGCCACCAGCGAACACCATACCAGTCGACCTCAATAAACAAAAAAGCCACCCGGCTCACGTTCACCAGATGGCTTGCAATCGACTGCGTTATTCAACAGAAGGCATCAGCGGCCGGGCGGTGGTAAAGGAAGCATCGGCCCACTGTTGGCTGGAATAAGCCCGCTGTTGGCTGGATTCGACGGAGCAGGGGCATAGCTCCCGGCAGGCACAACTGGCGAACCCAGATGCTCCTGAAGTTCATAATAAGTCACCGGGGCACCAGCAGGTGGTTGAGAGCCCATGACTGGATAACCAGCAGGTGCCGGTGCCATCTGCACTGCCGGAGCAGACTGATATTGATAGGGAGCTGCCGGGGCATACCCACCCTGTGGCGAATACTCCGGTGCATACGAGACAGGATACAGCGAACCATCCACAGGTGGCATGGGCGAGACCACATATCCCGGGAACGGCCCTGTATTGGGTAGACCCTGTGGTCCCGTCTGGGACATCTTCAGCATGGTGGCCTGATCCTGGTAACGATGCCAGAACTGCTGAGAGTAAGCCAGATTCGGATTCATTCCCCAGCCACCAGCTGTCTGCGACTGGGACAACACATGCTTATAGTTGTAAGGTCGAAACAGTGCGTGACCGCGATAGGCAGGAATTTCCTGAAAGTAGCCATGCACCCAGTTCTGTTGAGTGTCGTAAGGATGGCGCGTTTCGGCCTGGCCTCCAAAGCCATACTGCTGATAAGCCTGTGGTATGACAGGAATCCCCGGAGTTTCCTGAGGAGCTGGTTGACCAACCTGCATGACCGCCGCCAGGGCGACTTGAACAATAATGCCCGACATAACAATGCTTCCTGCCTGTGTGAAAGGTTGTTTCAACCTGTCGGCCAACCAGATCCATCCTGGTCAGAAACCGCAGCCAGCCAGCAATCAGTGATCCTTCACCAATTCTCACTCATTCTGCAGTTAGATTCGCTGTGGGAGTGTTTGTCGGCAAAATTTGCCAATGCGCACTTTCTTTCGTGATCTTTCCATGAGGAGCAGAGGACATCTGAACTGCAGGAAAATATCACAACTTGTGAGGTATCGTCGGCAGATGTGGCAGTTGTGATTCATAGTTGCCTCGTCAGAAATCAGAGATCCTTCGACGGTTCGTCCGCAGGCCGTCTTTTTCGTCACGGTCATTGAGGTTTAACATGCCGCAGACTCCCTGGAAGCTTGCCCCGATCACGATGTTTTGCCAGGCCCGGGGGATCGCATTGCCTGCTGATTCCTCACAAGCCAAAGCGCCTCAAGAGTTTTCGCTGGCAGCCCAGTTGTGGAAAACCACCATGAAGCTGGGTGTCGTACTGGGAGCAACGCTCCTGGGCAACCTCACAACCGTGGAGGCTCAGGATGCTCCTGGAGCTTCCTGGTCCAACTATGGTTTCGGCTTCTCGGGTGGAGCCGCTGGAACGACACCTTATTACTATCCTCAATCGGGCGCAGGAGTGTCGATCAATCCACCAGCCGCCTATGACTCCACGATGAATGGTCCGGCTGTGGCTCAACCCACGCCCACTGGAATTGCTCCTTATACCTACGGTCCCCAGCCCGTTGATCCCTCGGTAATGGGCAGCCAGCCCTACCTGACAGGCCAGGGAACCATGGCTGGCTACGGGGCAAACGTCAATCTATCGCCCTATGCGACACCGTATGGTCTTGCACCTAACGGTCAGGTTCAAGGCAGACTGCCCAGCCCGGCGTTGCCTGGCCCCACTTATCAGTCAGGCTATGCCTCGGGGGCCAAGTATTTCCAGCCAGGTGGTTACGACGCCAGAATCGGCTCACCCTACTATTACGATGGAAACGAGCGATCTACAATTTCCGGCGATCCCTACGTTGACCACTTCGGCCCCGGGTTTCATCGCAATCAGGTGCATGGTCACTATCGGTTCCCTTACTACTCCTACCGGGCTCCCTGGTACTACCCCGGTCGAGCAGTCTACAACCGGGATACAAATTACGCGTGGTAAGCAGATGACTCCGGCAGAAGATGCCTCAGCATCCTGAATCATCGACCTGCAAAGTTCTAAATCACCTCCCACAGGCAGTTATTGCTTGTGGGAGGTGAAACTCATGGCCCCTGGGCAATACAGGGGGCTTGCGGGAACTTTTTCAATTATGTCGCCTCTTTCCGTTACGACAAAAGCAACTGAGGAACATGACTCACTTCGCTTGATGGCATCAGAATTCTACCGCCGATACATGATGATACGGTGAGAGCGTCTCCCCAGAGTCTGCACTCACATTGACTAACGATATCTCAGGCAAACCCGACACAAGGCGAATACATTTTCCTTCAGCAGGCTGAGTTCCTTCTGGTCATTTCTGACCAGATTCTCAACTGCGGAAAATGTAAGAGCTTTTCTTGCCGAGGTAAGGTGAATGTCTGCTTCAAGGCAAGGATGCTTTCGAAGCGAGCAGGAGCAACACGGATGTTGACCGTTTACAAGCCGACGCGGGCAGAGCTGTATCGCGATGGTCATAAAACCGACAGCGGTCTCTTGCGCCTCACATGGCACGATTCGCTCCGGCAAGGAATTCAGGCATTGCTGCTTTGTCTTGTAGGGACGAGCACCTGCCTCGCTCAAAATTATGGCGGGCATTCTGCTTCCTATTCTCAGCAGCAGATGGCACCAGCCGGGTATGCCCCTGAAGCTCAGGGCTATCAGGACCAGAGACAACCAGGGCAAACTCCGTCCCATCCGCAGTCACCCGCCGGGTATGGATATCCCGTCGTTAATACGCAGTATCAGGTGCCTGCCAGTCGGAATGGTGAAATCCAGATTCCGCGTGGCAACATCCAACCTGTCCAGTATCAACCCGTCCCTGCTGTCAATGCATTACCGTTGCCACAGCGGGCCGTGCCAGTTCGCACAGTACAGGACTCCAACCAGTCGGATACGGCCCGGCAACTCCACCGGCTGATTGAATCGATGCCGTCTTCCGAAGAAGACCTCGAAGTGATTCATCGCCGCAGCCAGTTGATCGTCACTCGTGCCAACGTCATTCGTGCGGCCATTGCCGACCCGAACGTGATCGATGTCGTGCAATACGGCCCCCGAGAAATTTCCATTATTGGTGTTTCTCGAGGAACGACAACTCTTACCCTCTGGTTTGAAGGTGCCGCCGAACCACTCATTTATCTCGTGAAAGTCATTCGCGATCCAGCTCTCGATTTCCAGCGCCGTCTCGATTATGGCAAGCTCGAAAAGAAACTGCAGACCTTGTTCCCCAACAGCAAGGTTTACCTCATCCCCATGTCATACAAGATTGTCGTCCGCGGACAAGCCCGCGATGCGGAAGAAGCCGCTCACATTCTGAGTATCGTGCGCGGTGAAGTCATCAATCAGGAAGGTTCACTGGGCGGCCCACAACCTTTCCTGGGCGGTCTTGGCGGTGATCTCGGTGGTGGATCCAGCACGATCGATAACGGTGCCATCGGTGGAATTGGTAACAGTTTCGGTGGAGCCTCCGACCTCGCAGCTGGTTTCATTATCAATGAGCTGCGAGTTCCAGGTGAGTTCCAGGTGAGCCTCACAGTTCGTATCGCCGAACTGAACCGTTCAGAAATGTTTAAAGCCGGGGCCGATATCTCCGTACTCTTTAATGGCAGCCAGTTAATTGAATCGTCACTAACGGGCGGGGCCGCGACGCTGGGTGGTATCTTCGATAACGGCGACGTCTCGATTCTGCTCGATTGGCTCAAGACGAACGGCATCGGCAAGATACTGGTGGAACCACGTTTAACTGTTCTCAGTGGTCGCCAGGCCCGTTTTCTGGCTGGTGGTGAATTTGCTGTTCCCACGATTATCGGTATTGCCGGTGCACAAGGTCAGTCCACGACTTTCCGTGGTTTCGGGACATCAGTGCTCGTCACACCCACAGTTCTGGATCGCGATCTCATCCGCTTGTCGACCATCGCGGAATACAGTGATCTGAACCAGGCGAACTCGGTCCAAGGGATTCCCGGTACCAACGCCCGCCGCATTGATACCACTGTCGAAATGCGCGAAGGTCAGACTCTCGCGCTGGCTGGTCTGTATTCTCACCTGATGAAGACCAACATCTCGAAGATTCCCTTCCTGGGAGATATCCCAAAGATTGGACCAGCTCTCTTCAGTCGCAAAGAGAAAACTCAGGACGAAAACGAACTGCTCATTCTGATTACTCCCGACATTGTGCGACCCATGGATCCCGAAGAAGTGCCTCCTGTTCCGGGCTTCGAAGTCACTTATCCAGGCGATCACGAGTTCTTCTGGTACAACCGCATCGAAGGCACTCCTGATACGGGACATTATCAGGTACCACCTTATGGTTCTGGCAGTAATGGGACAAATGTGGGTTATCAGCACTTCAATCCCGGGCCAGCCAGCCCCTCCTATGGGCCACAGCCTGTCGGACCACAGCCGGGAGGAATGAATCAAGGTGGGCCAAATCAGGGAATCCAGCCGGCTCCAGGTGGCTACTCTGTCCCACAGCACGCTTATCCACCAACACCCGGCCCGGCTCAACCCCGGCCCAGCACGCCACTGATGCCGACACCAATCTCTTCAAACAATAATGGTTCTCAAGGAAACCGGTCAGGCTACACTCCTGGCAGCCGCTATCCCGGGAATCAACCCTCATCACAAATCCAGCAGACAGGGATGCAACAGGCAGAAACTGCCGGGCAACCCGGAAATCCTTATGGTCGTGGCGGTTATTCCGCTCCGTCAGCAAGTTCCGCAGGAAGTGGTGCAGGTCGTCGATAGTCGTACAGAAGAGCTTGAGGTGCCAGACACATCGTCCGGCTACTTACTAGTACATACCGGGTCTGTTCTGCCTCCGAGAACAGACAGCCATCAAGTCAAGGTTGACGAAGAAGGCAGTTGGGCATTGATCGCACCTGCGACGATTGATTGCTGAACAATCTGCCAGAAATATCCGAAAGACTGTCCCTGCGCCAGTCTCGTTAGGGGAGAAGGGATGCTCCGCTCCTTCCACATTTATCTGAGTCGCTGCCTCGTCGCATTGCCGCTGATTGCTGCAGGCTGCATCTCGTTTGGCCATAAATCAACTGATTGTGGCCCGGCGGGCTGCCAGACGGGTTCTTGCGAAACGGGTGCCTGCCCAACAGGTGGCTGCAACAATTCGCCCTACGATCCAACCTGTGGTGTTCAGCCCTGTGGCGGGAACAAATGGGGCTGGAAAAAATCGTGTAATGACTGCAACTCGTGCAATAGCTGCGGGACGAAATGTGGCAGCTTCTGCTCGGGTGCCTCGTCCTGGTGGGGTCATTCAGCCAATCGAAACACGACACCAGAGCAATACGCCTTAGGAACCGTGCATCGAGCCCACTTCCACCAGATGGAAACCAATGCCGAAGCAGCAGATTTCATTCTGTACTACAGTGACTTTGTGGGAGAAAGTGCCGAACTGACACCCGACGGCAAAGACAAAATCCTCGAAATCGCATCGAGAATGCGCAGTGCACCCTTCCCGGTTCTTGTGGAACGGACGATGCACAACGCTGATCCAGAACTCGATAACCATCGCCGGCAGCTCGTGGCTCAAATTCTGACCGATCTGGGCAACCCAGACGCATATAACCGCACTTTTGTTGCCACTTCTTACGGCCCTGGCAAGCATTCGCTGGAAGCCGCTCCCGAATTCTACCAGAACGTTTATCAGAACTTTGGCAACGACCAGTTTGGTAACGGTGGTGGGTTTGGTGGTGGAGGATTTGGTGGCGGCGGATTCGGCGGTGGTGGATTCGGTGGATTTGGCGGTGGATTCGGCTTCTAATCCTGCTGCGATCAACCTGACCTCATCTTAATAACAGATCGTCCAGTGGTGCCCTCGCGAGCCACTGGACGATTTTTTTGCATGATGCGTTTTGTCAAATCAACTCTCATTGGCCCCAGCCTCCCCGGAAACCACCAGAGCCCAGCGAACTACCGGCTGGAATTCATCGTGGGAACCCGAAGCCAGATCCGCAATTGAATCGACGGTCGCGGGCGGCTAAAGTCCTCCTCAGAAAGACTGTCATCCACACAGGCCCTATTCGCGTTCTTCAGGAAAGATTCTCGTCCAGAAGTGCATTGCACACAGGACGAAGTTCAACTGAAAGCCGGCCGGCCAGTTCGCATTGTGTGGGCCACCTTTCAGCTCAAAACTGCCAGACTGATAAACACGAAACTGCATGTCTGCAAATACACTGCGGAAAGGATCTCCCGTGTCTAACGGCGACTTCGACCCTACAAAACCAATCTATCTGATGTCCTATCCGAAGATCGTTTTGCTCTACCCCACCTTTATTGCGTCGATCATCTGCGGGTTTATTGCCCTGTTTTTGGAAGATGCAGCCAACCCGACTCAATCGACGCTCGCACTCTCATTCATGGCCATTCTGGGAGTCAACCTCGTCGTGCTGGCATTCGACTTCCCGCGCACGACATCGCTGACACTCTTTTTCTGTATTGTGGCCTTTGTCTTTGGGTTCATCCTGCTCATGAGACAATTCCCGGATCTGCTCCCGGCTGTTTCCAGCTTTTTTAATTCACTCAAACCACATGCCAATTCCACATTCTATTTCCTCTTCGCCGGGGTCCTGGGAATCATCTATCTCTGTGTGTTCTTCACAGTCCGCATGGATTACTGGGAAATTCGCTCGAATGAACTGCTGCATCATCATGGCTTTCTCAGTAACCTCGAACGCTACTCCGCTCCCAATCTGCGCATCAGCAAAGAGATCGACGACATCTTCGAATACTTGCTCATGCGGAGTGGCCGATTGATTATCCACCCCAGTTCTGAGCCGCGCGCCTTCGTGCTCGACAACGTCCCGTTCATTGATGGCAAAGAAGCACGCATCACCAAAATGCTCAGTGCCCTGCAGGTGACCGTCCGCCAGGAAGGGCCTCCATCGCCTCCAACGAATCCCAAGTTGTGAGAACTGGTGGTTCCAGGCGTTCGCACTAACATTCTCAGGGCGTCATTAAACTCCTTCACGTCTATTTGAAACGTATGGAATGGGGTTTTTCCCGCTTGCCCAGATCGCCAATTTCCGCGACAGAATGTTGTTCTTGAACAAAGATTGATGTGGAAACGACCACTGACCTGCACTCTTAGCTCACACTGCATAGCCCCACATTCCGGAGGTTGAATGCTCACTCGCGGTTTTCTCGGCTATCAGACATCCTTCATGCTCGACTTTGTCGTGGTGGCGCTCGTCATTGTCGTCCCATTGATGATCTGGAGTCTGGTGGAGGTCAAAGCTCGCCGCTTCGAGAATCACCGTAAGTTGCAGATGCTCCTCGCCCTGATTCTGCTTGTGGCAGTGACTCTATTCGAAGTCGATCTGCAATGGGTTCAAGGTGGCTGGCGCAACATCGTCGATCGCCACGAGCCACCACTCAGCACCGAAGTCATTGCACGCTCCACCTGGCTGCTCCGCATCCATCTCGTCTTTGCCATCTCGACACCCATCCTCTGGGCTGTCACGCTCATTGGTGCCCTGCGCAACTATGCCAAACCAGCCCAACCTTCAGCCTACAGCACCACACACAAAAGGCTCGGCTGGCTCTCGATGATTGATCTTGTCCTCACATCGGTCACCGGAGTCATCTTCTACGCCGCCACCTTTGTACTCCCCACTCTGTAATTCTCTTACCCATCCCTTGAGCTCATCGCAGCCGTCAGGAATATGATTTTCCTGGAACGAAAGCCTGGAGTTCCCACCTCTAATCCGTATGCTCACGGAGACGTGAAACAGATTCCAATAATCAACTGCGCGGCGGGTGGCTGGGGTTGAGCGTCTTCGCGAACCCCCAGTTTTTGCTGGTTAGCGCTGGGGGTTCGAAGACTCAACCCCAGCCACCCATACCAAGGATCGCAGTCGAATACTGGTATCCGTAAGACACATTTCAACACCAGAACAATCCCTCGAAATCGGAAAGCCTTCGCGATGAATCGTCTCATATGGGGCACTCTACTGACGCTGGTCTGCGTCCTCTCGGCTGGATTCGCTGTGGAAATCGCCCAGGCCGATAAGCCTGACGACTGGGTCAACGTGGTAGTCCTCGATGGCCCGCAAAGCCTGACGGTCGAAAAGGGGAGTATTCTCCGGGTGACAGGCTCCACACCTTCCGGCGGAATTATCCAAACTTCAATCTCCGGCAGAGGAAAGCTCCATCGACAAACCAGACTCAGCACCTATCGGGACGGACATCCCATGATTGGTGCTCTCATGATGGAATTCGAAATCGAAGCCACCGATCCCGGCGAACTCACCATTCTCGTATCCAAACAAACCTTTGATCGCACTCTGAAACCGACAGTCGAAAAGTACGTCGTCACCGTCAAGTAAAGTTGACCAGCACACAACAAAACCTGATGTGCCATGCTCCCCGAGGGCTCTGTGCCATGCCTCGCGGCTCTGAGCGAGCATGTCTTCAAGGGGACACTGTTCCAATTCACGACCGATCATCCGTAGATAATCACAACGAATGCACGAAACGTCCCTCACCGATTCGCACTCTTTAGGCCCCACCGAGCTTTACGCTCTGTTGCAGCAGCATTTGCGCGCCATCACCCAAGATGAACCCGACTGGATTGCCAACACCGCCAACTGTGCCGCCCTGCTTTATCACAACCTGCCCCAAATCAACTGGGCGGGCTTTTACTTTCTGCAGGGAAATGAACTGGTGCTCGGGCCATTCCAGGGTCGCCCGGCCTGTGTCCGCATTCCCGTCGGTAAGGGTGTCTGCGGCACTGCAGCACAAACCCTCGCTGTGCAGATCGTCCCCAATGTTCACCAATTCCCGGGGCACATCGCCTGCGATTCCGCCTCGAACTCCGAGATTGTTCTGCCAATCTGTTCTGGCCAGAAGCTCCTCGGAGTCCTCGACATCGACAGCCCACAATTCGAGCGCTTCAATCAACTCGATGCGACCGGCTTGCAATCACTGATCGATATACTTGTCGAAACTCGGCAATGATTCATTTCTCTGGAGTTGAAGCAGGCTTCACATGCTGCTCGAACTTGAAAAGAATCGTGCGCGACGTATCGGTCGATTCAAAGACATCCGGCCGAGGGGCAGCAGGGTCAAGATGACCACAAATGACGAGGCGGCCTTTTTCATCAAACTGGTAAATCGAACCTGTTGTTTGTCCCTGTTGCGGGCCTTCTTCCGCCGTCAGTTCGATCTGGTGCGGCTCACGATCTGTTAAGAGCTGGTAACGGAATTTGATGGGAGTCGGGGCGGGTGGTGGCAGCTCCCCTTCTTTCAGCTTGCGAACAGGTGCGGGGGGATAGAGCTTCAGCTCTTCCTTTTCAAACACCACCTTTAGCCCGGCAATATTCTCCATCGGGACCGGCAGGCCCAGAAAGATAAACTCCACCGGCACCCACTCACCCAAAATCCGCTCGGCATCCGCGGGAACCTCGCCATCCTGTGGCTGCTGAGCCACTTGGCCACTGGTTCCAGCAACGGGTGGTTCAGCAAATGCCGGGTTAAAACAGCAAATCGCCAACCCAGTGAATAGACTGAGACACAAACCGGGCCGAAGCGCGACCAGTTTGTGTCTCATAAGAAATGTTGTTCGTTGCATATTCTTCTCCTGCATCAGTCTGGCAAATCGCTACCAAACCTCATGCCGAGAGACACTTCGGCACTAGCGCTTGGAAGCGATCACCTGAAGAAGTGACTTGAATGGATCGGCGAACTTGGCCAGACCTTCTTCCATCAGCACTTGTTCCATCTTGGCGAAATCGACTTTTGCATCGATATCGGCCAGAACGTCGGCTGGTGGCAATTGATCGACTTTGCGGGTGTAAACCTTACCTGTCAGGCTCTGGACAGCCGCGTTCGTCGCAGGTGGGTTGGTCTGGATATCGGAACCAGCCAGTGCACTCACATAACGATCAGGAGCTTCTGCCGGGTCTTTTGTGCCTGTGCTGGCGAAGATGATTTCCTGCTGAAGTGGGAGCTTCTTGTCGGCCCAGAACTTCTGATTCTCTGCCCAGAGCCTTTGGGCATTCACAATGCCGACCTGACCCTGAGCCGCAGGGATCAATGTGGGAACGTGCTTCTTGGTATAGACATCAATCCGACTGACGAAGATGCTGTAAACCGATTTGAAGCGTTCAAGCTTGCCGTGCCGCTGGGCACCCTTCCAAACCGCTTCCCGAGCCGCTTCATACTGCCGTTCCGAGAAGATCAGCGTCACATTCAGCGTAATCCCGGAAGCGGCCAGCTCTTCGAGAGCAGCTAATCCACCCGGTGTCGCGGGGACCTTGATCATGCGGTTGGAATGCCCTGCCGCCCAATGCTGACCCAGCTCGACATACTTCTTGGCCTTTTCAGCCACACTCAACGTGTTCGCGGTATCTTCCAGGAGAGGATCGAGTTCAAAGCTCACGTAGCCGTTATTGCCCGCAGATTCTGTGTAAACGCTGGCAAAAACTTCCTGTGCCTGGCGGACAAGACGATCGGTCATCGCCCAGGCAATCGCTTCATCGGAATGCCCTTCGGCCACCAACGCGCGAATCTGATCATCAAAGCGACCCGTCTTCAGCAGGTCAGCAATGATAATTGGATTCGATGTGGCACCCGTGGCTCCAAATTTGCGGTTTTCTACGACCAGTGCGGGATCGATACTGTCGAGCCAGACTTTGGTGCCGCAGGCAACGAGGGTTTCAAGAGGTGTCGGCATGAGCAGGGCCTGTTTCCGAATGAGAGCGTAAGACGACGGGATGAGTCGGCAACGTCTCGCCGACCTGTTAAAGTAGTTCCATCGTAACGCATGCAGACGCCCGTGCCATATTCGGGCAAGAATTTTCCTGACTTCATGGTTTCTGACATTCGGTTTGTTCGGGTTCCCGTAGCCCGCAACAGGCCTTTCAACCGGAGTTTTCCGTGTCTCACGAACATTACGACAACCCACTCGTTTCCCGCTACGCCTCCAAAGCCATGAGTGCCCTCTGGTCGCCGCAGGTGCGGCACGCCACCTGGCGCAAACTGTGGGTGGCGCTGGCGGAAGCCGAACACGAACTGGGTCTGCCGGTTTCGCAAAGTCAGATCGATGAACTCAAGTCTCGCCTCGAAGATATCGATTTCGCTGCCGCCGCCCGCTACGAGAAGGAACTGCGGCACGATGTCATGGCTCACGTCCACGCCTGGGGTGATCAATGTCCCTCAGCCCGGCCCATCATTCACCTGGGGGCCACCAGTTGCTATGTCACCGACAACGCCGACCTCATTCTCATGCGGCAAGGGATGGAACTGCTGCGCGATAAACTCGTCGCCACCATCGACCGGCTGTCGAAGTTTGCTGTCGAATACAAAGACCTCCCCTGCTTGGGGTACACCCATTTGCAGCCTGCCCAGCCGACAACGGTGGGAAAGAGAGCCACACTCTGGTGTTACGATCTGGTGCTCGATCTGGAAGATCTGGAACATCGCATCGAAAACCTGAGGTTCCGCGGTGCGAAAGGCACCACCGGGACTCAGGCGACATTCCTCACGTTGTTCAACGGCGATCACGCCAAGGTGGAAGAACTCGATCGCCGGGTGGCCGAAAAGATGGGCTTTGCCCAGCGCTGCGCCGTGACTGGCCAGACCTATACCCGCAAGCTCGATGTGCAGATTCTCGATGTTCTCGATGGCATTGCCCAGAGTGCCCACAAGACAGGGACCGATCTGCGCATTCTGCAAAGCAACAAAGAGATCGAAGAGCCGTTCGAGAAGCAGCAGATCGGTTCATCGGCCATGGCCTACAAGCGCAACCCCATGCGGTCTGAGCGAATGTGCAGCCTGTCGCGGTTTGTCTCCAGCGTCACGGCTTCCATCGGCCAGACAGTCGCTACGCAGTGGATGGAACGAACTCTCGACGACAGTGCCGTCCGGCGGCTCTCCATTCCACAGGCATTTCTCGC
Source organism: Planctopirus limnophila DSM 3776 (assembly GCF_000092105.1). Taxonomy (NCBI): domain Bacteria; kingdom Pseudomonadati; phylum Planctomycetota; class Planctomycetia; order Planctomycetales; family Planctomycetaceae; genus Planctopirus; species Planctopirus limnophila. The sequence goes on along the minus strand of NC_014148.1, from coordinate 4,925,920 downwards.
GACCGATGCCATCCTGATTCTTTATCGGAACGTGGTGGATGGGCTGGTGGTTTACCCGAAGGTGATTACCCAAAGACTCGCTGCCGAGTTGCCATTCATGGCGACCGAAGAGATTCTGATGGAAGGTGTGCGTGCCGGTGGCGACCGGCAGGATCTCCACGAGCGCGTCCGCATTCACAGTCATGAAGCCGCTCGACAGGTCAAAGAGCACGGCTTACCCAACGACCTCATCGAGCGACTCAAGGGTGATGCCGCCTTTGCCAAGGTCGATCTGGGTGCTGCACTCGATGCCCGGCGATTTGTAGGTCGTGCACCGGAACAGGTCGAGCAATTTGTTTCCGAGATCATCACCCTCATCCGCCAGCGCTATCAAAGCACACTCGGTCTGGCGGCAGAAGAACTCAAGGTGTAGTCTCAATCGTAGCTGCAATCCGACCATGAACACCCGGCATCTATTGAAACTGCTGGTTTCGTGGTCTGCAGCCCGAACGTGAGATGACATCATGAACATCCTGAAAATTGCTGTTGGGCTCGTTCTCACGGTCGTTGTGCTGACACTCTTAAGTGCCGCAGTTCTCAATGGGCGAGAACAGGCCCGGCGATCAGACTGGATGTACCGGCTGAAAGAGATTGGCCTGGCACTCCATAACTACCATGATGTTTACAATTGCCTGCCACCTGGTGGAATCTTTAGTGAAGCAGGGCAAGGTTATCAGGGATGGCCTAGCCGTCTGGCGCAATTTCAAACGCAGACTCCCTTTTCGTCTTGGGTTGATGATCGAATCCCCTGGGATGATCCCCGGCAAATCGAATGGTTTACAATGGCCCATTGCCGGGAAGGACGTTGGTGGCAAGACCCTGGCCTCACCCTCACGGAGAAAAATACGTTTCCGCTCATTCATGTCGCGGCCAACTCCTGGGTCATGCATCGCAATAGTCATGTGACCTTACAAGATGTGGGAGACCTCGCCTCGACACTTCTGGCAGCCGATGCTTCGGAACCATTTGATATTTATGGTTCCACAACGGCCTGGAGAGACGCCAGCATTCCTATCAACAGTTCTCCATCAGGTTTCAGCTCACATGGCCGTCCGATGGCTCATTGTCTCATGGCCGATGCGACCGTCCGGTCTGTCGATGTGAACGTCGACGCATCGATCTGGAAACAGATGCAAGGGCCAGAGTCACTCAGACCAGTTGATAAACTTATTGACCGTATCCCAGGCATCCCCCCAGCTCCAACTCACTTTGACCGCCGCATCTGGACTGACATGTTTCACAAGGACAGTCAGAAAGCAACACTGACCGCTGATGGTCAACACTTGATTCTCAATACTGAGTCCGTTGATCCGTGCTTACTGAGTGAACGGCGAGAGGAAGTCTTCCAATCCTGGCTGATTGAATTGGCCGCATTATGTGCAAAAGGGGATGTGCAATCGGCAAAGTTGTATCGCTATCCATCACCCGAAGAGGTGAAGGTTCTATTGTCCTGCAAGAACCTGAAGACCGTGGATATTCGTGCAATTCGAAATGCACCCGTGATTCGTCCACTGCTCGAACAAGAGTCACACCGAATCCAAATTATTGAGACGCCCGACTCCTCCGAATGAGCGACTCATCCTCTTCATGACGATCTCTGTTAGAAGCTAATTACTATGACGCTTAGGAAACATCATGAGATACCTGAAGATTGCCGCAGGAGTCCTTTTTCCACTGCTTGTTGTGATGTTGATTCTACCGGCAATTCACCAATCCCGAGAAGCGGCTCGTCGCACGCAGTGGCGGAATAACCTCAAGCAGATTGGTCTGGCACTTCATAACTATCATGATGTATTTGACACATTCCCACCGGGAGGTGTCTATAACGCTGAGGGACACGGCTATTTTGGCTGGCCCGTCCCCTTGATTCCTTACCTGGCATGTACTCCATTCTACTATCGACTTGATCAGAATATCCCCTGGGATGATCCCCGGCAGGTCGAATGGTTTACAGATCGTCATTGCCGGGAGAATATTTCGTGGCTGGACCCCAGTCTTGAGACACCATCCTCCGCCAATGGCTATCCACTGATTCATGTCGCGGCCAACTCCTGGGTCATGCATCGCAATAGTCACGTGACGCTTGACGATCTTGGCACTTCGGCTCACACGCTTCTCGCAGCCGATGCTTCCGAGCCGTTTGATATTTTTGCTTCAACGACTGCCTGGCGCGAAGTCAGCATACCTCGAAACACTTCTCCATTCGGCTTCAGCTCCCACGGTCGAGAGGTCACGCATGGCCTCATGGGTGATGGTTCTGTCAAAACGGTCACTCTTGAAGCTGATGAATCAATCTGGCACGCCATGCAAGGGCCGGAATCACTCAGGCCGGCACCAGAATTGACGGCCCGCGAACCTGGGATTCCGCCACCTTTAAGTAAGCCATATGTAAAGCATCTTTGGAGTAGTTTGTATGGTAAGAATAACCCTGATCAGCGCGCTCGGCTATCCATCGACGGCCAGACTTTGACAGTCTCGACGGCAGCAGGTGATACTTCCCCTCCAGAAAAGCGATACGAACCCGCATATCTGGGTTGGTTAGTCAGTTTGGAAAAACTTTGCCTGGAAGCCAGTATCAAGCAGGTGATCGTCAAAGGCACAGTGACTGCCGAAGAAATACGCGTGATCCTGCGGTCCCCGCATCTGGAGTCCATCGACATCAACGGTGTCGAGAATCCGGAGATCGTGCTTGTTGAGGTAAAGAGCACACCGCGAAGAATTCAAGTTCTGAAGTCATCGTCAACGATTCAAGATAACGATTCGCCGGACGAAAATATAAACCGTTGAAGCGAAGTCAAAGCGACAGGTCGATCAACTCGTTATCGCACGACCTATACAGAATCCTCACTCTATAAGTAGGGTGCATGAAGTCTTCGGAATGCACCAGCTTTCAGGCCCGGTTACATAGAACGATCTTCTACGATATATGCAACCTTTGCAGAACTCATCTGTCGCACCTTGATACCCCCTCGCTGTCCATGAACACCCTCAAACCCACTCCCACCTGCAAAAAAGTGCTCGTGATGAAACCATTCCAACTCCAGAGTCTCTTTTCGCCCGATGGCTGGCTGGGGCTCTCTCTTCTCCCGGCGGTGCTCATGGGATTGATCCAGGTGATCGTGGTTCTCTGTTATGTGCGGAGCGGGTTGCCGTTTCCTCGCAGTCTTGAAGTGGTGGAATTGCTGAGCTGGTATGTCGTGTCGCGGCATTTCTTGTGGGTGATGAACCGCCGTTACCACTGGGGCCTGCAATTTGATCTGGGCCTCTATTCACCAATGCTGGAGGAGGTCCGAGGCATATTCCGCGCGATCTTCACCTCCTGGACTGCCTGCGGCCTTCTGGTGGCCCTGTTCATGATTCGCGCGGTTCCTCTGATCATCCTCGATCTGGCCAATCGGCCACTTTCCTAGCGGCATCGAGCAAGATCCCTCCTTTTGATCATACTGGTCTCCTGCGTTGCAACTTCTTATGCGGAAATCTGTTACGCGAAATATTGTTTGCTCCTGAAACTCTTTTTCACATCAAGGTTTGCCAAAAAGAATCTCCAAGCTTACAATCGCTTAACTATTGAGACTGAATCTCAGTCTTAATGGCCGCCAGCCAGAAAGTTGAACCGCCCGCAGCGTCCCAACTTTCCCAGCCAGCCATGTTCGGCCCGCCGATTGACCTCTTTGCCCTGCCCGACATCGACTGGAGATCTCCCTATGAGAAATGCTCGCTCGGCATTTACGCTCATCGAACTGCTCGTCGTGATTGCCATTATTGCCATTCTGATTGCACTCCTCTTGCCGGCTGTGCAGCAGGCCCGAGAAGCCGCCCGCAGAACTCAGTGCAAAAACAACCTCAAGCAACTGGGCCTGGCACTCCACAACTACCACGATGCCTTCAGTGTCTTTCCACCCTCAGGCTGCATTGATCGCAACAGCACTTCACAACAGCCCTGGTCGGCTCAAGCCTTCATACTCCCGTATCTGGATGGAGGCACAATCTACAGCAAAATGAACTTCTCGCTGGGCTATCACCATGCCGTGAACACCAGTGTTTATCCACCTTTCGGGCCGGCAGCCACCAAGGTCTCAGTCCTCATCTGCCCCAGTGATCCCGGCGATCGCGCTCGCTTGAACAGCAGTGGCACTCCCGAGCATTACCCCCTGTGTTACGCCATGAACATCGGCCGCTATCTCATTTACGACCCCAACAACGGGCAGAATGGCGGAGCCGCTTTTGCTCCCAATGGAAAACTCACGACCGCCAGCTTCACGGATGGGACCAGCAATACCATGGCCATGGCTGAAGTGAAGGCCTTTACACCTCGTTTCCACGACACCACCGGTGTTGCCACAGAACCAACCGCTCCCAGCCAGGTTTCAGGAACCTATACTGCGGGCGGTGCCTGGTCTGCAGTCAATGGCCATACCGAATGGGTCTGTGGCAGAGCCATTCACACCGGCTTTACCACCACATTCGGGCCGAATACTTCGGTGCCGCATGTTGAAGCGGGTGTGACTTATGACATTGATGTCTCCAGCAATCGCGAAGGAACCAGCCTGACGGCACCAACGTACGGCATCATCACTTCTCGCAGTTACCACGAAGGGATTGTGCAGTCGCTGTTAATGGATGGCTCGGTCCGTGCGGTCTCCGAAAACATCGACCAGGGGATCTGGCGAGCATTGGGGACACGCTCGGGTGGTGAGGTTCTCGGCGAAATTTAATGCTGACAGCACCTGATGCAGTCATGATCTATGGTTGAACGTGACACAATTCATCGCTGGCTCGAACTCGTCGCATCATCCCACTTAGGGAGAATCGACGGACTTCCGAACAGACAGAAAGATCCATCCGGTGAGTATTCGCTGGCTGGATCTATTCATTTTATCAGATGTTAAATGGAATGGATAATAATAAGCGAGGATATATAGTCACCCAGATTGCAAGAGCCTCTCCAAAATCTTAACAAATCATCGTTTCCTCACGCGACGCTAACATTTTCTTCACAATCCACTCCTAATCTTCCGCGTCTTAACAATTCAACCCTCGGCAATATCGCCAGATGGGGATGTTTTGGATTTCGGGAGTGCAGGCACAGTGCGGAAGTTCTGGGGGAAAGTAAGAGGGCAGTTCCGCCTACTGAACAATCAGCACGTCGCTGCCTGGAAGGTGATTGCTGCCGCAATTGTTGTGGCGTCTCTGCTGGTTTGGACAGTGCAGGTCAACACTGCGGTCGCCACTGAGCCCGCCGCCGTCGCTTTACCGAATCAATCTTCGACAGCACGAACTTTGAAGATTCTCCCTCGTGGCGAGGTTCAACTTCAGTTTCTCGGCCGTTTTCGGCACAGTGAAAAGTCAGGAACATCGGCCACTGAAATCACGGCTTTTGATCCAACAACCAGGCAACTTTTCGTCGTCAATGTGGAAGATCAGGTCATCGATGTCCTTGATCTGTCGCAACCGGCCCTGCCAGTGCGAGTTGACCAGATCAGCGTCTCAGCTCTGGGAATACCCACATCCGTTTCGGCGAGGGCAGGACGAGTCGTTGCGTCTGTTGCTACAGAAGATCGTCGCCAACGTGGTCATGTTGTCCTGATTGACCCAGTCCATCGCAAGATTGTTCACCAGATCCAGGTGGGTTATGAGCCGGACTGTGTGGCACTGACGAATGATGGAAAACTTCTTGCCGTTGCCAACGAAGGTTCCCCGAATGAGAACTATGATTTTGATCCTGAAGGAACGATCAGTCTGATTGAAATTCCCGATGATCTGGCACAACTCGCCAATGCTGAAATCACGACGATTGATTTCCGCAGGTACAACGACAATCCGGAGAAAATGGGGCCTGGAGTACGGATCTTTGGGCCGAAGGCGACGGTCGCTCAGGATCTGGAGCCCGAATATATCACGATCTCTGCCGATGGTCAGCTGGCCTGGGTCAGCCTGCAGGAAAATAACGCGATTGCCACCATTGATCTCGAACAGAAGTCTTTAATTTCCGTAAGAGGTCTGGGCTATAAAGATCATTCCCAACCGGGAAATGGTTTCGATGCCAGTGACCGAGATCAATCGATCAATATCCGGCCCTGGCCAGTGAAAGGTCTTTATCAACCCGATGGTCTGGCCAATTTTGTCTCGCATGGAAAGCGATTTATCGTCACCGCCAACGATGGAAAAGATCGAGACTACGAAGGCTTCAGCGAGAGGGCCATGGTCAGCGATCTTCAGCTCGACCCGCGCAGGTTTCCTCACGCGAATGAGCTTCAAAAACCAGAGAATCTTGGTCGTTTACGAGTTTCCAAAGCCACGGGTGATCTGAATGGCAATGGACTGGTCGACGAACTGCATGCCTTTGGAGGAAGATCTTTTTCCATCTGGGATGAGCAATTCCACCAGATATTTGATTCCGGCGATCAGTTGGAGTCGATTGTGGCCAGTCAACGACCACACGACTTTAACAGTGATCATGAAAAGCGGGAATTCGACAGCCGAAGTGCAGCGAAAGGGCCAGAGCCCGAGAGCGTGGTCGTTACAGAGATTGGTTCAAAGAAGATTGCCATCATTGGTCTTGAACGTCAATCGGGGCTGATGGTCTATGATGTCACAAACCCTGTAAAACCCGTCTTTGAACAGTTCCTCAGTACGCGAAGTGAATCGACACCGTCGGATTTAGTATCTCCAACGAGCAATGAGGGAGATTTAGGCCCGGAAGGGTTGTTAGTGATCCCTGCTCAAGACAGTCCGACGAAGACACCTCTACTCGTTGTTGCCAACGAAATCAGCAATGCCACCGTAATCTATGAGATCAGGCTGCGTACGCCCTGATCAGCAGTCCCATATCATCCTGTTGTTGAATAACAACAGGGAATGAGTCTGTAAAGCCGTACCTATTTACTGTATCTGTGTTTTTCTCACTAGAAAGTTTTGTAATGCCTTCTGCTGCAAAGCCATTATCGACGACGAATCGCCGTGGATTTACTCTGATTGAACTTCTTGTCGTCATTGCCATCATCGCGATCTTGATTGCCTTGTTGCTACCTGCCGTCCAGCAGGCACGGGAAGCAGCTCGCCGTTCACAGTGCCGTAACAATCTCAAGCAGATTGGGCTGGCACTCCATAACTATCACGATAACTACAATGCATTTCCGCCCGGGGCTCTGGCGATGAATGTCACCACAGGAGTGGCGTATAAGCTGGGTGATGCCGAGCCAAGCCGCTCCAATGTGGGTGGCGGCTGGGGATGGAGTACTTTTATTCTGCCGTTTATTGATCAGGCTCCGCTCTATTCATCTCTCAATCCCAACGGAAACAACTTCCCTCTCAACCCCACAGCATTAACCCGAACGATCCTGCCAGTTTATATCTGCCCTTCAGAAGCCAGCCCGAACATTGTCCGTGCTCAGGCCTTGGGGGGTGATGGAATCAGCGATGGTCATGCCAAGCTCTCGTATCCTGCGATCTGGGGGAGCACCACGGTCAACTATGTTGATACCCGCTCGGGTGTCAATAAGGGCATCTTTGCCTACAACAGTGCGACTCGTATTCGCGACGTTACTGATGGAACCAGCAACACCTTGATGGTCACCGAACGACTTTACGATGGCGGTGATTCCGAAACTCGCCGCGGAGGGATCTGGGCAGGTCGATCTTCTGGTGCGACCAATGCCAACTCCGGTAATAAATACTCCAATCTCGTACGTGCTGAGAACCTGCCCGACTGGCTAATCAAAGGGACCAACAATAATGCCCCTACCAGCTTCCACACCGGTGGTGTCCATTTTGTGATGGCAGATGGAAGTGTCCGCTTCCTCAGCGAAAACACCGATGGCAACACTTACCAGCGCCTGGGCCAAATGGCCGATGGCCAGGTGTTAGGTGAATTCTAAAACTGAAGACGATTCGGCAGGTATCGCCGGCAAAGGTAAAAAACGCCCGATTGAGTAATTCAGAGCAGGAGCCCTGTCCTGGGCTCCTGCTCTGAATCTTTAAAGATCACACGCTTTTCTTATTAAGCGCATAGCTAAAGATTTCTCTCATGTTGATCCTCCATCTGCTCCCGCGTTTATGCTGCTTTTACGCGTTTCTCACCCTTTTGGCAGGCTGTGGTGGTCCTTCGGTCACGCTGGTTCCTGTTGTTGGAACGGTCTATCTGGATGATCAGCCTTTAGCCAAGGCGAAAATCGTCTTCACTCCTGCTGAGGGAAGAGCTTCGTTTGCCACGACAGATACCCAGGGACAGTACAAACTCCTTTACACGGCTGACCTGGCTGGTGCTGTCACCGGAAAGCATCGGGTCACGATCAGTACGTTGATTGAGCCCGATCCAGAATCATCGATTGAAGAGCGGAAACTCGGCCAGGTCGAGAAAGTTCCTGCGAAGTACAACAAGCATTCCACACTCGAAATGGAAGTCTCCAAGGCTGATCGTGAGCCAATGGATTTCAAGCTCTCATCAAAAGATTAGAGTCGAGCGAAGGGCCATCGCCCTGATCCATAGAATTGAGCAGTTACCCACCAATACCCGGTTGGCGGTCGCACGGGACGAGGTAGCTTTTCAGATCCTGCATTAACAGTTTGGCACGATTCTGAAAAATCGCTTGCGAGTTCGGCCGCCCTTTGGGTTGGATTGTGACGCAGATCGCCTCTGGTGAATTCGGGCCACGCCTCGACGCATGCCCACGCTGCTCTTCCACAAGCTCTGGAAGCACAATCTCAAGAATCACGGGACGAGTGCTGTTCGTCCAACCCCACATGCCGAAAATCGTCCCCTGCCCACACTGCATTTTGACCCGGCCTGGCTCAACAACCAGCAATTTGGCCCGATGAGCTTCGACAAATCCCGCCATCTTGGGGACCACGCTTTGCCCCACCCCTATGTAAAAACGCTGAATCAATCGCAGTGGATCTTCCTCTTCATCGGTCGAAAAGCGATGGGCCGACCGACGGGAATCTGTGGTCATTAAATGGCAGGTGCGATTCCGACCCGTCTGCTTCGCCTGATAGAGCGCTTTATCAGCCCGCTCGACTAGCGAAGCGACCGTATCCCCATTGACGACCTGGGATACCCCAAACGACGCAGTGATTCGCAATGAGGGATAGTCGGCAAACCGCATCGATTGAATACTCATGCGGAAGCGTTCGCTTTTACGAACTGCCAGTTCCACATCTGTCGCAGGACAGAGCACAATAAACTCTTCACCGCCATAGCGACCAATAATCTCGCCTGAATACGACTCGTGCTGGAGCAGTCGTGCCAGTTCCACAAGGACCTGATCACCCACGGTGTGACCATGTTTATCGTTAATGCTCTTGAAATGATCGGCATCGACAAATATGACGCTGAAAACCTCGTTCTGGCTCTCGGAATTGTACTTCTTCAATAGTTGTTCGATCTGACTGTCGAGCTCGCCACGATTCGCGACTCGCGTCAGAGCATCGCGACTGGCCATCATTTTGAGGGCATGCACTTCCGGTGAAACGTGACTGGTTTCATCACGTTCTGTGCGGCGGTAGATTTCTGCCACAGCCTGCAGCCGCTGATTTCTATCAATCAGTGGAAAAGCCTGGAGTTCGACACTCACTGGCTCTCCTTCTCCATCCGTCATATTCAAGGTCGCAGCATAGCTGCTGCCCGTGGCAAAGATGGCCTCCAACGGACACTGCGATGTAGCCAGTGGCACACCCCGGTCGTCGGCATATCCAAAAACCTGCGGCTTCCAGATGGTATTGAGCACTTCCCTTGCTGGCCGACGATGAGTTTTGACCGCTCCACGATTCCAGACCAGCATACGACGACTGCAATCGATGATACTGAATCCGTCATACAGTTCATCGAGAGTTTGCAGATAGCTGAATAAATGACTGAGATTGGCAGCTTCAGCAAGCTCCGCATCGCTGGCAGGCTGATAGTAGTGAATCAGTGAATCATCATCATTCATGGTGCCGTCAAGCGCCGGCGGCCCATAGGTATGAATCCAGCGCTGCAATGCCGAAACAATGTTCCCATCGAACTGAGTCCCCGCATTCTCATTGAGCAGCTTGAGAATTTCATCGTGAGCTTTCGCCCGGCGAAAGACCTGATCATTGCTGAGTGATTCATAGGCATCAGCCACAACCAGAATACGTGCCCCCTGATGAATATCGCTGAATGTGGCATTCGCTCCTGGTTCACGCGAATAGCGATGATGGGAATCGGTGATGATGCGAATAATCAGTGGATCAACCCGGCACATTTCCAAAAGATCAACGCCAATCAGATAACTTTTCGTCATCAGGCGCAGTTCATCAGAGTTCAAACGAGCCGGCTTGAAAAGAATACTATCCGGCACACCAACCTTGCCGAGATCGTGCAACAATGCGGCAATCTGAATGGCTCTGAGATTGCGGTCTTCCCATCCCAGATATTTGGCCAGGCCAGTGGCCAGTCGACCCACACGCTGGCTATGCCGGAGTGTGGCCGGGTCACGGAACAAAAGGCTGTTCAGCAGACTGCGAAAAACACGAGGACTGATTAAGCCACAAAGATTCGCATCAGCCCGTTCGGGAGCCGTATCACGTTCAGCCCGACGGACAAGATTCACCAGCCCTAACAGCACGCGCGAGGAATCGAGTGGATACGAAGTGTACGGTACAACATCACCGTTTCCAGCGGATGTTACGAGATCCAATACAGCGGAATCCGACGTTAACGTCATTTACAGTACCGCAATATCTCAAAAAGCGATGCCACCTGATGGTCTGGACGTCGTTTCGACCAATATCAACAGATGGAACCAGTGATCGTCCGTCCGATGAGATTCAGGTTTCCCAATTGCCACCAGAATTCACCGCGCTAACAACTCAAGCACTGCAGGAACCCTAGTTCCATTCCTGCCATTGTCAAACTTCTCTCCTGAAATGCTGCCGCAGTGAGAAACCTTTAATCGTACCAGAGAGCATGCAGATCATTATTTTCATCGAATGGCAAAAGGGGCGAACATGGGTTCAAAATGCCACTGTTTGATGAAACAATAGAAAGATTGACCGCCGAGTCTCGTAATTCACTGTTGGAAAAATCCATTTTGTACTGTTGGATCAACGAATCCGTTTGATCAGGCCGCCCGGCGATTGCCTCTCAGAAGTTAAGATTTATGAGTGCCCTCTTTCGAAAACGTCGCACGCTGCACCTGCCGATTACACTCAGCGTGACTCTGATCGTGCTGAACGTAACTTTAATGGTTGTATGGATTGTGCTGTTCGCCCAGAACACATGGTGGGCAGCACTCGTGCTGGGCGTGGTGGTTTTCACGCTGATACTCACCGGCCTTTCCATCTACATGGTGCTCATGATCAAAGAAGTCAGGCTCAATCAAAGGCAGGCCAATTTTGTCGATGCCGTCACTCATGAACTGAAATCACCCATTGCTTCACTCAGTCTGCATCTGGAAACCTTGAGTCTGCGCAGTCTTTCCGATGATCAGAGGCAGAAGTTTTATGCCACCATGGAACGCGAACTCGAGCGACTGGATCATCTCATTACACAACTGCTCGATGTCGGACGGCTCAATGCGACGGGGACTCAGGCCGCTTCCACCGACTTGATTCTCGATACACTTTTACGATCTGTCGCTCATGAGGTGGCAGGGCATTACCGCAAAGAAGTCACGGAGATTTTCCAATTTGATCTTGATACAGCAGTCCTTCGAGCACCTCAAATTGTCGTAGAAACCATATTTCGGAATCTCTTCGACAATGCCATCAAGTATGGTGGACATCCTCCGCTGATCTTTGTCGAAGTTCGTGCGGTGGATCATGCCCGGATCGTGATCCGCGTGACCGACAACGGAGCGGGCGTCGCCCCCGAAGATCGCAAGCGGATTTTTCAAATGTTCTACCGTGCGGGTAACGAACTGCAGAGACGAACCAAAGGGACAGGGCTGGGTCTGTATATTGTTCAGACATTAGTCCGGCAGTTGAATGGAAGAATTCACGTTCACCCAGTCAATAATCACTCTTGGAGCCTTTCCAGTGTGCGTTCCGGGCTGAAAGATCTGGAAGGCAAACCTCTGGAAACGGGCACCACCTTCGAATTGATCCTTCCAGGACGGGTCATCATATGAGAATTCTCGTCGTTGAAGATGAAGAAGCGATTGCCGAAGGTCTGAAATTCAACTTCGAGCAGGAAGGTTATGAAGTTGTCGTCGCGACCGATGGTCACGAGGCTCTGGCTGCTGTCTCACAGACGGATACTGAAGAATTCGCCCTGATTGTGCTCGATTTGATGCTCCCGGGACTTTCAGGCTACGAGGTCTTGCGCGAACTTCGCCAGAAACTTGTGATGACGCCTGTCTTGGTACTCTCCGCCCGGACACTGAGTGAAGACAAGATTCTCGCGTTCGATCTGGGTGGTGATCAGTATATGACCAAACCCTTCGCCCTGCGCGAGATTTTGAGCCGGGTGAAAAGCCTGATTCATCGTCATCAGTCGATTCGGTCATCCACTCCACCAGTCCCGGTTGAGCCTGCACCTGCTGCTGAGCAAACCAGTTCGACTCCGGGCTCATCTCCTGGCAGATTTCAGTTTGGCCGGGTAATCGTCAATTTTCAGACATTCCAGGTCTCTGTCGGTGAGCGTGTGCATAGCCTGACCACGCTGGAACTCGAATTGCTGAAATACTTTATTGAGCATCAGGGCGAAGTCCTTTCACGCACCAGAATTCTCAATCATGTGTGGGATGAACATGCCGAAGTCACCACACGCACTATCGATAATTTTGTGTTGAGGCTTCGAAAACTGATTGAACCCGATCCTTCAAAACCGGTGCATATTCTCTCGGTTCGTGGGACCGGATATCGGTTTCTTCCATTCCCTTCGTCGCAAGATGTTACTGATGAAGAGGTTGCGGAATGACAGAAGTTTGACAAAAGCTTGACACTCACCTGACACACCAATCCCGATGATTCATGTATAAGACTGAAACTTGGCAATTTCGCCAGGCCATGCACGAAAAACATCGGGAATTTGGATATGTCCCCTACCTCGCTCGTCCCACCTGCTCCCAACGAATCTGCGGTGACTGATCACCTCAACCATACAGAACCAGCTCAGTCTGCTGAATGCTCGGCTGTTGATGCTGCACCATTGGATACAGCACCTCTCGACGCTGCTCCCCTGGATGCTGCACCCAGCCAGCTGGTGGCTGACACACTGGTTGCTCCTCAGCTCACCATCGAAGATCGTGTCCGGGCTTCTCGTGCCAGTTCAGTGCGAGTGGTCGGCGAAAACAATCCAGCGCTGACAACAATGTACGAATCGTACAGCCCCAGGCAGCTTCGCTGGGATAACATTGACTGGCCCGTGGTCGGCTGGCTCGTGCTGATGCATGCCGGTGCCATCGCTGCTCCATTTTTCTTTACCTGGACAGCGCTGGGTGTCTTCCTGGTCATGCACTGGCTCACGGGAAGCATTGGCATTTGCCTGGCTTATCACCGCTGTCTGTCACATCGCTCGCTGCGGTTGCGTCAGCCATTCCGTTTCCTCTGCACACTCTGCGGAGTCCTTTCCGGCGAAGGCTCGCCTCTGTTCTGGACAGCCACTCATCGCCTGCACCATCAGCGGTCTGATCACGAAGGTGATCCTCACTCGCCATTCGATGGACAGTGGTGGTCGCACATTGCCTGGTTGTTTGTCCGCCGCTCACCAGAAGCTAAGGCCATGGTCATGCGCCGCTATGTCCCTGATCTGATCAAGGACCCCATGCTCCAGTTCTTCGAACGCTACTATGGGCTCATCCTCATTGGTTCAGGAGCATTCTTCTTCGGCATCGGTTTTCTGGCGGGTGGCCTCGACTGGTACACCGGTCTGTCTGTCATGCTCTGGGGTCTGTGCCTCCGTATGACACTCGTTTATCACGGTACCTGGTTCGTGAACTCCGCCACACACCTGTGGGGTTACCGCAACTACGACACTCGCGATGCCTCCAAGAACCTCTGGTGGGTTGCCATTTTCGCCTATGGTGAAGGCTGGCATAACAATCATCACGCTCACCCCAACGTCGCTCCTGCCGGCCACAAGTGGTGGGAATTCGATATCACCTGGTGGTCGATCAAGGCCCTGAGAGCCATTGGCATGGCTTACGATATCGATGATCGCATTCCACAAAATCGCTCGGCCGCTGAAGGCTGCTAACCCGGTTTACGGGTGATTCCGGAATATCGGCTCGATATTCACTATCGTTCTCAAAGGAGCCCCGCTTCTCCACTCCGGAGAAGCGGGGCTCCTTTTTTAACAAGCTGCAGGTCATTGATCTGTGGGTCATTCAACTCAGCTTCACGCCAGGATGCACCCATGGCGCACGATAAGGCCTGGCCAGGCGGCTGTTGGCTTCGGCATCATCGACAACCAGCCCGTTCACTGCATCCCAACGGAGTGTGCGGCCTAACTCCAGCGAAAGATTTGCCAGCAGGCAACTCACGGTCGAGATATGCCCTTCCTCAATGTCGGCAATGGGCTTTGATCGCTCATCGATCGCCTTGAGAAAGTTCCGCATGTGAGCACGAATCGCCGGTGCCACATGCTTTTCGAGATCCTTCTCGGTCTTGTCTTCGGGATACTCTTCGAGTTCGTAGGTGACATCTTTATGAACAGCTTCGCCTCTTCCCTGAGGTATGAAGTCGTAGCTCATGACGCTGACTTTGAGAGTTCCTTTGTCGCCATAAATCGTTACTCCCCACGGATACTTCGGGTCGGGTGTCGAGCCGTAACTGCGATGTTGCCAGACTACATCCAGATCGCCGAAATCGAATGTCGCAGTCTGTGTATCGGGAATGTTGGCCTGGCTCTGGCGATCCACATAGATCCCACCGACGGATGAAACCGCTTGGGGCCAGCCCAACCCCAGCATAAACCGGGCAGTATCGAGCATGTGAATGCACATGTCCCCCATGATTCCATTGCCATACTCGGTAAAGGCCCGCCATCTGCGGGGATGAATGAGTGTCGAATAAGGCCGTTTGGGTGCCGGGCCTGCCCACATTTCATAATCGAGGTTTTGTGGCGGCTCTGTGATCGGCGGATTGTCTTTAGCCCGCATGTGGTAATAGCAATAGACCTCGACGAGGCCGATTTTTCCCAGCATGCCCGTATCGATGAACTTCTGCTTGGCCTCGGCAATATGAGGCGTACTGCGACGCTGTGTCCCCACCTGCACCACGCGCCCGTGCTTCCGGGTAGCCGCCAGCATCGACTGGCTCTCGGCAATATCGACACTCGTCGGCTTCTGAACATAGACATCGGCACCCGCTTCGACAGCCGCAATCATCGTCAAGGCATGCCAGTGATCCGGCGTCGCAATCAGCACAATGTCGGGCTTGGCCTCAGCCAGCAACTGCCGATAATCACTGTAAAGTGCCGGTGGCTTTTCGAGCTTTCCACGCGAGGTCATCAACTCGGCGGCATTCGCCAGCATCTGCGAATCGACATCACAGAGAGCGACGACATCAACTGGCTCCACCTGCATCAATCGCAACAGATCACATTTGCCGTACCAGCCCACACCAATGGCTGCCACGCGACGTTTCTTCTTCGGTACAGCAGAAGAATCCTGCAAGGATGAGGGCAACTCTCCTCGAGCCGGATCGATCCAAAGTGTCGTGGAACCCAGCAGGCCTGCGGTTGTGGTCGAACTCAGAAAGTCACGTCGATCCATGAGGCACTCATCTTTCTCAAGTGATGTCGATTTCAGGATGTTGATAGATTCGTGATCGAGAGCTGATGAGGAAAATCGAGGAATCTCGATGATTTGATCATCCCACGAAGACCGGGCCACTTCCAGAGTTCACTTCCATGGGCCATGATGCAAAATCATAAATGTTTGATCCGACAACCCTCACTCTCGAAACCATTCTCGTAAGGAAGTTCTCTGCCGATGAGTCACTCGCTCCACTCAGAAATTCTGGAGAGTCGTCGTCCCGATGTTCCACTGCGGGCCGGGATGGTGGGTTTCGGCATGATCTTCGACGAGACCTATCGGCCATTTTTCGAACAAGCCGGTCAGCGAGGGTTCTACTCACCCGATGTCGGTGTCATCACTTGCGAACTGGCAGCTGTTGTCAGCCTCACAGGTCGCAGGGCCGAAGCCTACCGGGCTCAGGCACCGCATCATTTAGCAACCTTTACCAATGAAACGGGCGAGCAGGGCCTGCAAAGGCTGTTGCAAAGCTCGACAGGGGCTGCACTCGATGCCGTTTGTATTGCGACACCTGATGATCGACATTTCAATGCTGCCCGGCTCGCCTTAATCGCCGGTAAGCACGTGCTGATTGAGAAACCATCAGTGCTTTCATTGAGCGAACTCGATGAACTGCATCGTCTGGCACAGCATCACCAGCGACTCGTGCGAGTCGTCTATCACAAACTGTTCGACCCCGACCATAAGCGTCTCCGAACACTGGTGGTCGATGGAGTTCTATCGCACGTCAATCATGGCTATTGCTCGCTGTTAGAACCGAAGTCAGTGGGCATGGGGCAGTTTGCCACCTGGAATCATGGCCGCAATCCAGGCACTTACGTCGCGTGCCATTATCTCAAGCTGATTGATTTCACCTTTGGTGGCCGACTCGTCTCAGTCAGTGCGACCGGCCAGCGCGGATTAGCCGGCACGATTGACGGCCCAACCTGGGACAGCACTCAACTGCGCGTCACTTACGCTTATCCCGATCAGCGAACTGCCAGTTTTGATATCCATACCTCCTGGGTGACGCCCGATAACTTCCCCGGTTATGTCGAGCAGGAGGTGCAGTTCCGATTTGATAACGGCGTCTGGAATGGCCATTCCCGCAAGCGAGGTATTGAACTGACCGTCGAAGGACGCACGCCGCATGAACTCAAAACCACCATCAATACACATTACAACGGTCAAGCCATTGAACCCTGGAATGAGCGCACTCAAAGAGGTTATGGCATCGAAGCGATTGAGCGGTTCTTCCGCGAAGTGGCTTATATCGAATACGGATCGACGGGCACTCGAACATCGCGATTGGAGGAGATCAACTTGTTAGCATTTTCGAGCCTGAGTGCAGATCGGCCTGTCGTCGCAGCGGTACAGGCTTTAGAAGCGATCCTTGCCTCCAGCGTCAATTCCTGCCCGGATGGTGTGGTGCGCGTCGATACTCCAGAAGGTGGCCTGACGTTATGGCTCCCCGGTGCGGCTCATCCAGTGGTTCTTTATGCCCCGAAAGTCTACCAGGATGAATGACCGCCCACTGAGACGGATTCCAGTATTCGACTGCGCTCCCTTCTATGGGGTGGCTGGGGTTGAGCGTCTTCGCGAACCCCCAGATCATGCCGAATATTGCTGGGGGTTTGAAGACTCAACCACAACCACCGGCTTAGTGCCATGCTTGCGGCTCGGAGCAAGCATGCTTGATCGACTCTCTACGCGTATTTGATTTCTGGGATAGATACTAGACCAGGATCTCCTTGACGACTCGCCCATGCACATCGGTCAGTCGGAAGTCGCGGCCCGCATATTTGTACGTCAGCCGCTCATGGTCGATCCCTAAAAGGTGCAGCATCGTGGCATGCAGATCGTGCATATGCACGCGATCTTGGGCAGCGAAATAGCCCACCTCATCGGTTTCGCCATACGAGAATCCACTTCTCACACCACCACCAGCCAGCCAGACCGTAAACCCCTGCGGATTATGATCGCGTCCATCATTACCCTGCACGATCGGCGTTCTACCGAACTCGCCCGCCCACACCACAAGTGTCTCATCGAGCAATCCCCGTTGATCAAGATCATTCAACAGAGCTGCAATCGGTTGATCGACGGCCATCGAATTCTTGGCATGGCCCGCTCGTAACCCGCCATGCTGATCCCAGACGTTCCCTGTGGATAACTCCACATATCGAATACCCGATTCCACCAGTCGACGGGCCAGCAGGCATTGTCTGCCAAACTCGTCGGTCGCTTTTTCGCCTATCCCGTAAGCCACCTTCGTTGCTTCCGTCTCATGCGAGAGATCGAGCACATCCGGTGCAGCGGCCTGCATTCGATAAGCGAGGTCGTAAGTTTCAATCGCCCCCTGCAATTGAGGATCCGGGCCCACACGATCCAGATGTTTCTGACTGATCTTCTGAATGGCACGCACAAGTTCGAGCTGCTCAGGTGTCGCCTGACTCAGAAAATCAATCTGTCCATTTCCCAGCCGGCCCTGTCTGCCAATCGTTGTGGCCTGATGGATGGCAGGCAGAAAGGCAGCGCCATAATTGCGTGGCCCGCCATGACCTGCCGAAGGGCCAATTGAAACAAAAGCGGGCAGATTCTCGTTTTCGCAGCCCAGACCATAAGAGACCCAGGCACCGACAGAAGGCCGCACCAGATTATCACTTCCGGTATGCAACATCGAAACCGCCTGACCATGCGATTGCCCCCGGCTGTGCATCGACTTGATAATGCACAGCCTGTCGATCTGCTGGACGATGTGGGGGAAGAGTTCCGAACACCAGGCCCCCGATTCTCCATACTGGTTGAACTTCCAGGGAGACTGCATCAACACCGGCTTGGCATCGATGTTCGCTGCTGCCTGAAAGGGCAACGTTTTGCCATCCAGTTTGGAAAGTTCGGGCTTGTAATCGAAGGTATCGACCTGACTGACACCGCCATGCATGAACAGGAAAATGACCCGTTTCGCGCGGGGAGGAAAGTGAGGTTCTCCCACGACAGACGCTGCGTTCTGAACCTCGCTATTGGCACCTGCCCAGCGGGAAAGACCTGTCCCCAGTGTTAATCCCGCCAGACTTCCTGCCAGCGAGGAAAGGACCGTCCGTCGGGAGAATCTGGCAGCAATCTGATCGTACATCGCTCAATCCTGACGACGGGTAACAGAAAAACAGTTTCATAAGTCGAGGCTGTGGGATCGATCTGCTGGTGCTTCGAAGTGCATCAATCCCGCCAGCGGAATTCGGTCGAGGCAATCAGGGCATGTGCCACGCGCGACCAGCCTGCCAGATCACCCGGGCCAGCCAGTTTGTTGGCCAGTTGAATTTCTTCTTCTTGAGCAGGACGGCCCAGTAATCGCAGATAAATGGCACTGGCTCGACCATCACTGGGAATGCTGGCATCTTCCACGACCTGGCGGGCGATCTGTTGTGCCGACTCTTTCACGAACGGGCTGTTCAACATCACCAACGCCTGGGCAGGGACTGTACTGACAGAGCGATCACCCACGACAAAATCAGGGTCAGCAAAATCAAATACAGCCAGCAGTGGGGAAATCTCGCCGCGCACCACCGGTTGATAAATAGTTCTCGTCCGCGATTCCTGAATCGCTTTCGCACCACCTTTGGGATTGTTTTCGGCAACCAGCTTGCCCAGCGACTTGACGGGAGAATCCCGATCCGGCGTCTCCAGCCCGGTCGTGAGAGCAATCAGGCTGTCGCGAGTTGATTCCGCCGAAAGTCGCTGCCGGTTAGCGCGCCAGAGAAGTTTGTTCTCGGGATCAATGGCCGCTGCATCCGGACGATAGGTCGAAGACTGCTGGTAAGTCTTCGAGAGGACAATCGCACGAATGAGCTTCTTCGTCGACCAGCCTTGTTGGATAAAACTGCTCGCGAGCGCGTCGAGCAGTTCTGGATGTGTGGGCCGTTCGCCCAACACACCAAAGTTATCTGTCGTACGGACAATGCCTGTTCCGAGCAGGGATTTCCAGATCCGATTGACATACACGCGGGCCGTTAAAGGATTTTGAGGATGGGCCACCCAGTTCGCGAGTTCTTTGCGACCACTCGCATCGGCAGGGATGGGTTGTGCAGGCTCCCATGAAGCCACCTGCAGGAAACCCCGAGGGACGACTTTTCCCAACTGGTGAGGCTCACCTCGAATGCAGATCGCACAGTCGGCAAATGAGGGGGTATTCTGAGCAGCCATGGCCTTGGGAGCCGGGGGCGGTGCAGTCTTGAGCAGCTCCGCCATTTTCCCTTCCATGGCCTTCATTTCGTTCTGCAGTTTGTCTCGTTCCGCATTCGCCTGAGACTGGCTGGCAGCTTTCGCCAGCATGGCCCGATGGGCTTCAATATCGCGCACAGGGATCCATTGGACGGCATCAACAATCACATGTCCCTTTGTGCCAGCCGTCTCAAACTTGACCACCGCAGGGGTATCGGCCTTGAAGCGGAAGCGACCGATCGATTCGAACAGACCACCAAACGGCCCCGACTTCTGTTGATTGAGTTTGACTGTGGTCTCACCCGCAGCATGCGTCACAGAAATGGGCACAGCTTGAGCCCGGGCCGCCGCCGGTGTAAATGAGACACGTACTTCGTACTCGTCATCGGCTGGCAGCGCGGTCTTGAAAGTGGCCGATTTCTCACCTTTGTCGGCATTGTCGTCGTGACGATAGCCCGCACCTACATAGGGCTTGGAGTGTGTGCTCTGTTTCCACTCTCCCACAAACTCGGCAGCCGTATCATCGACAACAATGCCAAGTTCCAATTGCCTGTCAGATCCTTCGTTCGTCGAGCCTGTGGAACTATTCAACTGCTTCTTGATCGAAGCCAGTTGTGATTGCAAAGACTTCCTGGCCTGCTCGAACTGTTCCAGTGCGATGCGGTGTTCCGCACGGATCGGAAGTGGAACCTCAGGCCAGTCGGAAACATACTTCTGAATTTCGCCCTGTAAGGAGAGCGTATTCTTGAGAATGCCCGCCATGGCGTAGT
Source organism: Planctopirus limnophila DSM 3776 (assembly GCF_000092105.1). NCBI lineage: Bacteria > Pseudomonadati > Planctomycetota > Planctomycetia > Planctomycetales > Planctomycetaceae > Planctopirus > Planctopirus limnophila. The sequence continues at coordinate 4,905,192 of NC_014148.1, read as the reverse complement.
AATCCGCCGTTGGAACGGGATCGAATTTGTGGTCGTGGCACCGGGCACAACCCATCGTCATACCCAGGAACGCTTTGCCGATCGTGTCCAGTTGCTCATCCACGACATCCATCTGCAGCTTGAGTTTGTCGCGTTCACTCAGCATTTTCGGGCCGAGCATCAGAAAGCCCGTCGCGACCAGTTTTCGAATACGCTCCTCTTCCGAAGTGGATGGCAGCAGATCTCCGGCGAGTTGCTCTTGAATGAATTGATCGTAAGGCAGATCGTTTTTGTAGGCTTCGATCACATAATTTCGATACCGCCACGCTTCACGGAAGGTGGCGTTGAAATCCGAGCCATTGCTGTCGGCATAACGAGCGACATCAAGCCACCGGCGTGCCCAATGCTCTGCGTACTCAGGACGATCCAGAAGTTGATCCACCAGCCGCTCGATGCGATCTGGACGCTGATCCTTGCAGAATTCCTCGACCTCCTGGGCCGAAGGTGTCAGCCCTGTCAGATCGATGTAAATGCGGCGTACCAGCGTGCGGACATCGGCCGGTGGTGAAGGAGCTAATTGGGCCGCCTCCAGTCGAGCCAGAACCCATTGGTCAATCAACCGGCTGTGTGTCGAACTCTCATCGGTCGCGACTGCGGCCCATCCAGGATTCTGTAAAGCTGGTGGCGCAGCCTGAGTTAATGGCTGAAATGACCAGAACTGTTTACCAGCTTCGATACTCATGCCACTGAGCGGAGCATTCTTTGCAGTCGTGGCGGTCTCAGACCGGGGATCGAAAGCACCCGCTTTGATCCAGCTTTCAAAGTCAGCAATGGTCTCATTCGATAAACGCCCGGCTGGTGGCATTTCGAGACCGTCAAATTTCATCGCGGAAAGGAGCAGACTGTCTTCCGGATTCCCGGGAACAATCGCTGGGCCGGAATCGCCCCCGGTTTGCCAGCCAGCTCGGTGCTCAAGGTTGAGCGCGCCCTTGAGCACCGGAGCCTGACTAGAATGGCACGAATAACACTCTTTAATCAGAACAGGACGAATCCGCGCTTCGAAGAATTCCGCAGGCGTCTGCTCGGCCTGTGCCGGGATCATCCCCAGTGCTAAAGCCATCGCAGCTACCAGGGAAAGCCAGGCAGATGGACGACTTTTCGCAGAGAGACGACTTTTCCAGGAGAATTGAGAGGCCGTAACCATAATTGTTCACCGGGAAAAATACCGCAGAGTCATGAAAATGGACCGTTCGCCTGAAATACAACGCACCGAGACTCGGGGAAAACCGTGAGCCTGCTAATCCTAACGATCAATTCGCCCTGCGAAGCAACCAACCAAAAGATAATAACGTATTGATGCGTCGTGATGCGAGAGAATTTTCCCCCGCAGGTTGATTCCTCAGGCTGGTCGATGGAATCGATAAGTTCAGGAGAACTGCTAAACTCCAGTAGCGAATTCGAAGACAGTCGCGCGGCGTGCAGAGCCACCCCGCAGGTTAAGGATGCTGTGTTGGCAAAACCACAATCTGTTGACGGCATCCCGACTGATGTTCGAAATCCAGCGGCTGATTCTCACGCTCCTCTTTCCAACGCTTCAGTGGAAGAGGTTTCTCCAGTGCAGCTGGTGAACACCACTTCCTCGCCACGAGAAGCTGAGCGGCAAACTTCGTTGCCCGATCATCTCTCCTCGGCGGGTGCCCATCGCGCCGTCATTTTGCTTGCCTGGCCAGTCCTGTTAGAGCAGGTGCTGCATTTTTCGGTCGGGTTCTTCGATGTCTACCTTTCTGGTCGACTGGGGCAGGAGGAAACCGCCGCCATTGGCATGGCGGCTTATGTCAGTTGGCTGGGTTCGATGATTTTCGGCCTGGTCGGAGTGGGAGCCACCGCACTCATCGCCAGGTTCTGGGGAGCCCATCAATTTGATGAAGCCCGCACGATCATTTCGAGAGCCATGGCACTGGCGATCTGCCTGGGGATATCGGTTTCTTGCGTCCTGTTCACAATGGCCCCCGGCATTGTCTGGCTGTTAGGACTCTCGGGAGAATCCGTCCAGATTGGTGTGACTTACCTGAGAATCGACGCCATCGGTCAGATCTTTTCCGCCTGGGTGCTGGTGGGAGCAGCGAGTCTGCGAGGCGCCGGCGATATGCGCACTCCGCTCTATGTGCTCTGTCTCACAAGTGTCGTTAACATCGTCCTTTCCACAACCTTTGTCTATGGCTTGGGGCCTGTTCCCACGCTGGGAGTCAATGGGATCGTCTACGGAACCGTCTGTGCCCAATTCACTGGCGCTCTGCTCATGGCCTGGTTTCTGACATCTGGCAGAACAGTCCTCCAGATCGTCTACAAAGAGTTTCTGATCCGGCGGGAAAGCACCTGGCGACTGATGCGCATCGGCGGGCCTGCTGCTCTTGATGGCGTCGCCACCTTCACGGGACACTTTCTGTTTCTCATGATTATATCCCGACTCACCGACGGAGAAGCGGCCTTTGCGGCTCATATTATCGGCGTGCGAGTGGAAGCGTTGTCGTATCTGCCAGCAGTCGCCTTTGGTATTGCCAGCGGAAGCCTGGCCGGTCGCTACCTTGGTGCACAACGACCCGATCTGGCTCGTGCCTGTGGCTTTGCTGCTGTCGGTCAGGCCGTCGCATATGCCGCCCTGATGTCCGTCCTGTTCTTTACTTTCGCACCGCAGATCTACGCCCAGATGCACATTGACCCGCTCGTGCAGACAATTGGCGTCGATCCCTTCAGACTGATGGCCTGCTATCAGATTCCAAACGCGATTCTGATTGTCCTGGTCAGTACCTTGCGGGGTTCGGGAGATACAAGGTTTCCCCTATGGTGCGCCTTTCTGGGGACTTTCTTTGTCAGAGTCCCCTTGGCGTGGTATCTGGGAATTGGTCTTAACTACGGCTTGTTTGGTGCCTGGATCGGCATGGGAGCTGATAACATTCTTCGATGTGGCCTGATCAGTTGGCGCTACCTGGCCGGGCGATGGATTCATGTCAAAGTCTAGTGGCCTGATGAAACATGAGACTAGCCCACTGAATCTGTGATTAAGTTCGTATAGGGATGATCGATTCCTATCTACAAGTGAATATCGAATGCATTTACTATCCAATTTACTATTATCAATCTTTCTAAGTATTTCTCTGTTCTCAGGTTACTCGGAAATCAGTCCGGCACACGCTGAGCCTCCCCAAAACGAAATGACTCCTGTCGACGAATTGCAGCGAGTAGCCCACAACTATCAAATTGAGATCCTCACATCGAATCTCGATTTTCCGCTAAAAACAACTCATGGCCTCATTGAAGGAAAAGCAGCAGCCGAGCAGCAGCTTCTGGCTTATCAGCCACTCTTCGTTCAAGAGTTTTCACTTTATCCGCCAAAACTGATTCGCCTGGCGAAATTGAAAAGAGTTGTCTTCTGTGACGAACTTTCATTTGCCGGCCAAAGGCGTAATGCCGTTCCCGATTTCGAGCATAATACGCTCTATCTCGATATTGTTCGAGGGATCGAGAACAGTCTCTATATGCGTAAAGTGATGCATCACGATTTTTACCATATGATCGACTATCGCGATGATGGCCGACTCTATAATGACGATCGCTGGCTATTGCTGAATCCACCTCAGTTTCAATACTCACGCGGCGGAGGAAAAAGCGTGCAGGATTTGGCTGAGACTTCGGTACTCACTGATAAGTATCCCGGATTTCTGAATCATTATTCCACCATGGGCGTTGAAGAGGATAAAGCCGAGATCTTTGCCCATATGCTGGTCGAAGGGAGCTACGTGAACCGGCGTGCCGCTCGCGATGACGTGCTCGCTGCAAAGGTGGAACGTATGAAGGAACTGCTGGAAAAGTTCTGCCCCGAAATGAACAGCGAGTTCTGGAAAAAAGTCGAGAAAGCCGAACAGAATCATCAGCAGCGATAAACTACATCTCAGACATGTGTTGGCATGATCGTCATCCCAGAAAAAAGTGAAATGGGTTAGCCCGGCTAATTTGTGGCTGAAGATGTCGTGCAGTGGCATGACATCAGAAAACCGCGACATGCTTGTGCCCTGCCGCTTCTCATGCCTTGGGCTTGGGTGGCACGACCCTCAAGCCCCTAAAAATTCAAAACAGTGCGAAAGGACGTGGTTCTTGTCCGGGTGGCAGGGGTCGGATGTCTTCATCCGCCCCCTGGTCAACAAACTTCCCCAGCGCAAATGCATCCGAAACATAGATTCATGTCTTTTCATGCTGTTCGTTAAAAACGATCAAAGTCCAAAGAACTGGGGGCAAACGAAGACGTTTGACCCCAGCCACCCAGACTCTGGCCAAGACAAATCGAATGAGCACCCAAACAAAATTATTTATAAATGATAGCGGCGATAACTGGTCGTCACTGTTCGGCTGCAAGAAGCTGTATCGACAGGATCTGATGTGATCAATCAGGCGATGGTGAGCGCGACCTTTGGGCCAAAGAATTCATAATGGATTCGCGATGGATCGATCTGCAGTTCCGAAAGTGCTGAGATAATCTCCTGCATCAGTGCAGAAGGTCCACAGAAATAGTACTCCGTCTCTGTCGCCTGCGTGGCCAGAAGTTCCTTCAACAGGTTCTGATTGACAGGGCCTTGTGTATGAAAGCCGTCTTCTTGTCGATCATTTTCCAGCGGCTGGCTGTAGTGCAGATGCAGTTTCAGTTGTGGGCATCGAGTCGCCAGATCGATGAGTTCCTGTCGATGGGAATGTGACCCGCTGTTTCTCGTCAGCACAATGAAACGGATTGGTTGTTGAGGCTGTTCCGCAATCACAGTTTTGAGCATTGAGAGGAGTGGCGTGATTCCAACTCCACCCGCCACAAAGACAAGTCGTTTCTGGGCTGCGAGGGCTGGATCGATGGAGAATTCGCCACATGGGGGGCCCACTTCCAGATGATCACCTTCGTGAATGCCGTCGTGCAGATGATTGGAGACCAGCCCATCGACCGGAGCAATTTCCTCACGAGCGGCCTCTCGTTTGACGCTGATCCGGAAGTAATCCTTCCCCGGCTGATCGGAAAGGCTGTAGTTGCGAGGAGAGAGCAGTCCGCGTGGAAACTCTCCAGTTCCCCCTTCTTCTGACGATCTGAAACCTTTGCTTTGAGGCGGAAGCTTAACCGTAATGTATTGCCCCGGCTTGAATTCCGGCAAAGACTGATGATCGGCTGGCTTCAGATAGAACGACGTAATGGTTTCGCATTCGGGAACCTTCCGTTCGACTACGAAAGTACGATAGCCCTTCCAGCCCCCGGGTTGAGACTGCTGCTCGCTGTAAATGGCCGCTTCACGTTCAATCAGAATGTCTGCCAGCAACTGGTAAGCTTCTCCCCAGGCCGTCAGGACATCATCAGTCGCGGCACCTCCCAGAACATCGCGAATCGCCCGCAGCAGATACTTCCCCACAATCGGGTAATGCTCCGGTTGAACACCCAGAGAGCAATGCTTCTGGGCAATGAGTTCGACCGCTGGCAAAAGCACTGCCAGATTCTCGATATGCGTCGCATAGGCCACAATCGCATTGGCAAGAGCCATGGATTGCCGCCCGCTTTGCTGATGAGCCGGGTTGAAATAGGCCCAGAGTTCAGGATGCTCTGTGAGCATGAGTTGATAGAATTGCTTGGTAATACTCTGGGCATGTTCTGCCAGGGCTGGTGCCGTCGAGCGAACAACCGAAAGTGTGGCCGATGAAAGCATGCTGTGACTCCAGAGGTAAATCGTTTATGGCCCATCGATGACGAGACAGCGAGCCATCATTGACCAATCGTGTTGTGAAAGTTTTTCGGTAAATCATGGCTGACTGAACTCTACCACTTTAATAATACACGTCAAGGTGTAGAATAGGATCTCAACGGAGGTTTTCTTCAGATTATGATTTCAAAAACGGCGGAATATGCCTTGCGGACAGTTGCCTGCCTGGCCAGTGCCCGTGAGGGAATTGTGCTGGCTGACGAACTCGCCACTCGCACGCAGGTTCCCCGGCGGTATCTCAATACCGTGCTGCAGGATCTGGGGAGAGCCGGGATTGTAAAGTCCAAATCGGGCCCGGGGGGTGGTCACAGCCTGCTGGTCGATCCCAAGGAACTATCAATTCTCGATGTCATCAATGCCGTCTCGCCACTGGAGCGAATTCGTCAATGCCCCTTGGGTTTGCCTTCGCATACAGAGCTCTGCCCATTGCATGCCGAACTCGACAAAGCCTATGCCCACACGGAAAAAGCATTTGCCGGTGTCACCTTAGGGCAGGTGCTGGCATCTACCAAAGGAGTGATTCCCCTGTGCGACCTTCCCATTTCGCCAGAGGTGAAACCATGACATGAGCCAGCACACTCCCCAGCGAATCAGTTGTGGGAGCACGTCGAGAAGGTTATCTGCATGGAGATGAATTCCCCGCCAGAACCAGACAGGATGAACGATGTCCCCGCAGAAGACGAACAGCAGCTAATTGAACGATTGCGAGGCGGTGAACGCGAAGCCTTTGAGATGTTTGTGCGCCGTTATTGCAATCCGATGTATTACGTGGCCCGCCGCATCCTGCGTCATGATGACGATGCCCGCGAGGCGATGCAGGAAGCGTTTCTTTCAGCCTTTCGCAAAATCCACCAATTTGACGCTCGCTCGCAGTTTTCCACCTGGCTGCATCGCATTGTCGTCAATGCGGCTCTCAAAAAGTTGCAGGTTCGAGAACGCCGGGAAAAACGCACGATTGATGCCTTTTTACCGACGTTCACAGATGATGATCATCATCGCATTGAGCCGCGATGTCCCATACTCAGTTCCGAAGAGTTAGCCCAGCGAAACGAACTCAGGGAACTTCTGCATCAGAAAATCAACGAGCTTCCAGAGATTTACCGCACAGTTCTGTTGCTCAGAGATATCGAAGGCCTCGACACGGAAGAAACAGCCCAGTCCCTTCAGACCACGACCGATGTCGTCAAAACACGTCTGCATCGAGCCCGGCAAGCGCTACGAACTTTACTTGAACCCTGGTTTTCAGGAGACCAACTATGAACTGCCGTGAAGTCGCCGATTTTCTCAGTGCTTATCTCGATGGAGAGCTTTCGCAGGCAACGAAGCGCGAATTTGATGCCCATCTGGCCGAATGCCCCGCCTGTGTCGCCTATCTGGAGGGGTATCAGCGCACTTTGGTGGCTTTGAAACTGGTGGCCGGGATTCCTGAAAAAACAGTGGAACCTGTGCCCGAAGAGATCATTCAGGCCATCCTGTATGCCCAGTCTCAGACCGCTGCCTAGGCCGGTTTTCGAGTGATCACAGCCGGGAATAACCACTGTTTTCGGCCGAAAATATTCGCAGGAGCACCAGACAGATTCTGAACATCTGGTGGCCCGCCTCTTGAGGCCGATGTGAAATGCCTGGCGATTCAAGATCGCAAAGAATCGGCCAAACCAAGTGTTCATTGTCGACTCCCTTTTGGGAACCACCAGAGACTTCTCGATCTTTGCCGGTGGTCTCTCCTTGCGATCTGCACTTGCTGCTGTGTATGGTGAACGGACACTTCAATGGGTCTCTGGCCCGTCGATGATTTCAGTTTTTCAATGGGTTGATTCTGCTCGACTTGGCAGACAGCGATTTGATACGTCTGAGCTGGCTGTCCCCTGGCGGGCTAATCCAATTCAGAAGCTGGAATTTGTACGATCACCGAGAATCTTCCGCAGGGTGCTGATCCCATGTCACAGGCGAAAAACGCTGTTCGTGCTGCTAAAAAGCATGCGACAAGCCGTCAGGTTGGTGCGTCAGTCTTGTATGTGGCGATCGCAGCCTGGTCGCTGCAACCACTGGCGCTGGCGAATGAAGAAGATCTGCTGTTTATCGAACGCCTGCGAGGTCGCGGCTACCACGACACCGCTCTGTTGTATCTGGATCAGTTACAAGCCAGACCGCAACTTGATGCGACTCTGAAATCACGAATTCCCTACGAACGCGCCATCACCTTACTTGATGCCGCCAAAATCAATCGCGATTCAAAAACAAAGACGGCTCAACTCGATTCCGCACTGGCTTACCTCAATCAATTCGTCAAAGAATCGCCCAATGCGCCCGAAGCAGCCACAGCCAATTTAAGGCGTGCCGAGATTTTACTGGCTCGTACTTCGGCAGAAGTCGGCAGTGCTCGAACACTTCAGGGCGCTGCTGCCACTGAAGCCAATGATCGAGCTCGGAAGTCGGCCAGCGAAGCTCGCGAAATTCTCACAACTGCGGAAAATCAATATCAGGCAGCACTTAAGGCATTCCCTACGCACATCGATAAGGTGGCGGATGCCGAAAAGTTTGCGGCCCGGGCGGAGACGGAAAATCGACTGATCAGCGTCCAGCTCGACCTGGCCCGTTCGAGCTACGAGGAGGCGCAGACTCATCCGTTGGATAGTGCCCAGCGAAAAGAATTGCTGCAGGCAGCAGCTGACGCTTACGAAAAACTGCATCAGAAGTACCGCACAAATGTGGCTGGGCTCGTGTCGCGAATGTGGCAGGGAAAATGCTTTGAAGAGCAGGGTGATCTCCCCAAGGCTCTCGGTATCTACAAAGAGATTCTTGATCAGCCCGATAACAGCCCATCGATGTCGGCACTGAAAGATCAGGCCCGGCAATTCCAGTTGATCTGCCTCAATCGAAAGTCACCACCTGATTACGCTGCTGTGACTTCTCAAGGCGAGGAGTGGGTCAAAGGGAATAAGTCGCTGCTCCGAAGTCGCGTCGGTCTCGGGATTCGACTCGAATTGGCAAAGGCCTATGAAGGATTGGGAGATGACCGCAATCTCATCAAGCCCGAACAATTAAAGTTCTGGCGATTGGCAGCCACACACGCTCGCGATGTCTCACAGTTTGGCGAGTTCAGTCGAGAAGGGATGGAGATTCTCCGCCGACTCGAAAAGAAGATTTCTGGCGATGAAAAGGCGCCCGATGCTTTCGAACCAGCTCTGTTCGTGGCTCAGGCCAAACTTCAGGAACGACAAGACAAGCAGAAGCTTTTCGAAGAAGCCACCGCTGCGAAACAACCAGCAGCCGAACTCGCCAAAATGCGCCAGGAGCTTTCTCTGCTCGATCAGGAAGCTCTGAGATCCTTTGAGCTGGCACTGAAGCTGGCCGGTCGGCAGGATGACCCCGTCAAAGTCAACAAGGCCCGCTATCTCTATGGCTTGTGTGCCTACTTGACTGGCAAGAGCTTCGAGGCCGCCGTGATTTGCGAACAGGCCGCCATCATGGCCCGTGGCGACGAAGATCAGCAGTTGGCACTCGATGCGGCGTACCTCTCGCTGATGTCGCTCGTGCAGGCTTATCAGGAGAGTCAATCCGAAGGGGCGATTCGCGAAGCAGAACTTGAGGCTGTGGTGAATGCCGCCAATCGCATGCTCAAGCGATTCCCGGATACCGAAAAAGCCAACGATGTCCGCATGCAGATGGGAAATCTCTACAAGCTGCAAAAACGCTTTATCGATGCCACCGGCTGGTATCTGCAGATTCCAGCAACGGGTGGTAAATATGCCGAAGCACAAATGGCAGCGGGGCAGGCCTTCTGGAATGCCTATCTCGCGGAAGCCACGAAGCCCGAATCGATGCGCGTAGATGCCGCCCAGATGACCGAATGGCGTCAGACGGCTCAAAAGAAGCTCGAACAGGGTGTCGCCAAGATCTCTGAGAATCTGCCACCGGAAGGAACATCCCCTCCGGAACTGATTGCTGGCAAATGGTCGCTGGCCCAGATTCTGGTGGGACAAGGTCAGGATAAAGAAGCGGTCAAACTGTTGACGGCAGAACCACATTCTCCCCGAAAAGCGATTGAAGTCCCGGATGAGAAGAAGCGGCCAGCCACTGGAATCAAGAATCGCGCCTTTGCTGGTGAAACACTCAAACTGCTCGTCAGGGCCTACATCGGCTCTGGCCAGACCAAAGAAGCCAACCAGGCCATGAAGGATCTGGAAAAGGTCGCTGCTGGTCAGGCCGGGGCAGACGTGACTCAACTGTACATCGGCATCAGCAAACTTTTGAAAGAAGAACTCGATCGTTTTAAAGAAACGGGCGAAACCGAACGCTACAACCAGTTGCGAACGGCCTTCGAAGAATTCATGGGAGATCTTTCCAAGCGGACCGAAGGTCAGACCTGGGCTTCGCTGAGCTGGATTGGTGAGACTTATGCGGCTTTAGGTGAGGCCAGTGCCGGTGATCAGGAAAAGCAGGATCAGTTCTTCGGGAAATCCGTCGAGGCCTTCGAATCGATTCTCAGCCGCAGTGAAAATGAGCCCGAGTTTGCCAGTGCGAATCAACTCCTTTCGACAAAAGTGCGGTTGATTCGTGCTCATCGCATGAAGAAGAATTTCGAAGCGGGTGAGAAGATCATCAACGAACTGCTCGCCTCAAGAAAAAATGATGTCGTCCTGCAGACACAGGCCGCTGAGCTCTATCTCGACTGGGGCACAAACAGCGATGCCAAGTATCTGAACATCGCACTGATCGGTAACCCGGCCACAGGTGTCTGGGGTTTTGGCGCCTTAGGTCAGCGATTGCAGCAGGCGATGGACAGTGGCCGTGCCGATCTGTTGCCGCAATATCTCGATGCCCGCTACAACGCCGGAACTGCACGCCTGGCTCTGGCAGAATCTCAGGGGGATCAGAAGAAACGAGCCACTCAGCTGAAAAACGCAGAAATTGAACTGGTTGCCAGCTTGAGTGTGCTTCCCGATTTGACCGCCGAACAGCGCGGACGATTCAACGATCTGTATCGGAAAGTCCTCGAAGCTTCCGGCAAACCCGCTGTCGATATGCCGCTGTCGCGTGAAGTGGCGATGATTTCCGAGGCCGAAACCACCGAGACACCTGAAAGCGGTGAAGCTGGAGTCGCGGGAGCTACTGGCAACCAGAAAGCGTCCGACAAAAAGCCCGACGAGCCAGAGAAGATCACCGAAGTTGCTCCGCCGATGTCGACCACCACATCTTATGCAATTATCGGCGGGATTGTGGTGGCCTGCCTGGGAGTGGTGGGATTCTTCGTCATGAATGGAAACAAGCAGAAAAAGCGTTCCCGCAAAACACCTGGCCGGAGTGAACCCACGTCGTTGAATGTTGATTTTGGTGGAGGAGCCCCCGCCGCTCTGGGAAATTTTGATTTTGACATTGCGACGAAACCGACTGGAAAGGCACCACCCAAGCCGGCCAGTCGTCCAAAGCCCTCAGGGACAGCCACTCGCACTGCGGGTGAAAAGTCCACCGGCGAAAAAGCGACTGGTGAGAAGACGGCTCGACCTGCGGGAACTCCCAAACCCCGTCCCAAGCCTCCCGTCGAACCACCAGGCTAAATCGTGTGAGGATTATCTCTCCACCTGAAAAACAGATGCTGAATCAGCCTTCGAATTGTGACAACTCCTTCAAAGACAACTTTCCAGCGTGTTTGAGCTCTGCCACTCGTTGAGAGCAGTGAACCCAGGTAGCCAGCAGGCCGGAACAACAGCCCCTACGGACAGATCAATATGATGCAGAACGTTCACACGATGTTTGGAGATCAGTTAGGGCGGGCCGCACGACCATTTTTAATGTGCGGAGCATTGCTGCTGTCATGGCAATTGGCCGTTGAAGCAGCAGATATCGTCGTCCGCAAAGGGGGCGGGCGTGTGGGCGGGACTGCGGTTTCGACGAAATCCGGCATGATGGTCAAGCCTCAGGCGGGAGACGAAGTCACCATCCCTCTGGCGGAGTTGCAATCAGTCGAGTGGGATTCCATGCCCGCCAGCTTCAAGATTGCCAGTGGAGATCTGGCGGCCGGTCGCTTCGACAAAGCCATTGAGGCTCTTTCGAAGTTGAAATCTGATGGCAAGTTCCCCAGCGACAACGTGAAGAAGGAAATCGGCTACACCCTGGCCCGCGCCAAGGGCCTTTTGGCTCAGACTCAACCCTCGAAAGTCGATGACGCGATCAAGGAATTAAAGGGCATTCAGGCCAGTGACCCAGATTTCTACCAGTTTTTTCCCTCGGTGATTTTGCTCGCCGACCTGCTGGTCAACAAAGGCTCGTTTGATGAAGCCGCCAAGGTTCTGGAATCCTTTGAGGGAGTAACTGATTCCTCGTTGAAATTGCAGGGGCGCAGCTATGTGGGGCGAGTTCTCCTGGCACAGGGCAAGATCCCCCAGGCGGTGACTGCTTTCGACGAAGTCATCTCGGCATCAGGTGATGATCAAACGCTGGCACCACGCAAGCTCGATGCCATGGTGGGCAAAGCCAAAGCCGCTATTCAACAGAACAAGTATGCGGAAGCCTTGCCACTTCTGGATGATGTCATGCTCAATATGACAGAGGCCAGTGCCGCGACGGGTGCGGAATGCAAACTCCTGCAAGGCAACTGTCTGCAGGCTCTGAACAAGCCCATGGAGGCCGTGCTGGCTTATCTGTATGTCGATCTGAACTACCCTAACGAATCAGGTGCCCGGGCTGAGGCACTTTATCATCTGGCAGGCTTGTGGCGCGTCATTCAGCACCCTGACCGGGGGTTGGAAGCACGGGCTCGACTCGAGGCCGATTATCCCGCCAGTCCCTGGGCCAAGAAACTTTCAGGAAGTTAACGAACGGAGTTTGGTATTCGCCGCAAGAATTAGCACAGAAAATATTCGTAAGGTAACTTCTCTCGATTGCCTGCCATTCCAGGGATTGCCTCTGGAATCAGGGGGGCAGCAGACTTACACTCAAGCCTTGACGCGTTGTTCAACATCCACTCGATATTTTTCATCTTCTCCTGAAGATTTCGTCTTTTCAGCGAATGTTTTGTGTTCCGTAACGGTGTTACAGCGAGTGACTTGATCCCAAAAGATCGTTTGACTCCTGTTGTTTTTTGAATTTGGCAAGCAGCTTCATGTTTGGCTGGTCGTCGGAAAGAGTTTCCTTTCGATGTCCCCAGTGCATCATGGCTCAATTTTCACATCCCTGAATCACTCCGCAGTTCTTGCAAGAGGTGCCCCTTTGAACCGTCGTTGGACCGCATTCTGGCTGGTTGGTGCAATTGTTGTCATTGGCATGGGAACAGGTCTGTTCTCATCAGGGGCCGATCTTCTGGGAGTTGATCTTCCGGGAACGTCACTCGCTGTGGCCCAGGAAGAAGCGGCTGCACCAGCCGCCGGTGGTGCTGCGGCTGATCCTGCGGCTGATATTCTCGCTCAGCGCAAGCAGGAAAGTTTCCTCGCGTGGATGATTCGCGCCTCGGGTATTTTCGGCTTTCTGATCATGCTCGTCTCGTTCGTCATGGTGGCCCTCATCATGATGCTGTTTCTGCAGATCCGCAAAGTGAACTACATTCCTGCTGACTTCGTAGAAGACTTTGAAGAAAAGCTGAACGCCCGCGATTACCCCGGTGCCTACGAACTTGCGAAAAGTGATGATTCATTCGTGGCCCGAGTCCTGGCAGCTGGTATGGCTCGCCTCGCCCGTGGCTATGAAGAAGTCGAAAACGCGATGCAGGAAGTGGGCGACGACGAAGCCTTGGGGATGGAACAGAAGATCGGTTATCTGGCATTGATTGGCTCGGTCGCACCGATGCTCGGTCTGCTGGGAACTGTCCAGGGGATGGTGCTCAGCTTCCAGGTGATTGCGACCAGTACACAGCAGCCCAAGCCTTACGAGCTGGCCGACGGTATCGCCACGGCTCTCTTCACGACACTGGAAGGTCTCATTGTGGCGATCCCCGCCATTGTCGCCTTCACTGTCTATAAGAATCGTTTTGCCCGGTTTATGTTCGAGGCCAGTGTCATCAGCGAAGGATTGATGAGCCGTTTCAGTGGTATGAAACCACAAGCGGCACCTGCTGCTCCAGCAGCCCCGGCGGCTCGTCCTGCTGCTGCGGCTCCTGCTGCCGCCCCACAGGGCTAGTCGGTTCAAGCCTGGAGCGATCCAAGAGTTTGGTCGCTCAGGAAAAAATGAGCCGTCACATTTCTGTTCTGAAAATTAAAGACATCCCTGATCGTATTCGCACAGGAATCGACTTGTGGCAAAGCGCCGTCTGAATCACACCAGCGTCATTGAACCGGATATGACGCCGATGATTGATATCGTGTTCCAGTTGCTCACCTTCTTCATGGTGGTGATCAACTTCGAGAACACGAAGGCTGATGAACGCGTCAAGCTCCCGAAAGACCTGCTGGCCAAACCGCCCGAAGTCAAGCCGGCAGAAGAGCTGGTGTTGAACGTCGGCTTTGATCGTGATCTCTCCGGACGAAAACTTTCCGAAGAGCCCATCGTGTTCTATGCCGGTGATAAATTCACGATCAATAACTTCGGTCCGCTCCTCGAACAGGAAAAACGACTGGCGGAAGCCAAAGGTGGAAAGGGGGCGATTGACGAAACGACAGTCATCCTCCGGGCCGACAGTGAGGTACCGACAGGCAAAGTGCAGGAGCTGATTCGCAAGTGTCAGGAAATTGGCTACACCAAGTTTTCGCTCAAGGCCATTTCGGAAGAGAAGTGACGACAGTTTTTTATTTAAATCAGCAGATCTATCGAGAGACGTCCTGGTTCAGTGAGTGAGATCGAGTTTCATGGGCAGCAAACGCAGACCAGATACGGGCGGTAAAGTGGATGTGCCCATGGCACCCATGATTGATATCGTCTTTCAACTGCTCATTTTCTTCATGCTCCAACTGAAGATCATGGCTCCTGAAGGAAACTTCGATATCAACATGCCGCTGGGCCAGTCGTCACAACAGAGCAGCGATGCTCCTCTGGTGCCGGATATCAAGATCAAGCTGATTTCCGATGCCAATGGAAACCTCGCTCAGCTCAAATTTGGCGAGCGTAATCTCGGTGTGGGAGATGGAGCTTTCGAAGCCTTAGGGGCCGAAGTGCTCAAGATCATTGGCACTCCCGGCAACCCAGCCACCAAAGATATCGAAGTCGAGATCGATGCCGACTACGAACTTCACTACGAGTATGTCATCAAGGCGGTTTCACACTGCACAGGCAAGATCGATCCGCAGACCAAACAGCTTGTTCGCTATGTCGAGAAAATCAAGTTTGCCCCGCCGCGACTTCCTAAAAACAGCTGATCTATCACAGCAGGCAATTCAAGCGGCCCGGATGGTTATAAGAATCATCCGGGCCACTTCACGTTTATGATCCGAGGCTTAAGCCCAATACAGTTCGTCTGTGTGGCTGGGGTCAAACGTCTTCGTTTGCCCCCAGATCATTTGATACTGGTTGTTCGAAGTCATTTTGATGGGGAGTTATGAGGAAGTTTACCGATGCATCTGTGCTGGTGAACTCGATTGACCAGGGGGCGGATGAGGACATCCGACCCCTGCCACCCTTTCTTCCCTCTCCCACGCAGACGCGGGAGAGGGTTCCAGACTAAGGACATTGCCCCAGAATTTGGGTGTGAATAAGCCTGTTACAGTTCGGTCAGGGGCAGGTGGAACGTCTTGGCGACGGCGGCATTCGTCACCTGACCCGCATGAATATTCACGGCCCGATTCAACCCTGCATGGCCTTTGCACGCCGGCAACACGCCCTCTTTCGCAATCTTGAGGATGTAAGGGAGTGTCACGTTACACAGTGCATAGGTACTGGTACGGCCCACTGCGCCGGGCATGTTCGTGACACAGTAGTGCACAATGCCATCGACGACATATGTCGGGTCGGAATGTGTCGTTGGCCGAGTCGTTTCCACGCATCCGCCCTGATCGACAGCCACGTCGATAATCACTGCTCCATGCTTCATGTACTTCAGGTCTTCGCGAGAGACCAGATTGGGTGCTCGGGCACCTTCCACCAGCACAGCTCCAATCACCAGATCGGCGAGCTTGAGCTGCTGCCGGATATTATGTCGGTCACTGAAGAGCGTATTCACATTGGGAGGCATGATGTCTTCAAGATAGCGCAGCCGATCCACGTTGATGTCGAGAATCACCACGTCGGCCTGAAAGCCTGCAGCAATTCGAGCCGCATTCTTCCCGACCACACCACCACCCAGAATGGCAATATGAGCTGGTGCCACACCCGGCACTCCCGCCAGTAAAATCCCGCGGCCCAGTTGTGGCCGTTCGAGATACTTGGCTCCCTCCTGAATACTCATACGGCCAGCGATTTCACTCATGGGAGTCAACAGCGGTAAATCGCCCTGCGGCCCACGCAAAGTTTCATAGGCTATCGCCGTCACTCCACTCTCGATCACATTTCGAGTGAGCGTCTCACTGGCGGCAAAGTGAAAGTAAGTGAAGATCGCCTGGCCAGATCGCATCAGAGGGAACTCAGCCGCCTGTGGCTCTTTGACTTTGACGATCAGATCCGCCTGATCCCAGACTTCTTTCGCACTTGCCACAATCTGGGCGCCAGCCTCGGCATACTCTTCGTCTGAAATCCCACTGCCGACTCCCGCTCCCGCTTCAACCAGCACGGTGTGTCCAACACGCTTCAATTCCTCGACACCTACGGGGAGCATGGCCACGCGATACTCATCAACCTTCACTTCTTTCGGAACACCCACCCGCATGATCGCCCTTCCGCTCTAGCTCAATTCTGAAATGAACGCCTTGTCATTCCACTATATCGGTCATTGCCATTGTGGGCGATGTCAACAGATGCCGAGAGGGCGAGATTCATAGGATCTCGACCTCGACCTCGACCTCAATGACCAACAAAAAACCGTTCATGGCGTATCCACCACGAACGGTTCAAAAATCAGCCATCGTCAATCAACGACATGAGTGACCTGGAATTACTCCACGCCGATGGCCTTCACAAGATCGAGACCATTGAATGTCGAGCCACTGGCGTTGGTGTATGAGCCCATCGAAGGGACGAGAATCAGCTCGCCGATTTCCAGGTTCGGCAATTCCTGATCACGGCTGACCACATCTGTGGAATCGCATGTCGGGCCAGCGACCACACAGGGGAAGCAGGGACGATCCAGATGATTTTCGGCCATCAGGTTGAAATCGGTGTGATCGTAAACCTTGCCCGAGAATGAACCATAAAGACCATCGTCGATGATGTATTGTGTCGCTCCGTTAGGACGGACAGACTTCCCGATCACACTGGTGATCAAAGTCTGCGTATCCGCAGAGATCACACGGCCCGGCTCAGCAATCACCCGCACAGGCAGGTCGCCAAAGTGGATTTCGAGTGACTGGCGGACGATATCGCAATACGTTTCGAGGCTGATGATCGCTTCACGATAGGGAGCGGGCATCCCGCCACCAATATCGAGAATCTCGAGATCGATCCCTTCGCAGGCAGCGTCATCAAAGATCTGCCGCACTTTGGCCAGTGCACGGTCGTAGTCGCCTGGCTCCAGAGTTTGTGAACCCACATGGAACGAAATGCCACGAACATTCATGCCCAGCTCGCGTGCCTGACGGAGCAGATCAACCGCTTCGGAAGGAGCACAACCAAACTTGGCCGAGAGGTTGATCATGCTGGAAGCTGACGACATGGCGACTCGCAACAGCAGGCCGACATCAGGCGTCAGGCGATGAACTTTCTTGAGTTCTGTCGCATTGTCATAAACGAACAGACGCACGCCGGCTTCGTAGCAGGTCATGAGATTATCGACCGTCTTGCAGGGATGGGTGTGCAGCATCTGCTCGGGAGTAAAACCTGCCTGAAGAGCAGCTTTCAGTTCACCGACAGAGCAGATATCCACAGAGCCACCCAGCCTGCGCAGCGTGCGGAGAATGGTCAGGTCAGGATTACTCTTGGCAGCGTAGAACAGCTCCACACCAGGAAGACCTGCCTGAAGAATTTCATAGTTCCGAGCGACAACCGAGCGAGAGACACACATGAGAGGTGTGCCATACTCGGCGGCGAGTTCCTTCGCCTGCTCGAAAGAAACGACAGGTTCAGCAACGCGGTAGCCAACAGCGGATGCAGTACGGTCATCAAGAATTGCAGCCATGACAACGCTCCAGCAGGTAAACGGCAATCTTTTGCCGGTGGGGGATGCGAACGGGAAAAAACGGGGCGAGAAACTTCATTTCACTCCATGCGGCTGAAGACATTCGTTTGGTCTCTGCTCTGCGACCTGAGTGGCTGAGAAATCTCAGTCACTGAGAGTCGCACGACTGTCTGGAGTTCAAACCTGCCAGATCACTGAAGTTCGGGCATTGTGCTGAATTGCTTATTAGCAATTGAGTCACTGAGATTCGAAAACCAGGCAGAGGTGACAGAATCAGAAGGTGTTTGGAAGATCGCCTGTTGTTCAGCCAGTAACTGGCTGCCAGAGAAGCGTCAAACAGTAAACCTTCTGTTCAACCTAAAGAACGCCGTCCGCGAGATAGCTCACTGCAGCGACCGTTTGTTTACCCCCGCCGGCTGCGGGCAGCGGTATCATCGCTTGAGGAGGGGTGTTCGACTCAAAAGGCACAATGAACCATCCAGCCGAAGTGCATGAGTGCAGGCGGAAAGCCGAGTGCGTTTGCTGATACCTGTGGCCAGCGTCATCACCTGATCAACCAAGGCCAGCGAGCGAATGGCCGAATCATGGCGAATCGCTGAGGCCCGGCGGCGGTAGACAACACTGAGACGCCCGGAAAACATGCGGGCATTCATCGCCGAGAGCCAGCGACGCAGACCACCAATACCCAAACCCGACTCCGCAAAGCTCAGCGGAGCTGGCAAAACTGCCGGGGTGTGGATTGTCATGGTCTGTGGCATACTCGGTTTGACCCTAAGTTGAGTGTTTCGACTGCGGGATAATACGAACACAAACCGCCTTGGCCAAGATAAACCCGGACAAAATTCACCAAGTTCGGGAAAATTCGTCCGGCAGAATCGGCCAGAAGCCCTCTCCAAGGAGTCAATCTCGCCGATCCAAGCACCTGGCCTAGATGAAAACGTTGTTTTTCCCGAGAAAGATCAATCGCTCTGACCAGGAATTAGGTGTCCCGTAACATTCGCCGAATTCTCATCACGAGATTTCGACCGCCAGACGAGGGGAAAACAAGTCGATTTTCAAAAAAATACAGTGGCCAGTACACGCCTGGCCACTGCGAAATCGATTTATCTTCTGGAATTCGTCCCAACTTGGACTGCAAATGGCCGGAAAGGGACTATTTCCGTTCTGTCAGAGGCACAAGTTCTTCCCTTCGCGGCAAAACCTGTCGCTTGAAGGCGGTCGAATTGCTCGAAACCCACGGTCTCGGCCCGAGAGCTTCACGAGCAGGCTCTCTGGCAGGTTCAACGGCGGCCACTGATTTTTCAGACACCGACGAAGCTGTCTGCCGCTGGTTGTCGTCCACTCGGAGTGAAACCGGCAGACGCTGCGACTGAGAGTCAACCTCTCCCATCAGATAGGTCATGAACGTCTGGCTGGCACGATTCAGAACCACAATCCGACTGTTATCTCCCGCACCACCGCGTGGACGCACAATGCAGATGATTTCCGCATCGGGCGATTGATTCATCAATGCGGCCTCAGCAGCGGCATTCGTGCCACTGTTATTACTACCCGCAGCACCTGAAACTGCGCGATTGTTACCACCCCCAGCCATCAGGATGTCACCCATGGCTTCAGACGAACTTCCTGCATCAGCCGTGCGGGCGGCACTGGCGACAGCCGTATTCGCCCGGCCTCGACCTTCTCGTCGAACGAGAGCACCCAGCCGATGCTTTTCGAGCATGGTGCAGATGGGTTCCAAACCGGCATAAAGACCACGGCGTTCTTTCGTATCGGCAGCAATGCACACACCAGCCAATTGACCATCGGCTCGGAACAGCCCGCCACCGGAGCGACCCTGAATCGGCACTCCTGTGCATTCAATGTTTTCCGGCCCGTTGTAACGGTTGATGGCTGTCACCTTGTGACTTTCGCGTGAAGGATTGGCGCCTCCACCGCAGCCAATACTGAACATCTCTTCGCCCGGCCCGAGTCTCACATCCACAGGGGATAGCCGGGCCAAAGAAACGGCCTTTTCGGTGGGAATCATGATCAGACCCACATCCGCATCGAGATTGAAATCCATCACTTCGCCAAGGTAGGTCCGAGGACTCCCTTGAGCCTGGAAGACATCCACTTCGACAACAGGCTTGGATTTCAGATCACGGAAAATATGCCCGCAGGTGATGATCGTCGTGCGGCCAGCCTGGCTATCGACAATGGTTCCCGATCCATAGTTCGACATTCCACCCTGGCTGTCGCGAACTCGAATACGCACACTGGCCAAAGTGGGATCAACATGAGCCACTGTCATTTCGGCATCGTCTTCTGCATTGTTCCCGCGAAAGAGTTCGTTGGCGGGAGCTGCCGGTGGCTTAGGTTCTGCAGGAATAGAAGGATTGGCCGATCGGGTCAGGCCCATGCCTTCGCTAATCGAATTGAGAATTCCAGTGCGGGGAGCGGCGGGGGCATTGCGAGGGTTGGAGACAATTTCTGCTTCCAGACGCGATGATTCACCCAACACCGTGGTGGGTACGCCGTCGGCATCGAATGGTGAACTATTGGTCTTGGGCAGTGGTTTTGAACCTGGAACTGCCAGTCGCTCCTGCTGACCACGTGCGAGTTGTGAACCCTGCACGGCCTGCTCAGCCATCCGTCGCAATTGAGCTTCGTTGGTCATGCCGACAATGCGATTCACTTCTTTGCCGTCGATCACGAGGATAAATGTGGGCATGGAATCAACGCGAAACTGACGGGCGAGATTGGGTTCCTGATCCACATCCACTTTGCGAATCGCATAACCTTGTCTTTGCAGTTTCGAGACAATCGGGCTCATCTGCTGACAGGGCCCGCACCAGGAAGCGGTAAAGTCGAGTACGACAGAGTTGGCCGGTGTCCCTGCAGCTTTCAGCGTCTGATTCGAACCCCCCAGACCAGCCGGCCATGTCGTGGGACAGACAATGGCAACCACGGCGGCCACTAGCAAGGTCATCGTGAGAGCCATGGCACTCGCGAGACCTGCTGTGCGGGAAAGTTTGCCGTGAACGAAAAATCGAGAACTGCGGATTGTCGCTGGAAGCTCAGGCTCAAAAGCAGAAGCAACCGGTACTTCCGGAGTTGTCGCCTCGGCTGTTGCATCCGCTTCAGCAATGATCGAGCGATGGGACAGGGCAATCTGCAAGGCATGGGCCTGTGTCTTCGCAGGCTTAGAAACTTGATCGTGAGATCGAGAATGCAGAGATGACTTATTGGAAGATTCAACGCCCGATTCAGAGACTACGGCTGAGCGGGAAACTCTCGATGCTTCCTGAGTCAGCTTTGTCTCAGGGAGGGAGTTCACCTCCGCAGGCCGACGGGAGCTATCGGCAACAGGCACCGGTTGATCAGCCGATGGGATTTCTCCGTACCAGCCGGGAACCTGTCCTGCAAACGACTCGGTCGTGGGCGAAACATGGCGTGCAATGGTCGAATCTCGATCCATGCAAGGCCTCCTTGCCTTGTTCGACTTGTAAATCTTTCCAGAACGATTGGTAAAACTTACTAGCGTTTTTACCAATCGCATCTGGCCCGAAGTGATCGTCATCCATGACTCGCAACTTCGGCGAAGCATGCGGAAGTTATCCTCCGCAACAATTTAGCTCAAGACAAACTTCTGCAGACACCTTTTCCGAGGAGCATGTACTGAACATTCAACTCGTGGAAGCGACGGCAGAATCTGCCGAAGAACCATAACAGCAGCTCGCGTGCCAGTTGCTTCGATTGCCTTGTTCATTCGCTTTTTCTGAGAAACACAGTCACGCTAAGCCGTATCGTTTCTGCATAGTGAGCTTCGTTTGCAAAGGTTGTCCATGACTCCCGCTACTTGCCATTTTCGAGATGAACTCCTGGAACGATTCTTGCGCTATGTGCGCATCGAAACGACGGCGGACGAAACCAGCCAGACTGTTCCCAGCACCATGAGCCAGCTCGATCTCTCCCGACTGCTGTTCGCGGAATGTGAGGCCATGGGGTTGGCCGATTGTTCGATGAGTCCTCACGGGGTCGTCATGGCCACAGTCCCAGCGACCATTCCGGACGGAGCCGGGGGGAAGAAACTTCCCGCGATTGCCTGGATTGCTCATGTCGATACTTCACCTGAGTACAGTGGGAAAAACGTTCAGCCCATTGTGCATCGCCATTACGATGGCCGGGACATTCATCTGCCAGCCGACCCTCGGCAGATCCATCGCCCTTCCGAACAGCCCGAACTGGCTGCTGCCGTGGGACACACCATCATCACGACCGATGGCTCGACACTGTTGGGTGGCGATGATAAAGGGGGCGTGGCTGTCATCATGCAGGCTGCGCGAGAACTGATGCGCAGTGATCTTCCCCATGGGCCGATCCGGCTCTGCTTTACCTGCGATGAAGAAATAGGCCGCGGCACCGATCATCTCGATCTGGCGGCTCTCGACTGCATTTGCGGCTACACACTCGATGGTGGTGGGCAAGGTGTCGTCGATAACGAAACATTCTCGGCTGATCAGGCCGTGATCACTGTCAAAGGGGTCAACACCCACCCTTCTGTCGGCAAAGGAGTCATGGTCAATGCCATTCGTATTCTGAGTGAACTCATCGCGCGCCTGCCTAAACTCGCGGTTTCACCAGAAACAACCGACGGCCGCGACGGGTTTATTCATCCTTACCATCTCGAAGGGGGAGTGGCCCAAGCTTCCGCCCGGCTCATTCTGCGAGACTTCGAAACCAGCGGATTAGCAGCACAGGCCCGGATCCTGCAATCGATCGCAGAGTCGTTGAAGGTCGAATATCCGCGTGCCACGATCGAAATCGCGATCCATCCGCAGTATCGCAACATGCGCGACGGATTGGCCAAAGAACCCCGAGCTGTGCCGAAGGCTCTGGCTGCCATGAAAGCCGCCGGGATCGAACCGATATTGAGTATCATTCGTGGCGGAACGGATGGTTCTCTCCTTACGGCTAAAGGTTTGCCTTGCCCGAATCTCTCGACTGGCCAGCATAACCCGCATTCGCCACTCGAATGGGCCAGCCTCGATGAAATGGAAGTGGCTGTCAAAGTACTGATTCAGCTCGCTATCGAGTGGGGTAAGCTCGAATAAGCCGTTCGTCATCGCGTCACTGCAAAAAGTCAAGTCGCCTGGAAAAGTGAGCCTGCTGTGTTCTCAGAGCCACCTCGATTGCTGCAGTTATCGCCAGTGGATCATGTTGCGGTGGCAACACAGAATCTGCCAGCGGGTTCTGTGACGCACGAAGGCCAGGAACTTCTCATCAGGCAACCAGTGCGTGCCGGGCACAAGGTGGCCTTGCTTCCGATCGCAGCAGGAACACCCATTCTCAAGTACGGCCAGCCATTCGCCATCGCTTCACGAGATATTCTGGCAGGCGAACATGTGCATACTCACAATGTACGAGTGATGGGGCCGGAGGATTGCCAGCAATTGGCGAAGCCGAATTCAGCCAGTTCATCTCATGATCGATCAACAAGCCCGACAACCCATGTTGAAAATGAGATGACGTTTGCCGGGATTCGGCGGCCTGATGGCCGGGTGGCCACGCGAAACTATGTGGCAGTTATCGGCACAGTCAATTGTTCTTCCACTGTGGTGCGAAAAATTGTGCGTGCCATTTCACAAGATCTTCTGAACCAGTACGAAAACGTCGATGGAGTCATCCCGCTGGTGCATAGTGGTGGCTGTGCCATGGAGTTTGGCGGGACAGATCATCGGCAGCTGGCACGCATTCTGGGTGGATATGCCAGGCATCCCAACATTGGAGCCTATCTTCTGGTCGGGCTGGGCTGTGAAACAGGACAGGGATCTTTTCTGATCGAACAGGAAGGACTTGTGCAACTGCGGCGTTCCGGTGAAGTTCAGCAGTCGGCACCACCATTGCTGGTCAATATCCAGGAAGCGGGTGGAGTCCGCCGAACGATTGAACGCGCGCTGGCGGCTTTAAAAGAACTTCTTCCCGAAGCAAACAAGTGCCAGAGAGAATCGATCCCCGCCAGCGAACTGGTGATGGGTTTGAAGTGCGGTGGCAGTGATGGCTTCAGCGGCCTGACGGCGAATCCAGCACTTGGTGTCGCCAGCGATCTGCTGATTTCTCAGGGTGGGACAGCACTCCTTGCGGAGACGCCGGAAATATTTGGTGGCGAGCATCTTCTGGCATCGCGATCGATCGATTCAGAAGTCTCTCAGAAGTTACTTGATAAAGTCGCCTGGTGGCGTGCCTACGCCGCTAAGTTCGGCACCACGCTCGATGGCAACCCGTCGTTTGGGAACAAAGAGGGTGGCCTGACGACGATTGTCGAGAAATCGCTCGGAGCGATTACCAAAGGTGGTGCTTCGCCACTGGTCGATGTCCTCGATTATGCCGAGCGGGTTCGTCATCGCGGGTTGAACTTTATGGATTCACCCGGCTACGACCCTGCCAGTGTGACCGGCCTGATTGCCAGTGGTGCCCATGTCGTTTGCTTCACCACAGGCCGGGGAAGTTGCTTTGGCTCCAAGCCCGCTCCTACTCTCAAAATTTCCACCAACACCTCGTTATTCGAGCGACTTTCGGAAGAGATGGATTTTGATGCAGGTCGCGTCCTTTCCGGAGCTTCGATCTCACAGACAGGCCAAAATCTGCTACGGAAGGTTCTCAAAGTCGCCAGTGGTGAAAAGACCTGCAGCGAGCAGCAAGGCTTCGGAGACGATGAATTCTTCCCCTGGACTCCCGGGCCGGTACTGTAACGACCTCATACCATCACAACTTAGCGTGATCGCGAGCCAAGGGTGGCCACGCCATCCGCATGTGGCTTTTGAACCCTCGCCCGCGTCTGCGTGGGAGATGGCAGGGTGAGGGTCTTCTGCATTTCTCTTTGTTGAGTGATGCAAAAATTTTGCTTCTACGTAACTTGCACCGGTGAGCGGATTACTACAACAGCCAGTCGAACTGCAGCCAGTCTTTGAACAGGAATTCGAGCCGCATGGTCAAGAGTGTAATTCGGCCCATGACGGTATAGGCGAATGATGCACCGAAGGTGATCATCAGCACAAAGACTCCCATTCTCGACAGCCTGCCAAACGCCCCGCGATGCTCAATTGAAAAGATGAAGTAGCTGAGACTGCTGATCACGCAGGCAATAATCGACGTATTTCGCAGCGAGAGCAGCCAGTCGATTTTGAGTGGTGCACCGGCTTCAGCACTGTTCGGGACCATCACGACCAGTGGCAGGATGGTGCTTCGAATCTGCTCGACAAAATCTGATTCGATAATCAAGACCAGCCTCAGCCCTGCCATCGTTCCCACAATGAGAGCTAACGGCCACCTTGCCAGCCAGCTGAATGAAGGGATCAGTCGGGCCAGCAGCATGGCTCCGAGAAGTAATGGAAACAGTGCGGAGAGATCAGGAGCGGTATACCCGAAAATCCGCCACGAGCCTGGAGGAATCTGCAAACCAGGGAGCACTGTCGCCTGAGCCAGATCCGGAAGCAACTTCGCGAAGACCAGCGGCACCAGACTTGACCAGAAGGCGACCACAAACCAGTAGCCGGCAGAGACACCCACCATCAGCGACTCGGCCAGTTTGTAAAACATGTTGTCGCGAAAGAGCGATGAAAAGACAGCCAGCGTAATTGCTGCCGCCAGCCAGACTCCTAACGTTCGTTGCCACGAGATAAAACCTTTGGCCTTCTCTTCGTCCGTGGCATTAGGTTTCAACTCGATATAATCCGGAATCAGAGTGTTGTTTTTGGCCTTAATCGTTTGGGCTTGAACGTAGACTGTTCCGTAAAGACCTTGCTTATAAACGCCCCAGCCCACCAGAAAACAAAGGCCAATAACCATCAACGAGATTTGAAACTTCCACCAGAAATCCCGCGGAGGACTGCCCGCGACTCCTAGATCTGTGGAAGATGCCATATCGGCTGACTGATTCATGCCGGCCCTCCTTGAGCAGGAGTGACATCGGCTCGATGAGAATTTGCACCCACACCATAAACATTGAGCGGGAAGCAGCGCGAGAGGACGTACAGAATATTGCCAGTCACAATCAGGCAAATCATCAACAGATGGGCCCACAGTTGTGGCCCCATACGCTGTAAACCTTCGTTGAGTTTGGGCTCTGCAAACCTGGGATACTTTTCAGAAAGAGCGGCTTCGTATTCAGCGGCTCCTTTAATCGCAGCGAGAATCCCCAGCACGCGATCCGGAATGTAAGGGTACAACTGCGGGCCTTGCACTCCAGTGCAACCAACCGCCATCGGTGTGCGTGTGGTCGTGGTGGCATATTGCACCCATTCCTTGGCCCCCGGATAACCTGCCGAAACATTCAGCAGCAGATCAAAGTCCTTTAGCTTATGGATCCCTTCCATCATCGGAATGTTTTCCAGACTGGTTCCTCGGGCATCCGTGGGAAAAAGGGCGCGAAGATTGTCTGCCACCTTCTTGATGGCGACCACCTCGCCGGCCTGATAGCCCAGAAACATCCAGTCTTTGCCATATTCGAGATTCTTCTCGGCGAACTCATCATTCAGGACTTCATTGGTGTTCTCATTGATCAGCGGGGATGCGGCTGGCCAAAGCGTCATCAGATAAATCTTGTGCCCCCGGCTGGCGAGATGACGGAGGAACGAAACCGCCATCGGATTCAGTTCGGCTGCAGAGGCCGGGTCGTAATCCATCGAAACCAGCACGCGTGAGCCCGGCTTCAACTCTTCAATATGATTGAACACCGCTTTGACGTTCGCAGTCGGCTTTTCCGGGAATGTTGCCTTAGTGAGGACAGGAATACCCACGGCCAGCAGCATCAACAGAAAAATCCAGCGGCGATCAATATTCGCTGCCCCCAGCTTGGCGAGCAGATGACCCCAATGCAGGGGCTGTCGAGACGACGACGATTGATCATCGTCTGCCTTCGAAGTTGTTGGCCCTGAGGGTGTGGAGGACATACCGTTCTCTTTGTCGGACATCTCGCCCGGAGGCTTGAAAGCGCTCCCTCACGGGCGAGTCATATCATGTTCAGTACGCTAATCGGTTGCTCGCGTGGCCGCTACTGCCATCCGTGCAAAATCAGCCACACACCAGTCAGTTCTGATCTGTAACGGTCTGTACTCTGTTGGCTGGTCGTAAGTCGTTAAGGCCGCTCGGCTGCAATCTCGGGAATCTCACGAATCCAGATGTTGCGGAACCGGACAGGATTGCCATGAAACTGTAATTGGAAAGGAGCCTCCGGTGGATGGGCCTTGTACTTGGGGGGAGAATCCCAGGCGGTCATGCCGAGAATTTCCGTGTGGTTCTGAATCAAGACACCATTGTGAAGAACGGTCACATACCCGGGTTTAAGCAGAGCCCCTTCAGCACTGAATCGGGGCGCATTGAAAATGATGTCGTAACTTTGCCACTCGCCGGGTTTGCGGGAGGCATTGACCAGAGGTGGCTTGGTCTTATAGAGCGAACCGGCCTGACCATCGAAGTAAGTCGGATTTTCGAACGAGTCGAGAATCTGAATCTCGTACTGACCCATCAGATAGACACCGCTGTTGCCTCGCCCCTGGCCTTTGCCTTCGACCTTTTCGGGAGTGGCCCATTCAATGTGGAGCTGGCAGTCACCAAAACTCTCTTTCGATGAAATCCCCCCACCCTTAGCAATGGCATAGCCATTTTCAATGACCCACTTCTCGCCACCCTGAAACTGATCAAGACTTTTGCCATCAAACAACACCAGGGCATCGCAGGGGGGATCGCCGGGATTTGTGCCAGGTGTCACGACAACAGGCTCAGCCCAGCGAATCCCGCTCACCCATTCGCCAGAACTCACGATTCCCGCACCGGCGACCAGCACGGCACAACTGATCATGGCAACTCTGACAAAACGGGGTCGATTCGTGCCCCAGCAAGACAACTTCATGATGACCATCCCTCTCAGAAAACCAACAATGACTCTGATCACGGCAGCATCTCACTATGGCCCATTTGAGGCCTGACCTCAAGAATTGAGTGTGAAAAGTCTTCTGGACGAATCTGCGAGATCTATTGAGCGAGGTTCGTTGTGGCAGGTATCTGAACCAGACAGGGGATCAGTCGCGAAAGCAGGGGCTTGCTCGTCGTGTGGAGGAGATGTCAAAATCGAGGCCATCGCGGGCAATCCCTGATACGTTTTCTATGACCTGACAGCGTTCGATGTGATGTATGCAATGTGCCATGCTTGCGGCTCTGGGCAGGCATGCCTTCGCAGGTCACAACGTGCTGTTGTTTACTGGATAACTTACGAGGTTGATCAGATCGCTACTTCCCGTGGAAATTCACATTTCATTGCAGGACAAACAGATGCCAACAGGGCTCGGACGGAATTGCGATTCGGTTGATCTGCTGCACCCCCTCCATGCGTTGACGACTCTTTGCCTGGTGCTGACAGGCGTGATTGTCTCCAGCGGTGTTGCTGCGGCACAGACTGGGCCAGAGACACCCGCAGCCCGAAATGTGGCCTATGTCGAAAATGGCCATCAGAGGCAACGACTGCACGTCTACCTGCCAGCGACCGGAAAGAACTGGCCACTCGTGATCTGGATTCATGGTGGCGGCTGGGAAAGTGGAAATCATGACTATTCACCAGCGCGTTTTCTCGTGAATGAAGGGTTTGCAGTAGCGAGTATTGGCTACCGGCTTTCGACGGATGCTCCCTTTCCGGCACAGATTCAGGACTGCAAGGCTGCCATTCGCTGGTTGAAAAAGCAGGCCCCCAGGTTCGGCTACAATCCCGAGCGTGTCGGTGTCTGGGGTCAATCCGCCGGCGGTCACCTCGCCAGTCTGGTAGGAACCACCGGGGCCGATTCGATCTTTGATGTGGGTGCAAATCTTGAAAGTAAAAGTAACGTGCAAGTAGTGATTGATTTCTGCGGGCCGACCGATCTTTCGCTCTATGGTCAATCGAAGGCCGATGACACTCTGGGAAGGCTGATCGGCGGACCGATTCAGAACAATGCTGCCAAAGTGAAGGCCGCCAATCCGCTGAGTTATATCCAAAAAGATCAGCTTCCCGCTTTTCTGATTGTGCATGGCGATCGCGACAACATCGTTCCCATCAAACATAGTGAGCTTCTGGTGAACGCACTCAAAGCCAATGGTGGCGATGTGACCTATCATATTGCCAAGGGAAAGCAGCACGATGTCCGGGAAAATGACACGCCCCAGAGAGTGACTGCCTTTTTCAAAGCGAACCTGCAGAAGTGATCTCTTTCGACAATGTTTAATCTCGCCAGATTCTTGAGACCTTGTTCTCTCAAAACCTGGGCTAGAACGAGGTGGCGACGAATAGCTTCGACAAGCGAGTTGGCAATGGTAATGATCAAGGCATGATTTATCTCGACCATAATGCCACGACGAAACCACTCCCTGAGGTGGTTGAAGTGGTTTCGAACTGTCAGCAGGAAGCCTGGGCCAATCCGGGTTCGCGCCATGCCATGGGCCGACGTGCCAGACGAGTTCTGGATGACAGTCGGGAATCGATTTCGAGCCTGCTCGGCGCCGCTCCTGAGGAATTGATCTTCACATCAGGAGGAACGGAATCAATCAATCTGGCGCTGCGAGGTCTCGTGGGAACCCGGCCCGGCGTCATTGTGATGGGCTCGGGAGAACATCCTGCCACCGTAGAAACCTGCCGCTGGCTGGCCATGGTGCAAGGTCACAAGCTGCTCGAAATTCCTGTCAATTCTCAAGGTGAGTTGAGAACACCCGACCAGTGCGAGATTCCCTGGGATGATGTCCGACTGGTGACGATTCTCTGGGGGCATAATGAAACTGGTGTGATTCAACCGATTGATCCATGGAGCCATGCCTGCCGCGATCGAAACATTCCATTGCATCTAGATGCCGTGCAGATGATTGGCAAAATGCCACTGGAAGAGGTGTCGTTTCGAAAGACCGGTGCGACCGCCATCAGTTTTGCCAGTCATAAGTTTCATGGCCCGCGCGGAATTGGGGGTTTGCTCCTTTCGCCAGCAGCGCGGTTAACACCACTGCTCACGGGCGGGCACCAGGAACGAGATCGCCGGGCGGGGACAGAGTTCACACCACTGGTTGCGGGAATGGCGAAAGCCCTGGAATTGTTTGCCCGGGAAGGAAGTTCCGCATATCAGCGCATGATCGAGTTGAGGAAACTGCTGGAGGATCATCTTCTCGATAGTTCTGCCCCGGCTCATGTGTTTGGAATCGAGGCTTCAAGCCGCCTGCCCAATACCATTCAAGTTGCCTTCGAAAATGTGCCAGCAGAGGCTTTGCTGGTGAATCTCGATCTGGCTGGTATCGCCTGTTCGGCTGGCAGCACCTGTGCCAGTGGTTCGATGGAGCCTTCCCCCATCCTGCTGGCCATGGGGGTGCAGCCAGAGCTTGCCAAGTGCTCGATTCGATTGAGCCTCGGGCGATTCACCACGCGCGAGGAAATCATGAGTGCGGTTTCCATCATTGCCCGCACTGTGCAGCGCTTACGGGATCAGGCTGCTCAATAGACTTAATGAGTTTTAAGCAATCGTGACCTGACCTCAGCAATATGAGCCGCACAGGCTTTGCGAGCATCGTTAAAGCCTGCGACTGTTCGAGATGGATCTTTGAGGTAACCGAGGACAATGGCTTCGGCTTTCGCAAGTTCACGGCAGACATCGGGAACTTCGCTCGCGATTTCCGGCGGTATGGTACTCACTCCATTGCGGTCGCCATGAAGCAGATCGCCGGGATAGATGGTGATGCCACCCACTGTGACAGGGACGTTGATCGCGAGGATATGGCAATACCCATGGGCAGCGATGGAGCCACTGGTAAAAGCGGGAAACTTGAGGGGAGCGACCTGATCGAGGTCGCGACCGGCACCAGAGGTGATGATGCCTTTGGCACCAAAACTTTGATAGGTCGTACACATCACTTCGCCGAATGTGGCCGAAGCGACGGGCTCATCCAGATCCTGAAAAACGATCACGGGCGGGCCGGGAATACTGGCCATGGCTTCAACTTGTGCACCCATGCTGCCGTAAGCATCTCCGCCACGGGGTGGCTTCTGGCTGCGGAAGGTGCTGGTGAGAGCAAAGCCGACCATCGGTGGAAGATCCGGAAAGCAGGCCCGGATGGACGAATTCATGTAGCCTTCATTACGAGGCCGGAGATCCCAAAGCTCGACCGCATTGCAGATCGTGGGAGTATCGAAGAGTGCCAGTTCCGTGAGGGTTTGCGGCGAGATGACTACGGACATGAAAGATCCCGGAAGAAAATGTTCAAGATCATCGGCAATCACAATTGAGATCACTCAAGGGAGTGACAACCGGTTCTCAGATGCTCTGCTCAAGTTGTATCGCATACTTGCGCGTCGATTGCATTATCGCCGTACGCTTGAAAAATTGCGAACACGCATTTCCGAAACCTGTCCACCAGCCTGGCTAGTCACATCATTACAATCGAAAAGGCGAAAAGAGTACTACGTCTCGCGATCGAAGCATCCGTGCCCATTCTTGTTGCGGTGGTTGATTTGTGTCTACGAGATGATTGATACCATGACAGTTTTGCCAGTCACCGCTTATGAGCCAACGGAGGAATGATGAAAGAAATCAAAATCAGTCCGGAGGAACTCCGGGCAAAACAACAAGCTGCTCAGGCTGGTCGAGTCAAAGACAGTGCCGGGTTGGTTCGTGCGATGAAGGCTGCTGGTGAGCTGACACATTCAGGATGGTTACGTCGGCAAATTCATGAACATCGAGAGATCCCACTGGAACTGCTGTGTCAGTCAGCAGACATCACTTCCGCACAGCTAAACGACTTCCTGGAAGGTCTGGGACCATTGTCTACGGTGCAGGTGGATGCGATTTGCGCTGCTTTGGGAATCATTCCAGCAGGTACCGAAAAGGTCGCTTGAGTTGATCAATCCAAACGTTCGAAACTAGTCAATACCCAGCTGCTGTCGATAGTAATGGACGGTCTTCTCAAGACCTTCCGCCAGTGGAATCTGCGGCTCCCACTTCAGCATCGCTTTCGCGCGGGTGATATCCGGGCAGCGCTGTTTCGGGTCATCTTGAGGCAGGGGGCGGAAGTCGATGGTGCTCTTTGAACCTGTGGCTTTGAGAACCTGCTCTGCGAGTTCGAGCATGGTATATTCCCCTGGATTTCCGATATTCACCGGGCCAGTATGAATCCCCTGATCCATCAGTGCCATGATGCCGCGCACGAGATCATCGACATAGCAGAAGGAACGGGTCTGGCTGCCATCACCATAGACAGTGAGTGGCTCCCCTTTGAGAGCTTGTGTGATAAAGTTCGAAATCACCCGCCCGTCGTTGGGATCCATCCGCGGGCCGTAAGTGTTAAAGATGCGGACAATGCGAATCTCGAGCTGATGAGCCAGGTGATAGTTCATGCACAGCGATTCAGCAACGCGCTTCCCTTCGTCATAGCAACTGCGTGGCCCTAACGGATTGACATGCCCCCAGTAATCTTCGGTTTGAGGATGTACCACCGGGTCGCCATAAACTTCCGAAGTGCTGGCCTGCAGGATGCGGGCTTTGCAGCGCTTGGCCAGACCCAGCATGTTGATCATCCCCAATGTCGAGGTCTTGATCGTCTTGATGGGGTTGTACTGATAAGCCACTGGCGAAGCAGGGCAAGCCATGTTGTAAATGCGATCGGCATCAAGTGTGATCGGATGGACAATATCGTGATCCACCAGTTGAAACTGCGGATGATCTTTCAGGTGAGAAATATTGGCCATGCGGCCTGTGAAAAAGTTGTCGAGGCAGATGACTTTGTCGCCTCGCTCAATGAGACGGTCACAAATATGACTTCCCACAAAACCTGCACCACCAGTGACGAGTACTGTCGCAGCCACGGATTACCACCTGCGT
Organism: Planctopirus limnophila DSM 3776; assembly: GCF_000092105.1. Taxonomy (NCBI): domain Bacteria; kingdom Pseudomonadati; phylum Planctomycetota; class Planctomycetia; order Planctomycetales; family Planctomycetaceae; genus Planctopirus; species Planctopirus limnophila. Next base: position 4,872,439 of record NC_014148.1, on the reverse strand, counting down.
GAAAGGAGATTGAATATCTCAACGTCAAAAATTGCACGACCAATAACGACCGTGCGTCCGTCAGGATTCTCCCGCCACCTGTGGAGCGTTCGCAAGACGGAAACTCCCTGTTTACTCAAAAGTGAACAGAACTCTGTACTTGTCTCGGGGTTTGCTGCCTTCAAGTGGCGGCAAACAACCCGCAGAATCGTTACAGGCGGATATGATCGAGTGCGTCTTTCGGGTCGAGAATGTAGCTCGTATAAAATGGTCCAAACTCGGCATAGTGAGCCGAGGCATGGTCAAACCGCATGGTGTAAACAATCTCCTTGAGATATTCCGGAGTTCGTCCCCAGAGAGTGACACCCCACTCCCAGTCATCGAGTCCAGTGGAAGCGGTGATGAGCTGCGAGACTTTCCCTGCGAAAGCAATGCCACTGGTGGCATGTTCGGCCATCAAGGCACTGCGCACACTGAAAGGCTCTTCGTACCAGTTGGCGAGTGGAAGCCGGGCCTTATTCATCGGGTAAAAACACATCACGGGCCAGGCGGGGAAATCCGGGCAGAGACGCTGCTGATTCATCATCGGGAGTCGCTGGCGATACCCATTCACCCGGGCCTGAAAAGCTGGTTCTTCGGGATTGCCACCTTCACGAATCAGTCGTTCAGCGAACTGCTCGACGGTGGGAACGTACTCTGAAACCTCGGTAATCGAGACGAATGAGTAAGTTGGATCGAGTGCGACACCCAAGGTACTGGCCCGGATCTTCTGCCGCAGCCGTTCAATTTTGAAGGGGTCGGCATCCATCAGCATGAGCGAAAGATCAGCCCGATGCCCCGCCACGACAGACGTCTGTAAACGGACAGGAGCCTCAGGGGCATCGGGCCGGAGCAGTTCTAAAAGTTCTTCGCGGCCGCTCGCCCGCTGGCTGTCTGTCAGACGGGCATAATGGGCCTGATTGACCTGATAGTAGATGTGCAGGCAGTGCCAGCCTTCGCGGAGAATGGCTGAAGGTGGAGGAAGATCTCGCTGTGGGGCTGGATGATTCATGGAAGGTCACTTGATCGATAGACAAATCCGCAGGATGAAGAATGTCCTCATCTGTGTGCGATTGTAGTCTCTGGGGCGACTGAGTTCACGCGGGTCGAATGAGGATGACTTTCATGCTTCCTGAGGACTCATCACTTCGAATGAAGCTGAGGAACTGGCCGCCGAGAAATCTTTCATCGAGCCACGAGGAAATTTCTCAACGTGAAAGATAAGTGGTATCAGAAATCATGGCCTCATAAGCCAGAGCCAGTTGATCCAGGCGTTCTTCGGAAAGGTTGCCAGCCTGCCTGCGAATCTCGAGCTGCTGCTTGTAATTGGCCAGCAGCTGTGCCCGGTCGTAACGGGCAAAGGCCACCATCTCTCCCAGCTTGCTCCCCTGAATCAGCTTGGTAATGTGCCACCTTCCTTCGGCATCCATCACCACATGCGCCTCATTGGGAAGCCCGAACAGATTGTGGAAACTTCCCATCACTTCCTGATAGGCACCCACTAGAAAAATCCCCAGATAATACGGCTCTTCCGGCTTCCATTTGTGAAGCTCAAGAACTTCCCGCACATCTTTCAGATCGACAAATTTGTCAATCCGCCCATCCGAATCGCAGGTGACATCCACAAGTGTCGCAAAATCGGTCAAAGGTTCGTCGAGCCGATGAATGGGCATAATCGGGAAGAGTTGCCCAATGGCCCAGCTATCAGGGACCGAGCGAAAGAGCGAAAAATTACACAGGTACTTCGCAGCCAGAATACGCCGTAAGTCTTCGAATTCTTCAGGTGGCGATTTGACGCCATCAGCTTCTTTCAATGCCCGCGCACACGTTTCCCAGAAGAGGACTTCCCCTTTGGCCCTGTCTTCCAGACTGATCAGCCCGAGATTGAACTGCGTGTGCAGTTCGTCTTTGTGCTCGAGTGCGTCGTGATAAAACTCAGTGAAATTCTTGCGATTGATCCCGTCGCAAAGCGCTTTCAGTTCGACAATCACCTGCGGGTCGTCATCATCAACAGTCACTTCGGGCTTATCATCGGCAAAAGTTTCAATCTCATCGCGAATGCTGGTAATCAGGACGGCATGATACGCCGTCATCATGCGGCCGCTCTCGGTCACCAAATGTGGATGCGGCACATTCTCTTCATCGCAGACCGATTTGATCGTATAGACCACATCGTTCGCGAACTCCTGAACCGTGTAGTTCATCGAGGATTCAAAGCGGGTCTTCGAGCCATCGTAATCCACACCCAGGCCGCCACCGATATCCATCGTATCGATGGGAGTGCCCAGTTGCCGGAGTTTGGCGTAAACGCGGGCGGCTTCCTTCATCGCCATTTTGACGCGTTTGATCTCCGTGATCTGTGAGCCGATGTGCGAGTGCAGGAGCTTGAGTGAACTCAGTCGGCCACGATCTTTAAGCAGCCGGACACAATCGAGCAGCTCAGACGTCGTCAGACCAAACTTGGCGGAATCACCACCCGAAGAGGCCCATTTGCCAGAGCCGCGGGAATACAGTTTTGATCGCAGTCCGATCATGGGCATGACGCCGGTTTCATCTGCCAGATTGAGCGTGGTGATCAACTCGCTGAGCTTTTCAATCACGATGACGACGTTCTTGCCCGCTTCGACCCCCAGCATGGCCAGGCGAATAAACGAATCATCCTTAAAGCCATTACAGATCAGCAGCGAATTGGGATGCTGCACCTGAGCCAGGCCGGCATAAAGTTCGGGCTTGGAACCACATTCCAGACCCACGTTGAAGCGGGCTGAGTCTTTGAGAAACTCTTCGACAACTTCCCGACGAGGATTCACCTTCATCGGGAAGACCGGAAAGTGTCGGCCCTGGTAGCCGTATTCTTCGATGGCCTGAATGTAAGATGTGGCCAGCTTTTTAAGCTGATTGGTGAGAATCTGCGGGAATCGCAGGAGCAGTGGAGTGTGCAACTTCCGTTCATCGCGCAGGGAATTGACCAGCTCGAACAGATCGAGCGATCGTGGATCATCGGCGGCGGGCCTCGCAATCAGATGGCCCTTCGAATTGATATCGAAGTATCCCGCTGACCAGTTTTCGACTCCGTAAACGTTCTGCACAACCTGCAGTTGTTCTTCGTCCATGGACATGGAGGTTGCTCTATCGCTGAGGAGTCACTGGTGATTTACAACACTGGTGAAATACAACACGGTTGCTGTCAAGCGGGTGATGGATCACCTGCAGGATGATATAGCCGCACTACTTTGGATTTGCACGGAGTGAACCATTGCGATAGGCGGCTGCCATGGCCAGTGGAATCTGGGCTTCGGCCAGCACCACTTTCGCCTGGTTTTCGACTGTAAGGGCCCGCATTTCCTGTTCGGCAGCAACGGCCCGAGCTCGACGCTCCTCGGCTTTGGCACGGGCGATTCGCTTATCAGCTTCTGCCTGATCGGCCTGGAGCCGGGCACCAATGTTGTCACCCACGTCGATGTCGGCAATGTCGATCGAGACGATCTCATAAGCGGTCTGGGAATCGAGCCCCTTATCCAGCACAGCCTTGGCGATCAGTGAAGGATTCGAGAGGACATCGTAATGGGTCTGGCACGAACCAATCGCCGAGACGATCCCTTCACCCACGCGGGCAATCACCGTGTCTTCAGTCGCACCACCGACCAGTTGGGAAATGTTGGTTCGCACAGTGACGCGGGCTTTGGCTTTGAGCTGAATGCCGTTGCGAGCGACGCCATCGAGTGTGGTGCGTCCGAAGTGAGCCGGATCGGGGCAATCAATCACCTTGGGATCGACACTTGTACGAACAGCTTCCAACACATTGCGGCCCGCGAGATCAATCGCCGATGCGGTATCCCAGTCGAGGTCAATATTCGCCCGGTGAGCCACAATCAACGCGCGGACAACGGTATTGATATTCCCGCCCGCCAGCATGTGAGCTTCGAGTTTGGAGCGTGTGATGCCGGAAATTCCCGACTGGGTGGACATGATGAGTGCATCGACAATCTGCGGCGGATTGATCTTTCGCAGCGACATGAAGAGCAGCGAAAAAGGATTGATCCGCACACCGGCAAAGGAGGCCCGCAACCACAGATTGAAGTACGAAGCCAGGGCGATGAAGAGAATAATGCCAATGATCGCGAGGAAGATCACTCCCACGATGATCAGAGCCGTAATGATCTCATTCATAAAGGTTTTCCCTGGGTTTCGCTGAAGGAAAGAGCTTGAATTGAACGGGAGTCGCCACACATCGTCTGATCTGGCAGACGAGCCCGTCTTGGAGTAACGAGTATTCTAGGGAAGTGGATCATGCACCCGCAAGACGCTGGCATCGACATCTGTTCAAAAACCTGTACAGCGATGTGCTTAGGCTCAAAGAAATCGGGGACTCAGCTGAGCGCCTCATCACGCTGTTCACAATCTGCGCGGTTTGAATCCTCAATGTTGATTTACAACTACTCATACGGATTCCAGTATTCGACCGCGCTCCCTGGTATGGGGTGGCTGGGGTTGAGCGTCTTCGCGAACCCCCAGTTCATGCCAAAAATCGCTGGGGGTTCGCAGACTCAACCCCAGCCACCCGCCGACGCAGTTGTTTATTGGAATCCGTATCAGAATTTGACCTGGCGACTTCCGGCCATGTCCTTTGGCCGAGGCTCCAGGCCTTCCATCGACTGAGCGTCCGGTCGGTCCCGGCCCACTTTGACCGTATGCTTACCAGTCGAATAGACCCGTGGCTGGAAGCGGGTTCCCTGCACGCGGACTGCGTAAAGAATATCTCCAGTCGCTTCCTCGATCACCTGAACCACAGGATTCTCAACCCCTTCGAAGATCAGTTCCGGCAGCCAGCCTTGAATCGCGCGACCATCGTTAGCATCGAGCGCAATGGTCACTGGCCAGCCGGGGAACTGGGCTTTGTCTCCTTCGCTGACCTTTGAAAACCGCGGCCAGCACTCGAACGTAATCTTTCGCGACTTCTTGTCGAAACGGATCAGGCCGTAGCCATCGGCCCTTTGCTGTTCGTTCTGAATGTTCTCGGGGTTGGCGTAGGCCAGCATGCTGATCGGATTGCCAAGTCCATCTTTGAAATCACCAGTCCAGGGCAATGGGCTGTTCGGAACGGGATTCGGCCCGGCCTGCTCATCCAGCGGATGCCACCAGCGACCATAGATTGTGTTCACAAGGGCGGGACTGGTGAAACCAAACGGGCCGTCGCCGAACGTCTCAATACCATGCTTGACGACGACCGCCAGATGCTGGTCGCCACAGAGATGCGGAGCCCACGCGCGACGAATCTCCCGGAGAGCACGATTGCGACCACTTTGCGGCCAGCCATTGCAGTCGAGATCGGCCAGCAGTCGGCTGTTCGGTCCGCCATGCATATGGACCGCTCCGCAAAAGGCGGTCGCAGAAAGAACACATTTCATCTCGGCACCGCCGCTGTAATCCTGCGACCACTCGTGCAGGAACTTCTCCTGTCGCGGGCCGAGCAGTTCGAGACCAGGCAGGTCAATACTCTTCGGGTCATACGAGGGATCATTGATATGGTCAGGACGCGGTCCCATCTGCGGGATCATTCCAGCAGGACCGGTCTTGAACTTTCGATCTTCGAGAATGGCAAAGTCGATGCCACCGACAGTCATTCGCGTGAAATAGACCGAAATATCCCGGTTGACTGGCGCGGGATCGGGTGCATCGGGCAGATGCCATGATTGCTGCCGCTGGACCTGATTGACGTATGCGACCGGGTACCGATAGCCTCCGTCCGCATCGCCTTCGATGTGCGATTGACCACCTTCTTCGCCCCAGAGATTCGGATGGCCGACATCGTGATCGTCGGGAATGCAGACCGTGGGCCGGTCGCGGATGATGTCGCGGAACTGCAAGCCGAATTCAATCCAGCCGGCAGTGTGTTCGGTGTGGCGATAGGTCTGATCACCACCGAAGAAAAGAACATCAGGATCCTGAGCGCGGAGGTTATCGACAATCTCTGTGCGTGGTCCGATGGTGCGACTGCTGTTACAGCTCATGTTGGCGACAACGATCACCTCTTTCTCGACAGGATCGCGACGGATGAGGCCTTCAAACATGGCCTTCTCGCCGTGACGCACTCGATAGGGAACGTTCTTTGAACCATCCCAGCCCTCGACGCGAAAATGGGCATCCCAACCCGGATAAAGCACCTCAGTTCTGGCGATCTCCTTCCAGTCTTCGCCTGCGGGTCGGACTTCGAGCCTGGCCACACGCTCTTCATCGGGCTTTAGTGGAAAGAGCTGGGCACTCAGCTTCAGCACGCCATTCTGCTGCGTGTAATACGCGAAGCAGACCACCTCATCTCGCGGCACATTCATCGAAGGCGGTGCCGCCGGACCGCCAGCCGCTTTGGTTTTGCCCTTGGCGTTCTTGTTCGCATTCGGCGTTGCCGCCAGCGCCCCTTTGTTCCACCACTCGCCGGTCGTCAGCGATTCCAGGTTGGGATACTTCTCTCCAAACGGTGGCACGGCAGCAGCAAAAGCGCGGGAAATACAAGACTGTCCCAACAGAACCACAGGGGCAATCTTCAGCAGCAGGCGGCGTGTCAATTTCATGGGTGAACTCTGAAGAGGTACTGCATGAGAGGTATTGAGCGTTTTGAAGCAGTAATAATACTACGTCATCAGTATCAGTGTCAGACCAACGAGGAAAATCAAGGCGACGTCCGATCAATCGTTATGGAACATCATCTTGATTTCCCTGGAACGATGAGTCTAACTCTCGGTGCCAACCTTCAAGATGACATCACCAGAGCTGCTTGATAAATGGAGTTCAAAGCCATGGGCCATTTTCTGATATCGAACCATTTTCCCGTCGATTGGTGTCAATGAATTCTCACCGTCCCGGAGGACCCTTAACGCCTGTTCCAGTAACTGACGACGAATATGCAGTTGCTCTTCACGAGTGATGACATTTCCAATTGATGGCAGAGCTGTGATGGTCAGGCAGCGTCTTAAATCGGCCTTGTCCTTTAACTGTTTGGCAGCTTCAATCGACTTTTCAAAGGCGTCGACTTTGGCCTTTCGCTGATCGATCGGCAGGCTGGCAATTTGGGCCAGAGTATTGAAATCATCGCTCAATTGATCAATTTGTGCATGAATATCAGCAATTGACAAAGTTCTGATTAACTCGGCCCGACGCTGTCCCTCACGATCCTCTGGCTTGGGATCCAAATTGCAGGGGACACCGATCGACAGACAAAGCGCTGCAAACAGTTTTTCGATTGAGGGAGAATTGCCCTGCTGTCGAATCTCGGCTTCTAGTTTTCGTTTCAACCAGGTACCAAAAATCTCGCCTTCCCATTGCATGGCAGTGGCAACAGTGACCGTTGGTGGCAGCAGTGCAAGTTCTTTTTCAAGACGATCCCGTTGATCTTTTGTTAACGCCGGAAGTTGGCGGGCCAGAAGGTCAATGGCGGCCTTTTCAATCGAGGCATTGACCAAAATCGAAATCAGAAGGGGACTGCTGGCACAATCCCGCGCCATTTTCAGAGTTGCCAGAACATCATCGATCGCTGCATCGTTCTCACCCTCAGCAAACCGCTGTCGAGCCCTGAGAAGACTAACGCGACTGAGTTCTCGCAATTTCTGGACGTGCGGTAGCAGTAATTCGGGGCCAGCGCTCATGTCCAGTTGCCAGTCACAAGGAGTCACCTGGCGGGCACGCTGCATTTCATGCAAGGCAATACGGTATTGAGCAAAAATTGGTTTTAGCTGATCAGAAACTGGTGCTTCGTCGCTGGAAATGGCGGCTTCGAGAACCTTCTTCTGCTCTTCAGTCAGATTCGGGATCGCATAAAAGGCCTGCCAGTAGATAACAGCCGCGTTGGGAGCAGCAGCCATCTTGACAACTGGCGCCGATTGAGGAACGACTTCAGCACGGAGATGTGAAGAAGTTCCGCCAGATATCAGTAATCCCAGAATCAGCAGGGTCGTTGTTCGTTTCATTGTACATTTCCTTGCCATACAGAGGGAGGTTGAGATGAATCGTTAAAGACATGTTCCGAACATTGAGCGAGGAGTTTGTCGAGGGACTCCTCTGACTCAGACGCTGCTCGACGAAGTGCCATCAATGTTGGCACTGACCGGGAAATGGAGGCATCCGCAACGATGACTGGAGCATCAGAGACAACCTGCGAAGGAGTGGGCAGGGTCGGATCGACAGATCTCGCGACTGAAGGCTGATGTTCTCGTGAGAAGAATGGGCTAAAAAGACCTATCATCACCAGAATACCGGCAGCTACCAGTATGGCGCTCACGAACGCTGTGACAGAGTATCGCTTTCTCCTGGGTATCTCTGACTTCAACGAAAGAAGGGTTTGTTCGATGAGGGCCACACGGGCTGAATCAACTTCAGGTTTTGCAGTCCTTAAGGCCCCTGTGAGATTCTGCATTTCCACAAAACGCTCCTGGCATCCTGCACATTGGCCAAGATGCTCCCGGAGTTCGCGGGATTCGCTTTCCGTCAGACAGCCAGCAGCGTGCAGGCTGATCTCCTCAAGGCGAGTTTCACAAGGTGTGAGTGAATCGTGCATCATGGTTTCACTCCTGATTCCCCGGTGTTCGAGAAAAGGTTCACAGTGATTTTTTGTTGCCGCAGTTTTTCCAGACCGTTGTGAAGTCTCGATTTGACTGTTCCCAACGGAACATCGAGTGCTGCCGCTATGTCTTCGAGGGACGCTTCGGCAAAAAAACGAAGCTCGATCACCTGGCGGTGTTCATCGGGAAGCAAAGCCACCGCCTGCCGCAGTCGTGATGCGTCTTCGTTCAGTTTCAATTGGTGAACAGGATCAATCGTTTCAGCCGTCATGAGAGAAGCTGCATCGAGAAGCCACGAGTGCGGTTCTTGCAGCGACTTCTGTCTGAGAGATTTCAAGAATCGATGCCTTAAAATTCCGTACAACCAGGTGGAAAACTGGCACCGGCCATCGAATCGACCGATGAAACGCCACCCTTCCAGTAATGCTTCTTGCGTCAGATCCTCTGAGAACTGCTGGTCTCGGCAAAGAGTGAAGGCACAACGCAGCAACGATTCTGAGTGCCGGCGGGCAAGTTCTTGAAAAAGACCTGACTCCCCCGCTTGTATGCGGCGAATCAGTTCGCTCTCGGAATAAGTGCGATTGCCTTCCATGCCCTTTGATTCCCTGCTTCACGGAAAAAGGTTCAGCACAATCTCACGATTTTTTCACATGCACAGCAAAAAGTTTGTCGGACGACTTACCCTCAAAAAAGGTGGCACGTAATCGATCGGAAGAGGCTAGCTGCTCATTTTGTCTTACCGATAACCAAGACCAACGGGCAGCCGGCATGATCATCAATTTTCAGCGAACACGCGTTGCCACTCATTTCGGTACAAATAGCGATCAGGAAAGAAGGCTCCAAACTGCCCGTGAAGCTTTTGATTTCCTTGCGAGTTGCCTATCCAACTCCCCCTTGATCATCAAGAAAGACAAACCCCCAAGTGCATCACAGGCCTTCAGTGGGAACAGAATGTCCCAGCAAGAAGCTGATGCCATCTTCAACAGCAGGCGGCGTGTCAATTTCATGGGAGAACACTGGAGAAGTATTGCTTGAGACGTGTTGAGCGTACTGAGCAGTAACAATACTAAGCCATCAGTAACAGTGTCAGGCCAACCAGGAAAATCAAGGCGGCTAACCGCCAATTCTGTCGGCTGTGAGCCGATGAGTAGAAACTTGCCCAGATCATGATGAGGATTGCGGCCACCCAACAGATGATCGCCAAAGGGGCCATCACTTCCAGGAAGACATTGAGTTTTCGAAAACCGTCGGCAATGCTCCCATGATTCCGGTCAGGAATCCATTCGGCAATGATGAAGAAAACCGGGATGGCCATCACCAGAGGCGACCAGCCCAGAATTCGAGCCATTCGCCAAAGTGGCACTTGTCTCGACGTTTGAAGCTGAGTGACAGGATCCATCTGAGTGATATCAGGCTCACGCAATTTGAATAAATCATCTTTCAAGGCACACCATATTTCGCGAAGAAACTTTCAATTTCTTCGTCCGATGCCTGCCAACCTGCTCCCCGAGTTTCTTGCATGGCCACCAAGCCCAGGAGCGTTACCAGATCTTCGGCAGAAAACTGAGTCGTTGTGTCTTCGGCAACCCAAATCATGCCTGACTCAGTAAATGCTGATGGTTCTTTGACAATCGACAATCCCCTCGCAAGGAGTGCAAGATACGCCGGAACAATCGTATTACCAGCGTTTGTTAGCTGTGATTTCATAAGTAATGCCTTGTAGATTCTACACATTCAATGACGGCTGTTGTTGATTATCTTTGGGTCTAAATGTCCGTAGATTCTAGAGAGAGTCTGTATAGATGAAAATGTTTCTCCATCATGTCGTTCATGACGAAGAGGTTGTGGTGATTCTTAAGATTGTTGCTCTTGGGGAGCCTTGTGGCCTCTGTCCTTGAGCCGGGCAAGTCGTTACAAAGAAGTTGCTGCTGGTCAATGACTTTGCTCTTTGCCACTCGGTTTTGTTTGCCACCTGGGTTTGTTTGACAGCTGGTTTGTTTACATCACGGATTGACATCTCCTCCTTTTTTGCGAGAAAGGCACGTGCTCATGCCTCGGTCGCGCGCTTTATACATTGTTGTTTCTGAGAACCTCAAAGAGTTCACCCGCTGTCTGAGTTTGTTATTCCTGGGAGGAGTGTGCTGCTTTCTGGGAGGGCAAGTCACTCTGGGGGCAGAGACTTTGCCCGGACGCGAGATTCTGGATCTTTCGCTGGTTCCACCGGTGATTCAGACCCATCCCGGGCCCGAATATTCGCCGGAGCAGCTTGACTACTCCATGACCATCGGGATTGAACGAACGTCCAAAGGACGTTTGTGGGCCGCCTGGGTGGCGGGTGGAGACAGCGAGAAAGGATTTTTTGTGCTGGGCCTGAGTGATGACGATGGCCAGACGTGGAAGTCGCCACAACTGGTCATTGATCCACCCGAAGCACCCACAGGTTTGAAGCGTCGGATTCTTGTCGGAAATTTATGGACTGATCCCACCGGCAGACTCTGGCTCTTTTTCGATCAATCGATGGGCTATTTTGATGGTCGTGCCGGGAACTGGGCGATCACGTGCGATGACCCCGATGCTGCATCTCCTGTCTGGTCGGCTCCACGCCGGATCTGGGATGGTTGCACGCTCAATAAACCGACTGTCCTCAAGTCGGGGGAATGGATGCTTCCCGTTTCATTATGGGATCGCGGCAAGATCGGTCCTGCGGAACTCAAAACCGCTGCTCCAGAACTCGACCCTTACCGCAAGGCCAATGTCCTGGTTTCCCAAGATCAAGGAAAGACGTGGAACTATCGTGGCGGCGTCGCCTTTCCTGGCCCGCAGTTTGACGAACATATGATTATCGAACGCAAGGATGGCACACTCTGGATGCTGGCCCGCACCACAGAAGGGATGTTTGAAAGTCTCTCGCAAGATCAGGGAAAGACCTGGAGTCAGCCTGAAATGGCGATGCCGCATATCCCGACGAGATTTCATATCCGTCGGTTGGCTTCAGGAAGCCTGCTGCTGGTCAGGCATGGCCAGGTGGATGAACGCACAAAACATCGGACACGACTGATGGCGTTCCTCTCACATGATGAGGGCCAAACCTGGGGCGGCGGACTGATGCTCGATGACCGGGGAGGAGTTTCCTACCCGGATGGTTTTCAGGCTCCCGATGGAAGAATCTACATTTCGTATGACCGCGAGCGGGCGAAAGAGCGGGAAGTGCAGCTGGCTGTTTTTCGGGAAGAGGATGTGGCAGCTGGAAAAATTGTTTCACACGATGCACGCCTTCAGGGAGTGATCACCAAGGCCATGGGCGGGCTTCTCGAATCAAAATTGCCCGGCGTGAAAAAAGACCCCGTGGCGCAGCCAATTGACGTGAAACTTCTCGCCATGGTCGAAGGTTCGCAGGGTCGATGGAAAGACAAAGCTCTGCAGAATGCGGAGTTCGACCGTACAACGATTGCCTATGATGGTATCACACCGAACAAATTGGTTTGCGACACGACACTGCGTCAGTTGCCGGATAAATCGTGGGCGCTCTACCTGCTGGCGGGTGACGACATCGAACCATCGCCAGGGAACTACATAGGCGTCGTCAAAAGTCTGGATCAGGGAAAGACCTGGTCTGCGATCCAGGAGGTTCCCACCGGTCTGCCGCGCAGTGGTCTCACCAGTGGACAAGGTGCGACCGAGGTGATGGTGCATCGCGGCAAGTTAACCATGTTCTTTTCGACGCACTCTGAAACGTGGGGCCGAAACTGGCAATCATGGATCATGACCAGTCCCAATCAGGGCCGGGCCTGGAGCAAACCCAGATTGCTGCCAGGACGATTGGGCCAGTTCACGTTCATTCGCAACCACATCGTCACGAAGGATGGGCGAATTATGGTTCCCTTCCAGCATTATGAAGGGCCGGGACCAGATGTTCCTCCGCCACCCGCGGAAGATCGCCCCTGGCACAAGGCGCTAAGGCATTATGTGAGCAATCCGCGAAACGGAGTGCTCATCAGCAGTGATCAGGGGGAAACGTGGACAGAGTACGGCAACATCCGTCTCACCACAGATGATCGCTACCATGGCTGGGCTGAGAACAATATCGTCGAGCTGGACGACGGTACGATCAAAATGATCATTCGTGGGGATCGACTCGGTGGTGTGCTATACATGGCCGAATCAATAGATGGCGGCAAGACCTGGCCAAATTTTGCTCAAAAAACCGAGATTCCGAATCCTGGTTCGAAGGCGACCATTTACAAGCTGCGTGATAATGGTGTCGCCATGCTGCATAATCCCAATTCCAGTCACCGCAGTCCCCTTTCCTTATGGGTCAGCTATGATGGGATGAAAACATGGCCTTATCGAAGGGTGCTGGTTAAAGAGTCTTCAGATGGCTCTCAGGGGCGACTGAATTATCCGGATGGGTTTGTCAGCGAGGATGGTTATCTCCACTTTGCTTACGACGATAACCGTCACCGAGCTGTTTATTACGGTGCCAAACTTCCCCAGCTTGCGATTGACGAAAATTCTCCATAAGCGCGGCATCAGTTATTCAATAGATATCGTCGCTATGAACTCACTTTGAGCGAGATTTTCCGCCTCCATTTGGGGTAATCATCGCTCAGGAGTTTTTGCGGCCAGGTGCCGTACCAGGCGTAGCCATTGCGTCGTTCGTAGCCAATCTCAGCCAGCGTCGCTTTAGGAATCCCGTCGCGATCAACGAAGACCGGCTGATTGGTCTCGATCTGGTAGAAACGAGCCCATAGCGGAGGAGCATGTTCATCAGCCACCACCACTCGATTGATCCCTTCGGGGCCTTTCTTGTCTTTCTCGGTGGCCACGCGAATGCCTGTGAGTTTTGATCGCTCGAACCACGCGATCGCGGCATCCACAGACTGCACAATCTCGGGCGATGGATCATCAATGCTCATCAGAAAGCGGGTGATTCCTGCCGATTCGCACCCGCTGAGCGTTGCCAGTTCAAACGTTCTCGCAGGCTGTGGGCGAAAGTCGATTTCGTCGTGCTGCGCGCACCAGACTGTCAATGTGCCCTCAACCCGGATCTGACACTTGAGAATGCAGTCGATTCCCCGGCTCACAGCAATGGTTGCCGCCTGGCGGCGATGGTCATCGACGAACTCGTATCGATCTGCTGTCGCGACTTCCCGCAGGAATTCGAGCAGACGCACCATCGCACCATCATTGAATGTGATATGGCGATGATAGCCCGCACCCGGCGGTGAGAATTGGGGCCAGCCGCCGTTCTGGTATTGCCCTTTCAGGATGTATGCGAGGCCACGGTCAAACGACTGGTGGTACTTGGAATCTTTTGTGGCCTTATAGATACGAGCCAGAAATCGCAATTCATCGGTCGTCGCTCCGTTATCGTAAGTCCCTTTGAGCTGTGAGCGATCGCCGGTATAGCGAGCGGCCGTTGTATCAACATTCTTGGGCCAGCCGCCGGTTTCACTCTGGAACGAGAGAATACTTTTCGCAATTCGCTGTGCCTCGTCTCCCGCAAACCAGGCATCGCTCTTCTTAAGAAAATCCTTCGGCCGAGCATCCGCGATTTGAGCGACCAGCAGCAACGCAGCGATGATGAGCCCGCATCGAAAGATCATCGAACTTAACCTTTGCCTATTGATTACCTGCAGGAATTAACTTGTGTCGAAGAATTTTAGCGATCTATTGGCGTTTTGTATGGCGGCCGTCACTCACGACGTGCCGAGCTACGTCTGGGCAAATTCTGCCCCGGTGAATAGTATGATCCCGTCCGGAGTTGATGAACGCTTCGAGGATGAGCAGAAGAACTGGTGGGTTGCGCAGAGCCTTAACTCCACCCGGCCGCACTTCTCTTGACGATGGCGTCGTTACATGTGTTGAAGATCTCCTATTCGCCGAGTGGTCGGATCCATTCGCCTTTTTTGTTGATATAGCCCTGTTTGCGGTCAAAAGCGACCTCGGCCACGCCGTGGCGAAAGCCGCCGTAGATCCAGCCGTATCGACCAGGAATCACTGGTTGGCCCGAGCGATCGATGAAACCCCAGCCTTCTTCGCCGAGATTGACGCCAGCAAGCCCTTCCGAAAAATCGTTGGCGTACTCGAAGCGTGGGGGAATGGCCCACTCGCCGCGTTTGTCGATGTAGCCGCTTAACCGGTTTTTATAAGCTCTGGCCAGCCCTTCGGAGAAAGCAGCGGCGTACTCAAATTGCGGCTCGATGACGACCTGTCCCTCAGCATTCACATAGCCATACAGACCCTGCTTGCGGAAAGGAATGAGTTCGTCCTGCTCGCCCGTGGCGTAATGTTCGGGAAGAGGTTCCGGGACACGATTGCCGGCACGGTCAATAAACTTGTAACTGCACTCGACCCCCACGTCGGCAATCAGACTGAGCAGGATCCCTTTGTAAGTGGCAACACCCACCCGGGCGATTCCATTGCGAAACTCTTCCGCAGCATCGAACTGTGGTTGAATGACCACCTGGCCCGTCTTATCGATGTAGCCCAGTTTGTCGGTGTGCCGCTTGTCCTGAAACTTGGCCAGACCCTCGGAAAAGGAACCCACGCTGATGAATTGCGGTTCGATGACCATGCGCCCGGTTGTGTCAATAAACCCCCACTGGCCTTGCTGAAGAACGGCTGCGAGTCCATCGTGAAAAGGCAGTGCCTGTTCGAAAGCAGGCTTGATGACAATCTTGCCTTCGGGATCCATAAACCCCGCTTTGCCGTTGACCGTCACAACAAAGAGGGGTGGCCCAACAGGTTCGACTTGTTCGGGAGGAACCAGTTGCGAGAAAGAAGCAGAGGGGATAAAGATCATCAGCACAATCGTTGCGAGAATCGGTATTCGCATCATGTTCTCCAAGCTTCTGACTAACGAACAGGCTCAATCGCAGCGGGTGCCGAGTGAGTATTGAGTTTTATAAATCTTGCGTGCTTCTGTTATTGGAAGCTGTGCTCGGCGCTGCGTGTGTATGACAGTGATTTGTGACGTGTGCCAGGAGACCGAACGCACATAGCACGACACCGCCAATGAAGGGGGGTAAGCCCCAGTCGAGCAAATGAACGCCTATCTCGCGATTCTCGGCAGGACCAATGTCCGCAAGGATTCCGAGAAACCCCAGAGCAGCAAAACCGAGGGGTAGCAAAGAGATCAGAAGACTGATCATTCCCAGGGCGAGCGAGATGGTTTTGAGATGCCGCACAGCCCTGCTCCTGACAAAAGTTTGTACGCAGTCGATTCGAATAAAACTACCGCTTGAGCTTTGCCTGTGGGTGGATATTCGACTGTCGCTAGACCGCATTGCCCCATCACAGATTGCGGATGCGGGATGAAATTGTCAATTTTTTCCGCATGCCGGTCCAATTCGTTGCGACAGGTCGTGGACTGAGAGGTCCTGGGAAACGGAGATGCCATGGATGCCTTACCACCTTACGGGACTGTCAGGTAGATCGGATTGATTTTCTGAGCCGCATCGTATATTCGATTATGCGAATGTACACAGAATCGAATGTAAGGGCAGGTCGTGATGTTGGAGTCGCTGCGGCAATTCAAGGCGGGGATTTTTCAGGCACTTGGCCACCCGACACGAGTCGCTGTTGTCGAGTTTCTGAGTCACGGCGAGATGTCGGTCGGCGTGCTCTGCGAAAAGATCGGTGTGGAACAGGCCAACATCTCTCAGCACCTGGCCATCCTGCGAAACAAACACATCGTTGAAACCCGCAGGGATGGCAATCAGATCTTCTACCGCCTTCGCGACCCCCTGTTGGGTGAGGTGTTGGAGAAAATGCGGGAGTATTTCTTCGCCCACCTCGGTGAAGTGATGGAGATGATGCAGGAAGAGAAAAAGGGAGCGAAAAAGTCCGAACAGAAAGCCAGGCGATGAGACGCGTCCACTCCGTCCACACCACCTGGCGGTGTTGTAACCGGCCAGTGCAACCCACCTGGGGCACACTTCTTGAATTGTTTTCAGCCGGGTCTGCTGAACTGCTTCCGCCTCTTATAGGGAAACATCTGTAATGGTCAGGGCTATTCTCGATCCTACTTCCATGGCACTGTTGCTGCTGGCTTGGCCGCTGATTCTTAACCTGCTGACGATCATCAAGTCAAAATCGAAGCTCTCATTTTACTCGATTTCCATAATATCCACCGCTTGTATGGCGGTCATTGCGGTTCTGCATGGCCCTGAAAGCGGTTCGATTCGTCTGGGTAACTGGATTTCGTTCTCTCTTGACAGATCCTCGTGGATGTTCGTGATTGTTGTCTATTTATGCTGGAGCGTCACATTACTCTATTCCGTGGGCTATATATCAGCCCACCTTTCAAATCAGGCTGAATCATTTCACAAGTACATGAATGCGACCGTAGGATTGTCGGTGGGGGCCGGGCTTTCTGATAACTTCTTCACACTGCTATTTTTCTACATTGCGGCGATACCAACGATTGTTCCGCTCATTACTCTCAGAGGGGGAGACGCTGCCCACCGCGCGGCAAGATTCTATGTCAAATCAACACTTTGGCCTGTACTGCTCATTGTGCTCCCTGTCGTCGCATGGAATTTTCCGCTGGGCACCCCTTTTGAACAGATCAGTATTACAGACTTCGGGTGGAGCCATGGCAAAGCGTCCATCATTCTCGCCCTGATCATTGTGGGGCTTTCGAAGAACTGTGTCGCCCCGTTCCACTTGTGGCTACCAACTGTTTCTATCGCCCCGGCACCTGTGACTGCCATGATTCACTCGGTCGCGTCGGTGCAGGTGGGAAGCATCGTGTTATTCAAGATCGCCAAGCATGTTTACGGCATGGAATTGCTTCGTGAATTGAGCGATCACTTTCTTGAGACGGGGTGGCTGATTTACTTGTGTGGCTTTACGGCCATCTATACGGCGTATCGAGCGTGGAAGACGCCGGATTTGAAAGAGCGGTTTTCGTTCTCGACCGTCGGCCAGTTATCCTACATTATTACTGCGATTCTGGTCGGAACGCCGGAGAGCATGCAGGGGGCGATGCTGCACATTATCACGCACTCGATCGCCAAGCTGGGATTATTCTTTTGTGCCGGAGCCTTTCTCACATCATTTGGAAGTGTCCAGGCCCCTCAAGTGGCCAACGCGATTCCCGGTCGGCGGTGGCTCGGCGTGGCGGGTGTGCTCTTTGGATTATCCATCAGCGGCTTTCCGTTTTTTGCCGGTTACTATAGCAAGGACATTATGCTGTTGGAGGAAGTTCATCGGCATCACTACGCCGCTGCAGGATTTTTACTCATCGGTAGTTTTCTCAACTTTGTCTATATCTACCCTCTGATCCGTGCGACTATTCGGCGAGCGACGACAGCGACGCCCGCCCCGGCTCCGCTGCCTTTCGCCATGGCTGCCGCAATTGTTACGTGTGTGGCATTTATCCTCACGCTTTCGGCAAGTGCATTTTTCTTGATGCGATTTGTAAGTGTGTAGTTGCGACGGGCCGGGCGAGGGTCTTTCTAATCGATGTGAATCTCTTGCGTATATATACTCTGGGTCGCCACTCATTAAGAAGCGTACTGCGATGAAGTCACTGGTGGATTTTTCGCCAACAACGTGCGAATTTCCCTCATCCCGGCCTTCTCCCGTCGGAACGGGAGAAGGAGAAAAGGCCATGTCTGCATGGTACGATCGGAGTCAACTCAACTCGGGTGCAAATGAAGAGATCTGGCCCCAGCCACCCAGTCGGAGATAGGAGAGATTGTTGCTTGCTGATCAGTCTCTGGGAGACTCTGGAGGTGGCGGGAGTTTCTGGTCGACCCTGAAAATCGGTTCGTTTTGTCCCTCCGCACGCAGTGACCCGGTTTGCAGAAACCGCAGGGCGTGTTCACCAACGGCCTGATCACGCATCATCAGAGCGTGGATCACCGGGATGGTGATGAAGTCGGCTGCTCCGGGCAGGCGTGTGCTGGTCACTTCGACTGTGCCGTCGTCATCCCCTGCGATGAACGGGTTCCAACCTTTTCCGTCGCCGCGAACACCAGCAATGACAGCGAATTCACACGGCGGAATGGGGAGACTGGGGATCACTCCCTCAGGATCTGTGACAAGCTGTTGACCTGCCGGCCCGAAGACGGTTTTGAAGAGCAGAGTGCCCTTCAAATGGTCAGCCATCCGCGCTCCCTGATTCGGAGTGCCCAGCATGACGAGCCGTCCAATGCGGGGATCATGATATTTCTCGAAGTAAGCCCGCGTCACCAGTCCACCCATGCTGTGCACCACCAGATGAATCTTCTCGACACCTTCCAGCCCGCTGATGCATTGATGCAGGTACTCGGCACACTCACGAATATCGATCTGAGTGCTGGGATAATCGAACTCCAGCCCGGTCATGTCATGCTTTTCCGCCAGGCGTGCCAGTGTCGACATCGACTTGGATGACCTGACGATTCCATGCACGAAGATGACCACAGTGCCGGACATCGACGGAATGTGGTCCTTCTTTCGCAGTTCATTCAGTGCCTGATGGCAAGCTTCGAGCGTCCCGCTGGCCAGACGACGATCGTGACTGTCGAGTAATCGATAGTGGCCCGTGAAGACATTCTTTTGAATTCGGAAGTGATGGAAGAAATGGACATCACCCCAGAATTGGCGGCCACCCAAAGTGCTCGACCAGATGCTTCCCTTGGGGTCTCGAAACATGGCTGCCATCGGATCATCCTCACCAGCGGGGGTTTCGGCAGGCTGGGCCTCCACCAGAGATTTGACCAATGACAATCCGTTGGGAGGAAGAACTTCAGCGCGTCGGTCCAATGGTGGCTGGCCTGCCTGCTTTGGGGCTGATCCCTCTTCCTGGCCTGCTGCTGATACCGTGGTCAAAGCGACTGTGCACAGCCAGACCACACGGGCAGAGTATACCATCGAGGAATTCAACAGTTGCCGAAAAAGTTTCTGCATGCCTGAACTCCCGGAAGCCGCCCGTTCACGAAATCAAACTGAAATGACAAATGAAACTTGAGAATGATAAACACTTTTTCAGCCATTCACTCACACTGAACGACCAGCTGGCGATTGTCCAGAACCATCACAAAGTCTTGAGGTATTCCAGGAGAGCTTTTTTCTCATCGGCGGTCAGTGCACTCGGGTAATCGTGCCCGACAGATGACTTGCCTTTGAGCTTCGTATCGAAGTAGCGGCGTCTTTCAGCGGGAGTTTTGATACCTGTCGGCAATCGGCCGAACTCTTCCACTTCGAGACCTACTTTGTTCGTATCGTAACCATTTTCAGTTCGTTTCCAGACGGCAGGGCGATTCTCGGGATGAAGGACATGCCAGAGCGTGGGGACGCTGCCATTATGAAAATACGGAGCACTGGCCCAGATACCGACCAGTGGAGGTGCGACATAACCGGCGGGTTCGATGATCACTGGATGATTGCCGTAATCGCTCATCCAGCCATCTTTCATCCATTGGCGATGTGTAGCCGTTAATGCCTGCAGTCGAACCGGATCAGTTCCCACATCGCTGATGGGAATGACTTTCTGTTCGTACTTCACAACATCGCGTTTGGCTGTGGTGAGCGCATGCAGCGGGGTGTCGGCGGGAAATTCCCGATCTGAAACGAGGGTTCCCTGGCCATAAGTGCCATGACAGCTGGCACAGTTTTTCTCGAAGACGACTCGGCCTGAGGCGGCCAGTGTGTCATCGACGGGGAAGGGATAGGCCGGTGCCTCGACAGATTCGATCCATTTTTCGATGGCTCGGAAATCATCTTCCCAACTGTAGATTGTCGATTGGCCGTTCACTGGCAAGAGCATGAACTGCATGAGAGGGCGGTGATACTTGGGAGCGAAACCATCGCAGTAGAGCGAGGTTTTATATTTGACATTCCAGAAGGGTGGAGCATCGACATCGTGATGAATGACTGGCGGAACTGTTCGTGCCAGATCAACCGACATGTCCGGGCGGCGGAAGGTCCCCAGGATCACTCCAAAGATGACGGAATTGGTCGTGCCATTGGTCACATTGAGTGGAATCGTCAGTGAGGCCGTTTCCAGATGTGCGAGAGTCTCTTTGTTAGCGAGCTTCACCTGACGAAGATCTTCGGCAAGCGTTTGCAGGGCAAAGTGTGAATTGGGAAGGCCCGCCTGTGATTGGCCGGCCACTTTACCGCCGTGGCAGGCGAGGCAGGTCATCACCCAATTCCCGGATTCTGTTTTGAGATATCCCAATGCGGGAGTCCCAGAAACAGCATTCTCCTTGCTGGATTCGGCAGACTTTTGCTGGGGATCTTCAATCAAGCCATAGTACGAGAAGAGAAGCTGCCGCTTCTCGTGCGGGGCAGCCTGTGCATACTTCGTTTTCCAGGGCTCGGGCCAGACGGTCCAGAGCTGCTCCAGGTGGCGATCATGAAAGTCTGCCGGAAGAAAAGGTTTGGATTTGAGGATCCGATAGCCATCCTCTGCGGTGACTTCCTGAGGATTGGCCTGCTGTGGAATTAAGACTGTGGGTGAATCGCTGGCCTGGGTGAGCGGAGCAAAAAAACCAGCGATCAGCAGAAGTGCCAACGCGATCAAGAGATTCGCCAGATGCCGTCTTGTACTCATCCCGAAAGCTAATGGGGCATTGAGGATTGGTAAGGCATGCTTGCTCAGAGCCGCAAACATGGCACGAAGGCAGTTCATGTTCTGGCGATGCTCCGATTGATCAACATCAGCAGCTGCTTCGTCCATGCGTGGTGGCGAGCAGGTCTGTGCCGGATTCTGGATTTGAGGAGCCAGCCGCGGGGTTGCTGCTGGAACTTCCTTCACCAGATAAACTGCAGGGAGCAGTCCCCATCCGAGGTGCATTTGCGAGGGCGTTGACAATGGCGTCGACATCGTAGACACATCCTCCCCAGGTTCCGCCTCCTAACTGCTGCAATGCTGCCCAGAGCCTGGTGTCGGCCGGAAGTTCTGGGTCTGGAGCTAATTTCGGGTGAGGTGTACGCCCTGCTAGAATTCTAGCACCATGTTCGGCTGTGAACGTGGCATCACCTTCGCCAATGAAGTTTATACTTCCCGTCAAGTTCCGCGTATCGATCCGTACTTCGATGAGATCATTATCGCGGAGTTTCCCAATCGGGCCACCCGCGAGAGCTTCCGGGCCGACGTGACCAATGCAGGCCCCCGTCGAAACCCCCGAAAAGCGGGCATCCGTGATCAATGTCACCTCTTTTCCGAAGGGGAGATACCTCAGGCTGGACGTGATTTGATACGTTTCTTCCATCCCACAGCCCAAGGGCCCACGCCCGGCAAGAATGAGAATATCTCCTGCCTGGACTGCGGGCTGAGACTGGCCTTTGACCGCACGAATCGCTTCCCGTTCCGTTGCAAAAAACCGCACGCGGCCAATCTTGTGGTAGACACCATTCGCATCCAATGTGGACTTGTCGATGGAAGTGGCTTTGACAACCGAACCTTCGGGGGCAATATTCCCGCGAGGGAAGCAGACAGTACTGGTCAATCCACGAGCCTTCGCCAGTGCGGGGGGCATCACCACGTCATCGGGATCGACGCCATCCCGCTCATGCAATACCTGACGGACACGTTCGCGACGTTCACTCTTTTCCCACCATTCGAGAACGTCACCGAGTGGTTTGCCAGTGGCTGTCAAAGCATTCAGCTTGAGGAGGCCTAAGGCACGCAAATGGAGCATGAGTTCCGGAACACCTCCAGCCAGGAAGAATCGCACAGTGGGGTGACCTACGGGCCCATTGGGAAGGCAATCCACCAACCGGGGTGTCGCGAGGTTGATCCGGTTCCACTCTTCGACCTTGGGCCGCTCGAGACCGGCAGCAAAGGCGATAGCCGGGATATGCAGCAGCAAGTTGGTCGAGCCACCGCAGGCTGCATGCACGACCATCGCATTATGCAGCGAATCGGCAGTGAGGATCTTGTTCATCGAAAGACCTGTCAGCCGCTGTGTCACGACAGCTCTGGCTGAACGGACGGCAATATCCAACCAGATCGGCTGGCCTGAAGGTGCCAGAGCGGCATGTGGTAAAGACATTCCTAACGCTTCAGCCACAATTTGCGACGTGGCGGCTGTCCCGAGAAACTGGCAACCACCACCTGCTGAACCACAGGCGCGGCAGCCTGCTTCGGCAGCATGTTCCAGCGAGATTTCGCCTTTGGCATAACGGGCACCGATACTCTGGACTTTCCCGGTATCTTCGCCCGAAACAGGAGGCAAAGTGACTCCGCCAGGGACAATCACACACGGCAGATCGTGCATCGAAGCCAGTGCCATCATCATGGCGGGAAGGCCTTTGTCGCACGTAGCCACACCCACGACACCTTCCCGCACTGGGAGTGACCTGATCAACCGGCGGAGCACAATGGCGGCGTCATTCCGATAGGGCAGGCTGTCCATCATCCCCGTTGTGCCTTGGGTACGGCCATCACAAGGATCGCTCACATACCCGGCAAAGGGTAATCCCTCCAGACGATCGATTTCTTCGGCAGCAGCACGCATCAACAGGCCGACTTCGTAATGGCCCGTGTGATAACCCAGAGCAATCGGGCGGCCATCTTCGCCGCGAATACCACCTTGTGTACTTAAAATGAGGTATTGCGGCCTCAAGACTTCGGCGACAGGCCAGCCCATGCCGGCATTTTGAGTGAGACCAAACAGATCGCCACTGGGAGCATTTCTCAACAGTTCGTCGGTGAGTGGCAAAGCACCTTGCGGGCCAGGGCCACGAGTTTCAATCTGCCAGAGATCAGGAGTCTGTGAATCGACAAGGCTTTCAAAGGTCGCCGGTTGCATTGCGAGGCTTTCCCGATGATTCATTCCGCGCGGAGTTCGAACGAGCCAACGTCAGCGTGCAGAATTTGAATTTCACCGACAAATCATCGGCTGACGGCTCAGGCCTTATGTTAGCACAAAGCCGGCGTGGGTGCGTGAGATCAACCCATCAAGAGGAGTCCAGGTCAGCTTGTCAGGCCTCAATCACCAGATGGCTGAAGGCGCGGGCCTGGCAGGGGAGGATATGGCCTTGTGCTCGTTCCTGTGGCGTAAGAGCTTCGTGGACATCCATCACGACTTCGCCACTGATGAGTCGCACACGGCACTGGCCACAAACACCGGAGCGGCAATCGTAGGGCCAGTCGAGTCCCGCGGCTTCAGCCGCTTCGAGCAGATTGTTGTAGCCACTCAATTCGATGGTTTGCCGGGACGATTGCAAGGTGGCTTGAAACTCGCCCGGAGTTGCGGAGTGCGTGGTGAGTTCGCGTGAGGAGGTCGCTGTGGTATTGGCTGGAGACTCCACAGGCAGAATCTCAGTCGCCTCTTTTTGTGCAGCTGGTGAGACGAAGGCTTCGGTAAAGATCTGCTCGGCAGGGACTCCAAGTTCAGTCAGAAGCTCACGAGTGGCATCCATCATGGCGTCGGGGCCGCAGAGATAGACCTGGCGCTGGGGCCAATCGTGCAGGCATTCGCGCAGCCACGAGGTATTGATCCGTCCTTCACCTCGCCGCCAGCCATCCGGCACCATCCAATCATCCATCTCTGGAGATCGAGTCAATGTGACGGCCACATGAAGATTGGGAAATCGATGGGCCAGATGTCGCAATTCGTCGTAAAAGATCAAATCTTTGGGTGATCGATCGACAACGAGAAAGTGGATTTCGCCGGGCCAGCAGGTATCGGTGAGGTAACGAGTCATCGACATGAGAGGTGTGATTCCCACACCACCCGAGATGAAAACGACACTTTTCGCCTGGCGACCATTGAAGAAGAACTTTCCACCTGGTGCCGATATTGAGAGAAGATCGCCTTCTTGCAGGTGCTCGTGCAGATACCGCGAGACGAGGCCATGTTCCTCCCGCTTGACAGAGATTTCGCAATAGCCCGATTGGCTGGGGGATGATGCGATGGTGTACGAGCGACTGACGAACTTTCCGTCGATGAGTACTTTCAATGTCAGGTACTGTCCGGGTTCAAAGGCAAACGGCAGGTTGTTGCCATCGGGAGCCACGAAGCGAAAGGTCTTTACAAGAGAAGTTTCGTGAAAGACACGCGCCAGCTTGAGTTCACCTGTCCAGAACCTGGGCCGACCTGTCGCAGTGGCTGGTGATTTGACGGAGGTGTGGACGGGAGAGTGAGACTTGGAAGTTTGCAGGAGCTTTTTCAAAGGAAGACGCATGAGCAGAAAGGCGCCCAGGACAACAGCAAAGGCGAGGGGCTGGCGAATATCGGCTTTCACCTGCATGAAGTAATGGAGGACGGCCAGTGCTCCTACGATGTAGGCTGTGCGATGCAAGAGCTTCCAGCGTTTGCCGCCGAGTCGATTGATCATGGCGTTTGTGGAAGTGACAGCCAGGGGGACCATGAGCATCAGTGCGGTCATGCCTACAAGTAGGAACCTGCGTTTCGCGATTTCGTCGAAGGTACTCGACAGGCTCAAAGCGCGATCAAATCCAAAGTAAATTCCGAAGTGAATGGCCGCATAGAAGAAGCCAAACAACCCGAGAATACGACGAAAGGCGACCGGGGTCGTCCAACCCGTGACAACTCGAAGTGGTGTCACAGCGAGGGACGCCATGATGAAGAGCAGGGAGACGTAGCCTGTGGTATGGATGGCCTGTCCAATGGCGTTGCCACCGGTTTTACCCTGTAACGCATCCCAGCCCAAAAGTGCCAGGGGGATGAGACCATTGATAATCAGCAGCAGCTTCCAGAACTGAATCTCACTCACGCGGCGGCCTTCCCGAGATGCATGGATTAACGCGGACAATTCAATTCCATCTTCGAAGCCAACGGAAAGTTGCCCTGATGGCTGCTCCTGAGCGGCGGCCCCCTATCGGCGGACAGGGATCAGTAGAATTTTCGCAGATTCATTCCTGTATAGAGAGAAGCGACCTGCTCTTCGTAACCGTTGAACATGAGGGTTTTGCGACGCCCCAGTTCGCCAATACGCTGTTCAGTCGCCTGGCTCCAGCGGGGATGATCGACTTCCGGATTCACATTCGCAAAGAAACCGTACTCGTGAGGTGCGAACCGATTCCAACTGGTGGGGGGTTCGTCGGCCAACAGCGAAATTTTGACAATCGATTTGATGCCTTTGAAGCCGTACTTCCAGGGAACGACCAGCCGCACGGGAGCACCATCCTGGGGTGGTAATTCTTTGCCATACAGTCCTGTTGCGAGCAGAGTCAAAGGATGCATGGCTTCGTCGAGCCGCAAACCTTCGACATAGGGCCAGTCGAGAACAGGCGAGGCCTGCCCGGGCATGCGGACAGGATCGAACAATGTTTCGAACGCCACATACTTGGCTGCAGATTGGGGCTGAACGGCTTCAAGAATTCGGGCTAAGGGAATGCCGGCCCAGGGAATGACCATCGACCAGGCTTCGACGCAGCGCATGCGATAGATGCGTTCTTCGGGTGGGCTGAGTGCTTTCAGCGAATCCATGGTGAAAGTGGTGGGCTTATCGACCAACCCACCGACGTCGATTTTCCAGCCCTCAGTCTTGAAATTTGCAGCGGCTCTGGCCACCCCTTCTTTCGAAGTGGTGAACTCGTAGAAGTTGTTGTAATTGATAATGTCAATCTCGGGGGTCAAAGGTTCATCCACTTTGAACCCCTGGCTGGCCAGATTGGCATCCGTATCAGCAGGACGTACCAGACCCTCGATCGCGGCGGTGTTGGCCTCTTTCTGGGCAGGTTGTTTGAATGCACGATAGATGCCAACTGTGGCACCGACAGTGCCCAATGCAATGGCTGCCCGCATGATCTGCCGGCGATTGAAATAGAGTTCAGGCGGTGTTACTTCCGCATCAGAAATCTTTGGATCTGTGGACATTCCCACCTCACTCTCGACGTTTCAAAAGACGAATGTGGGCCAGTGCTGACAGCCGGAAGCTTACTTCTTCTCGCCGGCCATATCTGGTGCCATCATCGCGGGAGGTTTCATCTTATCGTCACTTTTCATGGCTGGTGCCATCATACCATCTGACATTTTGGGATCTGCCATCATCTTTTCGCCAGCCATTTTTTCGCCGGCCATCATGCCATCATTCATCTTCGGTTCACTCATCTTCGGCTCTCCCATCATGGGAGCCATGGCAGCACCACTTCCTCCTGCGGGGGCTGAACTTGTGGTTGAGGCTGCTTGACCACAACCAACCACCAGACCCATCAAACCTGCGCCAGCCCACATCCAGACGGTACGACGATGCATGTGATTTTCCTCAATACCGGGTGAGCTTAACGTAGAGAAAGTTCTCGCAAGCTCATACCCTTTGCCACGAATTCGATTGGCCAGTCAGGCCACATGACCATTGAGATCAGGAAGATGTGAGAAAGGTGACACGCCGTGCAAAATTCTTCGGAAATGCAGGCTGAAGATGGGAAGCCAGGCTAAGGGCTTGTGAAAACTGCAGACGTCGATCTGTGATGTCTAAGTGTCTCATGCAAACTGATGTGCTTCGGGGAAGTCGCCCGATGATGCGCGAGGTTCAATTTGCGGGACTGTAAAATTGCGGGGCTATCAAAGAGCGAGGGGTTGGAAACCTTGCGATTTCCAACCCCGAGGCTCGTGCGATACCCTATCGAGTGTTCTTAGTGGAATTCGGGATCACGAAGAATCGAATTCGCAGAACGTTCTCTAAGGACATGGCCGCTACGAGACGGTGGCTCTAAGCCAGTCCGTCGACTGTCACTAGGATTTGCCACCTCGCTGGCGACTAGAACTAAGACAATTCAAACGACCACCTCCTTTCTACAGTTTATAGATCGTCCGCCGGATTCGATCGGGGTCACCTCCGATCACATCTCCAGCCGGTCTACCGTCGCACTACGTTTGTGCGAACTGTCGGGATTATTTACTGAGTTTTGAACAACGGCAAGACCGTTTTAGCGAAGGAATCGCGAATTTTTGATT